>NZ_JAMDJP010000018.1:0-100151 GCF_023475945.1 Shewanella sp. 8A
CCCTTGCCATTCGCTAGTAGTTAACGTTTAATAACAGGATGTTATTGAACGGTGACCTTCCTACAGAGGACTTTCACCTCATTAGTTCATGCCCATGCTGGGCGTACACAAAGCAATCAAACGGATGGCTTTTAAGTTGCACTTTTGCCATTCCGCTTCGCTCCATTTTATGGCAAAAGTGCAACTTAAAAACCACCGTTTATCGCGGCGTTAGGTGCTTACGTGTTATGCCAAATATCTCCGTAAAAATCTTGCGGTTCATCAACAGTGAGTTTCCAGGCTGGGTCGAATGCGTTTTGTTTGACGCAAATGGGCAATCTCACTTTTTCATCGAAAAAGCACCAGTAGTCAGCAGCGAGAATCTCTCAGCTTCATCTAATTATCCGCGTCACGGAGTTATCGGGTGTGAACTAGAATCGCAGTGGGCAAACGGCGCAGGCCAAATGCTGGCTTGCGTTTGCACTGATCTCCCATGGGGCATTGAGTCAACAGCAGGAGCTACACGCTTTGTTGTTCTTTCATCACAAATTATTTGCAGTGAGCCAAGCACCTAACTATATGTTCAAATCGTTCGCTTCGCTCTCTGGGACGGCGTGCCGCCGCCCCTTAACATAAACGTTAAACCCATAGAAATTTTAATCCGAAACTCAAAAATTAGTGTTGGGGATCTAACACGCTTTTGTCCCAAAACGAGACAAGTACCTTCTTTCAAACCGACAGATTACGCCAATACTAAAAAGGTGAGCCATGGAGATTAGCGAGACGACCGTCCGCCCCATGGACGGGGCGGTCGAGCATCCAAGGACGGACTTGCTGCGCGTCGGGGAGCAAGTGCCATGGCTCATCCATCAATCTTCCGCAGCTTTCAATTGACCAAATAAGTGATTTAGCCGTATAGGTATTAGCACTCCTATTTTAACGCTTTTACCCTACAAACTCCCAAATACAAAAAAGCGGTAGTGCTTTATGCCCTACCGCCTTTTACAACCGATAACCATTGGAGTCGAGAATTACAATCTGCGCGCTTCTATCACGCTATCGACTTGGGAGAGCTTAGATAACACCCGCGATAAGCCATCGAGGTTGTATAGCTCTAATTCCAGCTCGATGGCTGCCGTCTGATTCTTAATATCCGATGACGAGCTCATGGCGAGCACATTGGATTTTTCGGCGGCAAGTACTGAGGTGAGATCCCGCAATAATCCGCTGCGATCATGGGCCAAGACGCGCAGGCGCATGCGATAACCACCTGAATAGTTCTCGCCCCAAACCACATCGACGCCACGTTCTGGATGAACGCGCATTAACTCTTTCACCTGCTCACAGTCGGAGCGATGCACCGAAATACCGCGCCCTTTGGTGATGAATCCTAAAATCTCATCCCCAGGCACGGGCTGGCAGCAACGGGCGATATGACTGAGTAAGTTACCCACGCCATTCACCTCAACCTGCCCACGGCTGTTGGTACCAGATTTAGATTGGCTCTTTTTAACTAATTCTTCTACCGCATCTTCTTCGCTCGCCTCATCGAGGCGCAACTTACTTTGAATATGGTTAACGACCTGATGTAAACGCACATCCCCGCCGCCGATGGCCGCAAGCAAGTCGTCCATACTCGCCATATTAAAACGCTCAACGGCGATGGCAGCATCTTTGATTTTAAGGCTCACTCGCGCCAACTCGGCTTCGAGCATTTCTTTACCGGCGATAATGTTTTTATCGCGGTCCTGCTGCTTAAACCAATGCTGAATTTTCGAGCGCGCCCGCGAGGTGCGGATATAGCCTAAGTTTGGATTGAGCCAATCGCGCTTAGGATTAGGGTGCTTCGAGGTAATGATCTCGATACGCTCACCCGTTTCAACCTGATAAGTAAACGGCACAATGCGGCCATCAACCTTAGCGCCGATGCACTTATGGCCGACCTGCGAGTGAATATAGTAGGCAAAGTCGAGCACGGTTGAGCCGAGTGGTAAATCGACCACTTCACCGCTTGGGGTAAACACATAGACTCGGTCTTCAAACACTTGGCTGCGGACTTCTTCGACCAAGTTGCCGCTTTCGACCACGTCTTCCTGCCATTGCAGAATTTTACGCAGCCAATTGATTTTTTCTTCGTAACCGCTTTGCTTACCGGAGTGATTACCCTCTTTGTATTTCCAGTGCGCGGCAACCCCAAGCTCTGCATCTTCATGCATATCTTGGGTACGAATTTGAATTTCAACGGTTTTACCCTCAGGCCCCACCACAACCGTATGGATGGATTGATAACCGTTAGGTTTAGGGTTGGCCACGTAGTCGTCGAACTCGCGTGGAATATGATGCCAAAGAGTGTGCACTACGCCTAAGGCGCCATAACAGTCCTGCAAACGCTCTGTGACAATCCGCACGGCGCGCACGTCAAACAACTCATCAAACTTGAGGTGTTTGCCCTTCATCTTGCGCCAGATGCTGTAGATATGTTTTGGACGACCATACACCTTAGCGCGGATATGATCCTCATCGAGGCGCTGCTGCAACTGTTCAACAAATTTTTCGATATAGACTTCGCGGTCTAACCGTTTACCATCAAGCTGTTTGGCAATGTCCTTGTAGGTATCTGGATGCAGATAACGGAAGGAAATATCTTCTAATTCCCACTTTAACTGACCAATCCCCAAACGGTTAGCGAGCGGCGCATAGATATCGGCAATTTCGCGGGCCAGCAAGACGCGGGTTTCTTCGTCGGCA
Source organism: Shewanella sp. 8A (assembly GCF_023475945.1). Taxonomy (NCBI): domain Bacteria; kingdom Pseudomonadati; phylum Pseudomonadota; class Gammaproteobacteria; order Alteromonadales; family Shewanellaceae; genus Shewanella; species Shewanella sp. 8A. Next base: position 2,728 of record NZ_JAMDJP010000018.1, read on the forward strand.
TTTTTCACGGCGCGCAGCAAACAAACACGCTCGGCCAGTTTTATCACCACGGCGCGCACGTCTTCGACCATCGCCAGCAACATGCGGCGGATATTGTCGATTTGCGGCTCGGTTGAGCGGCTATTGGGATTGATTTTTAACGCGCCAATGGCATCCATGGTCACCACGCTGGCGACTAACCGCGCCAGCGGCTCACCAAACTTTTCTTTGATCGCTTCTTCGTCTAATAAACCGGCATCAAACACCACAAACAGGATGGCCGCTTGCAGCGTCTCAATGTCCATATTCAGCGGCGCGAGGATTTCAATCATCTCGCGGGCACGTTCAAGCAGTTCTCTTTTCGCGGCAGGACTCTTAGCGGGTAAAGCATCGACCTGCTCAATCAGGGCGAGTAAGGTTTGCGCCTCATCGACATGACTAACATAGCGAGCCACCCACTCTTCAAGATGAAAATCGGGATCATTAAAGTGCGCTTCGCGAACAGAGACCATCTAATTTATTTCCTTATTCGTGCTCAAAGAAAAGTGGCACCACCTCGGCACTCCTATCTTCAGCATTGGCACGGACTTGTCAAACCCAACGAGACGAAACTTCACATTTTTTACGTTATTCAAACGCTTTGCTTACTTTACACACGAATAACGCGGGCAAATGAGAAAACCTTGCCCGACATACAAGACTTATTTTGCAAGCTCAAACAACGCCATGGCTTCGATATGATGTGTCTGCGGGAACATATCGATTAAGCCTAACTTTTGTAACTTGTAGCCACGTTCGAGCAACACCGCACTGTCGCGGGCTAAGCTCGCCGGATTACAAGACACATACACCACTCGGCGAGGTTTCATTTTCTTAAGCCATTGCAAACTCTCAAATGCACCCGCGCGCGCAGGATCGAGTAGCAATTTATCAATCTTGCCCATCCAAGGCTCGCAGGATAAATCGGCACTTAAGTCGCCATGGTAAAAGGTTAAATTGCTTAAGCCATTTGCCGCCGCGTTTTCACGGGCTTGGCTAACCATTTCTGGCACCCCTTCAACCCCAATCACTTCGGCGCCCAGTTTAGCTAAAGGCAAACTGAAGTTCCCCATACCACAGAAGAGATCGAGAATGCGCTCACCCGGCTGCGGTGCTAACCAGTCTAACGCCTGCGCCACCATGGCCTTGTTAATTTGCGCATTGACTTGCACAAAGTTGCCAGGGGTAAAGGTTAAGCTCACAGGTGTTGCATCGGCTTTATCATCGAGCAGCTGATAGACGGGCAATAACAGCGTGCCATTCACCCCATGGAACTCGCCGTTGTTGTCTTGCAAACAAATATGGATTTGATGCTGCTCGGCAAACTGCACAAGCTTAGCCATGTCCTTATCATTTAAGGATTTAGTGATTCGAATTACCGCAAAATGACCATTGTCGGCGTCAATCAATTCTAAGTGCCCAAGACTCGATTTGGCCGCAAGTTGATTAAGTAACTTAGCAAAGGGCGTGATTAAATCAGCTAAGGGCTTAGCCAAGACTAAACAGCTATCAATAGGCACCACTTGGTTGCTGCTCGATGCACGAAACCCTAAGCTCAACTGCTTGGTATTTTTATCAAATAACGTTGCAAGGCGTGCGCGGCGGCGATAGTGCCAGCCATCGCCGGTCAATGCGGGCACTGAGTTGCCTTCGGCGCCGGCAAATTTGGCCATAATATCAATCAAGGCCGCCGACTTATGCTCACGCTGACCCGTTAATGACATATGCTGCAAATCACAGCCACCACAGCTTTGGTAGTGTGGACATAACGGCGTGACTCGCTCAGCGCTTGGCGTCTCGACTTTAATCAGCTTGGCTCGGGCATAGTTTTTCTTTTGTTCGGTCAGCTGCGCCTGCACGGTTTCACTGGGCAAGGCGCCGGGGATAAATACGACTTTTCCCTGATGTTGTGCTATACCTGCCCCAAGGTGATCGAGCTGTTGCACGCTAAAGGATTGCTTCGCGGACAATTGCTTGGAACTATTTGGTTTTGCTTTAAAAAATTGTGCCATTTCGGCCTCTAAATCAATAAAAAACTGGTCAAGACCGCCCTTTTTCTGGCAGTCTTATAAAATTATATCGTCCCTAGAACTTAGGAAACTGCGCTGCGGCTATGAACCCTGTCAACAACATGACCAAATACAGCTTACGTTCCTGGGTTCTGGTGCTTGCGCTTGCGCCGACGATCTTAGTCGGTATTCTGCTGGGCAGCTACTTTACCATAAATCGCTTCTATGAACTCGAAGATACGCTGATTGAACAGGGCAGTAATATTATCGAGCCTTTAGCGATTGCCAGCGAAGTGGGACTGGTCGGTAATGATAGGGAAGCAACAAAAAGACTCCTTGCCGCAGCCCAACTCAATAAATCCACGCTGGTTAAATCGATTGCGATTTTTGATATCCATAATCAACTCTTTGTTACATCGCACTACCATAAAGATTTCGAGATCATGCGCTACAAAGAGGCGCTAACCAATCTGCATAAAACCGAAATTGAACATGTAGGCGACAGCCTTATTCTACGCACACCGATCTTTGCAACCGCTCAGCCTACGGGCGGCGAGCCTGCAAATTTTGATATCCAAACCGATAATGGCGAGCTGCTCGGCTATATTTCGGTCATTATCAATAAAGAACGCGCCTTGCTCGAGCAACACAGGGCCGCAGTGGCCGCCTTTATTATTGTGTTGATTGGGGTGCAATTGAACCTGTTGTTTACCTTTCGTCTGGTTAAAAACGTCACCCAGCCGATTACCGAAATGGTGCGGGTGGTCGCCAAAATCCGTGAGGGTAAACTGGATGCGCGGCTCGAAGGCAATCTTATTGGCGAGCTGGATCTGCTGAAACGCGGCATTAATGCCATGGCAGGATCATTATCGGAATACCACGATGAGATGCAGCAAAATATCGATCAGGCGACATCGGATCTGCGGGAAACCTTAGAGCAGATTGAGATCCAAAACGTTGAGCTCGACTTAGCCAAAAAACGCGCGCTGGAGGCCAGTCGTATTAAGTCGGAATTCTTGGCGAACATGTCCCACGAGCTGCGCACCCCATTAAACGGCGTGATAGGATTTGCCCGTCAGCTCGTTAAAACCCCGCTGCACTCGAGCCAAGTCGATTACATTAACACCATCGAGCGTAGCGCCACCAACCTACTGGCGATTATCAACGATATCCTCGACTTCTCGAAACTTGAAGCCGGTAAAATGGTGCTAGAAAGCATGCCATTTGGCTTAAGGGAAACCTTGGGTGAAACCATCACCTTAATCTCCGGCAGTGCGCAGGCCAAAGGGCTGGAATTGGTCGTCGATATTGCGCCCAACGTCCCCGACAACGTTAATGGCGATGCGATGCGTGTGTGCCAAATTATCAATAACTTAGTGGGCAATGCTATTAAGTTTACCGACTCAGGCAGCGTACTGGTTAAATTAGAATTACAAGCGCAGACCGAAGAACAAGTGGTGCTGCGCTGTGATGTTATCGATACCGGGATTGGGATTGATGAAAGTCAGCAAGACTTCCTGTTCCAAGCTTTTGGTCAAGCGGACTCCTCGATTTCCCGCCGCTTTGGCGGAACAGGGCTTGGATTAGTCATCACCAAACGCCTCGTCAATCAAATGGGCGGCCAAATTGGCTTTACCTCTTCGGTGGATAAGGGCTCTAACTTCTGGTTCACCCTACCATTAGGCCTTGGTCAATTCCAAATTGGTGATTCACTACCGCTTGAAAAACTGAAAGATAAAACCGTGCTCTTTTATGAGCCCAGAGTACTCACCCATTCAGTGATTAGTCGCCAACTAACACAGTGGGATACTAAGGTCACTCATCATCAACATATTCCTAGTTTGCAGACAACCCTATCAACGACTGAGCATCCGTTTGATTATGTGTTATTGAGTTGCCATGGATTTAGCAATCCCAATCAATTGGTGAGTACGTTAAATCTAGCCAAGACAAAAACAGATTGTTTAGTCGTGCTATTCGACTGCCAAGAGCAAGACATGTTAAGTCAGTTTATTCGCCCCAATGCTGACGTGGTATTGTCTCTGCCAGTAAGCGAGCACCAACTGGCGCGTAATATGCTCTATCCACCAATGGAATATGACCTATTACCACCCGCAAGTATTACAGTTCCAGCGGCGCGCCAATCGCTTACCGTATTAGCGGTGGACGATAACTTCGCCAATTTAAAACTGATTGATACGCTGCTTAACGAACTAGTCACTACCGTTATCGCCGTCAATAGCGGTGAAGAAGCGGTAAAACAGGCGAAGACTCGCACTTTTGATCTTATCTTTATGGATATCCAGATGCCAGGCACCGATGGCATCAGCGCGACCAAGCAAATTCGCCAAGGGTCGATGAACCGCAATACGCCGATTATTGCCGTGACCGCCCATGCAATTGCCGAGGAACGTGAGCTAATTTTAGGTAGTGGCATGGATGGTTATTTGCCCAAACCCATAGATGAAGCCGCACTTAAAGCAGAGATTAACCGCTGGATTACTCGGCCCAAATTCACTCACTTTGATTTACATACCCTCAACTGGGATCTTTGCTTAACCCAAGCTAACCATAAGTCTGACCTAGCATTAGATATGCTACGCATGTTATTGGAATCGTTACCTCAAACGGTCTCGGCGATAGAGACGGCACTGAGTCAAAACGATCAAACCACGATGCTCAGCACTATCCATAAACTTCATGGCGCCAGTTGCTATTGCGGGGTGCCGACCACACAGCGATTATGCCAAGAGATTGAATCGGCATTGAAACGTGATGCCCGTGTCGAAGATCTCGAACCGGAAATACTAGAGTTACTTGATGAGCTAACTAAGGTAGAATCGGCGGCAAAACAAGTGCTATCACAGCTATCAGCGGAAATAACAGATGACCAAAAAAACGGGCTTCTTTAAGCGTTTAAAAGCGCTAGAACTACCACAGAAAAAACTCTTTGCCATTGCCCTTTGCCAACGAATGTTGCCTAACTATCAACTGTTTTCAGAGGTTTGTGAGTTTGGTGATCCTGCGGTATTAAGCACTGTGCTCGAGCTTCTTTGGCAATCCCAGTACGACAATAAGCTGAAATTCAACATCGATGTGCATCTGCAACGCTTAGAAGATAACACCCCAGATCCTGCCGATTTTGATAGCTATGGCGTATACCCAGCAATGGATGCCGTGGTTGCGCTTTCCACTTTGCTTGGGGCGATTCAAACCAACCTTGAGGAAGATATCACCAATATCAGCAAGTTATCCTCAAGCACCGTGGCGAACTATATCGAGACCATCAGCGATGTGGATTTAACCGATGATGCCTTAGATGACTACGTCTTCGCCCATGAAGTGATGGAAGAAGAGCGCGCGCTACAAAATACCCTGCTGGAAATTATCGAAGAAAATCCTAAGATTACTGCCGAATTAGTGAAGGGTTTACGCAAAGAGATTATCGAAGCGGGTGTATCGAATATCGGGATCAGCGTCGCATAATAAACCCTTTTAAGGTCTAGGGTTTATCTCTTCAGTTGCCTTGAAAATCCGGTGATGTTACCTAACATTTTTACTGCTTAGGTAGCATCAGCTACGGGTTTGAATCACCGGAGGATAGAGTTAACTCTATAACCCATTCAATATGAAAAAAATTGTTTATCAAGGTTTTATTTTAACCAATAGCGAAGGCCTTACCGATACCTGGAAACTCACTATAGGCGGGCAAAACCGTATTGGTTCTCTATTTGAATTACGCCGTTTAGTGAATTATTACCGTGAGCTTGGGATTGTGCCAGCCACCCGCGCGAGCCTGCAAGATGCTAAGCAAACGCAAAACTCCATGAGCCAAAATACTTTAAAACCCCGTAAACGTTAATCTTAAGCCATTGAAAAAAGTTCAGGCGCTTTGGATTGCATAAACTCGATAAACACCTTCACTTTCAGCGGTTGCTGACTACGCTGGTGATAAAGAATCGAAATTCTACGTTGTTCGCCAATCCATTCCGGTAAGAGCACTTTTAAACGCCCTTCTTTAATCTGTTGTTTTACGAATAATTCTGGCCCATACAGAATACCACCATGATCTAAGGTCGCCTGAATCGCGCCATGGAGATCCGTGAGCGTGAGTTTTGTTGGGCCATTAAAATAGAAAGACTCGCCATTAGGATGCTTTAAATGCCAATTAAACAGCGGCCAAACTTTGATCAACTGATGGTTTTCAAGATCATCGGGATGGATCAATTCAGGGGCATGGGCTAAATATTCCGGCGTCGCAAACAAACGATAATCAAGCTCACCTAAAGTACTCGACACCCAAGAAGAATCAGGCTGTGCACCACCGACAATCGCGACATCAATCCCTTTATCAATTAAATCCACTAACTCATTGCTTTGGGAAATGTGTAAACGAATATCGGGATATAAACGGCCAAACTCGTTTAATGCGTGAATAAAGATAATTGAAATAATTGAGATTGGCGCAGCTATCCGCAATGTGCCTTCAGGTTTATCGCTGCCAATGCCACTGAGTTCATCGAACTGCGCAATCACACTCTGATATCGCTGAAATAACGCTAAACCTTCCTCGGTTAATCGCAGCTTGCGGGTACTTCGCATAAACAATTGCTTATCGAGTTTTTCTTCAAGCTTGGCCAGCTTACGGCTCACAGTAGCGATAGGCATATCGAGCACTTTCGCGGCTTGAGAAAAACTGCCCGCATTCACCAAATGCACAAACAGATAAATTAACTGCAGCTCAGCGCCAACATCATCAGCCATGTTCAATCCCATCGTTTAGCGTGAGTGCCGCTCACAGGTATAAGGCACTAACTCATTGTGTTTTAAACGTAGAATTATTCATTTCTACGACCATAGCGCAATAGCTTCCAAGGTTAATCCTATGCTATTTTGCCAATAAGTTTACTGCGCTAACACCGATTATCGTCAATTACCCTAGGTATTATTCCCTGCTAGCGCACCCACAACGTCTTCTTGCGGGAAAGCAAAAACACAAAAGGATGAGTGAGGGATATGACCATTTTAACCCCTCTGTTTGCCGTCTTCGGGATCATGCTGCTCGGCACACTTGTACAAAAACTGCGTTTTCTCCCAGTAGAAACCGACCAAGTGCTCAATCAATATGTCTACTATATTGCGTTTCCTGCCATTCTCCTGATTGCACTGGCCCAGCAACCGATTGAAGAAATTCTGCAATGGGGATTTATTGCAGGCTATAGCGCCGCCATGCTGATGATTTATCTGATTTGTGTTGGTATATCCTTACTTTTCAATCCCAAACAGCATGCAATTGCCGCCGTGCGCGCCTTAAATGCCACCTTTGGCAATACCGCATTTATTGGAATTCCGCTGCTGGTGATTATATTTCCTGAACAACAAAGCGCCCTAGTTGCCGCCGCCATAGCCAGTTTATTGTCCGTGCTTATGTTTGCCGTGGCCTTGGTCTCGCTGGAGCTTACGACAAATACCCACAGACAACACCACGCCGTAGTGATCATGTGTTTAGCTGTGGTTAAAAATCCCATCGTTATCGGCTGCTTTATCGGCATTGCAATTTCGGCATTGGGGATAACACTGCCCTCTGGCGTAGCCATGATGATCCAACAAATTGGCAATACCTCAAGCCCCTGCGCTTTATTTGCCGTTGGCATGGTATTAGCCAAAGCCATGCGCTACCAAAAAGATAGCAAGGTATTTAGCCTGACGAATCTTATCGAACTTAGCCTTATCAACCTCTTTAAATTAATCCTACAACCCGCATTGGTTTTCTTCATGCTTAAAAGCGTTGGCGTTAGTGGAGATTACTTAGTGATGGGTGTAATCCTCAGTGCCTTACCTACGGCGGCCAGCGTCTATTTACTTGCTCAGCGCTATAACACCCAAGCCTCAACCAGTGCGCAGGGGATATTATTTGGCACTATAGTGACTTTTTTTAGCTTACCTATTTTAGAACAACTTGTTAAAACCTATTCATAAACAAGCGATTAAACTCTAGCTTATTGCAATGTGTCGAATATTTACCCAAAGCCACTTTACTGTATATAAAATCAGTATATACTGTTTATCAATACAGTGATTTGGTAAGTTTTGCGACAGGAACTCATTATGCTTTGCCAACTCAGCATCAATAATTTCGCTATCGTCCGTTTTCTCGAACTGGATTTTCGTCCCGGTATGACCAGCATTACTGGTGAAACTGGCGCAGGTAAATCCATCGCTATCGACGCCTTAGGTTTGTGCCTAGGTAATCGTGCCGATGCCAGTAGTGTTCGCCCTGGTGCAAGTAAAACCGAAGTCAGTGCTCGATTTTCACTACACGATGTTCCCCTTGCCAAACGTTGGCTCGAAGATAACGATCTCGAACTTGATGATGAGTGTATTCTGCGTCGAACTATTGGCAGTGATGGCCGCTCACGCGCCTACATTAATGGCAATCCTGTGCCGTTAACTCAACTGAAATTACTCGGGCAATTGCTGGTCGGTATCCATGGTCAGCACGCCCACCACGCTATGCTAAAGAGTGAGCATCAACTCACCTTGCTCGACAGCTACGCCAATCACAGACTACTGATAGACACAGTGGCAGCAAGCTATCAACGCTGCAAACAAATCGAAGCCGAACTCAAGCAATTAGAAGCCTCACAGCATGAACGTATTGCCCGAAAACAGCTGGTGCAATATCAAGTTGAAGAGCTAGATGAATTCGACCTCAAGGTCGGTGAATTTGAGGACATTGAGCAAGAGCATAAACGCCTCGCCAATGGCACTGAACTGGTGGATAGCTGCCAAGCCAGCCTATATTTACTCACAGATGGCGAAGAGAGCAATATTGAGTCACTGCTTAACAAAACTGTAAGCCTTGCTGAAAATTTGCAAAGCTATGATCCCGCATTAACCAATGTCAGTACTATGTTGAATGAAGCCCTTATTCAAGTACAAGAGAGCGCGGGAGAATTACAGCATTACCTGAGTAAACTCGAACTCGATCCCGCGCATTTTGCCTATTTAGAGGAACGACTCTCAAAGGCTATGCAACTGGCCCGTAAGCATCATGTTAGCCCTGACAAATTAGCCGAACATCATTTGGCACTCAAAGCGGAACTCACAACCCTCGATGACGATGAAACTAAGTTAGAGGAAATCCAACTCCAAGTTGAAGCGAGTAAAACCGCTTACTTAGCGAACGCACAAAAACTGAGCCAGAGCCGCGCCCGTTATGCGAAAGAACTGGATAAGTTAGTGACTCAATCTATCCACGAACTCAACATGCCCAAGGGTAAGTTCACCATTGAAGTGAATTTTAATCCCGAGATTATGTCGGTAAATGGCAGCGATAATATAGAGTTTATGGTCACAACCAACCCTGGACAGCCTTTACAACCGATTTCACGGGTTGCCTCTGGCGGTGAATTATCGCGTATCGGTTTAGGCATCCAAGTGATTACTGCAAAAAAGGTTGCCACTCCTACCCTGATTTTCGACGAGGTGGATGTGGGAATTTCAGGCCCGACCGCTGCTGTGGTTGGCAGAATGCTGCGTAGTCTAGGAGAATCGACTCAAGTACTTTGTGTAACCCATTTACCTCAAGTTGCTGGTAATGGCCATCAACATATGTTTGTGAATAAATTCAACAAGGCGGGCAGTACAGAAACCACTATGATGCCTTTGGATAGGGAGCAACGTATCCAAGAATTAGCCAGACTTCTTGGTGGCGATACAATTACTTCTAACACTCTCGCCAATGCACGAGAACTATTACAGTAAAAATACAGTAAGCCACCGCAACGAAAATAAAGCTTTATAACCAATGCCTTATCTACAGCAGATAAGGCATTGGCATTTATAGGGTAACGAACTTTAGTTTGGGTTAACTAAAGATATTATTGGCTAATAAAGACAATTACTTGCAGACAAATAAGTGCAAAAATACCAGCTAACACATCGTCTATCATAATGCCAAAACCACCTTCAACTTTGGCATCAAGCCATCGAATCGGCCAAGGTTTTAGGATGTCGAATAGCCGAAACAGCACAAAACCGACAGCGAGCCACAGAATACCAGCGGGGGCGGCAATCATAGTGATCAATAAACCTGCAACTTCATCCCATACAATCGCGCCATGGTCATGTACGCCCATGTCCTTAGCGGCCTTATCGCAGATATAAATCCCCGCGAGTACGCACACTAAGGTCAGGGCTAAATACCAACTCAAGGGCAACTGGGCCAATAATAAATAGAGCGGGACTGCCGCCAAGGTACCAAAAGTACCTGGAGCCTTAGCCGCTAAACCACTGCCAAAACCGAGGGCTAAAAAATGAATAGGATTTTTAAGGGACAGGCGCGACAGCGCCTGATCTTGGGATAACAACTTCATTAAAAATGCTCAAAACCGTGGTACGGTGGCGTAAATAGCTCACCATTAAGTTGCAACTTAAGCTTACTGCCCGCACAGATTTGCCCAACACGGACAAACTTAGTACCAGCATGGCTGAGGGCGGTTTCTAACGCACCTTTTTGTGCCTCAGGCACGGTAAAGAGCAGTTCATAATCCTCGCCCCCCGTCAGCGCATAGCCTAATGCATGTTCTTCGCTCACGGTATCTTGCATCGCGCGCGACAAAGGAATCGCCCCCACATCGACTACAGCGCCAACCTTTGATGCCTTGAGGATATGCCCAATATCCGAGATAAAACCATCGGATAAATCGATGGCACTGGATGCCAAAGAGCGCAATGATTGCCCAGCCAATACTCGAGGAGTGGGTCGATAATGGCGATTAATCAAAAACTCTTTATGCTCCGCTCGCGCATGTTGCACGCCGCGGATCAAGTCCAGCCCTAACGCAGAATCACCAAGCGTACCCGTTACATAAATCCAGTCACCGGCCTTAGCGCCATGACGGGTCAAGGCTTTACCATGGGGGACTTGCCCGTGCACTGTGATATTAATCGCCCTAGGCCCGCGAGTTGTGTCACCACCTATCAAGGCGATGCCATAATATTCTGCCGCTTCAAACAGGCCTTCACTAAAACCACTCAGCCAGGTCTCGTTAACCTCTGGCAAAGTGAGTGCAAGCGTCATCCACGCAGGCTCGGCCCCCATTGCCGCTAAATCAGAAAGATTTACAGCTAAGGCTTTGTAACCTAAGGCTTGAGGTGGAATATCGGGGAAGAAGTGAACATTTTCGACTAAGGTATCGCAGGAAATGGCGATCGACTTATTTTCGGCGGGCTGCACAAGGGCGCAATCGTCGCCAATACTCAATTTGACATCACGGCGTGCTGGGCCGCGGTGATTGAAATAACATTCAATAAGCTGGAATTCTTTCACTGTACAGTTTGGCGCGACTCACATCGGCCACCTTTGTTAGCAATGAAAAACGGTATCCTAAGATACCGTTTGTCCTTATTACTTACGTGCAACCAGTTTGTCGAGTAATCCATTAACAAACTTATGGCTTTCATCCGCACCGAAAGCTTTAGCCAATTCAATCGCCTCGTTAATGGCAACTTTAAATGGCACATCTTTACGGAAAGTCAGCTCATAGGCCGCTAGGCGTACTATGGCTTTCTCCACTGGAGACACCTCATCAATAGGGCGATCTAAGTGTGGAATGATCAACTCATCCAATTGGGTTTTCTTAGTTGCTACGCCTGCAAATAGCTCACGAAAATAAGCTACGTCTACACCATCGAGACTCTGTTCAGTTAAAAACTCATGCTCGACATCGGCAATATTATTCCCGCTTAGTTGCCATGAATAAATGGCTTGAACGGCTAAACGGCGGGCCTTGCGGCGCTCAGAAGGCTTCATTATTTTTCCTACTATTACAACTGTTGTTCAAGCTGTTGCAAAACGTTGACCATTTCAAGCAAGCTTAGCGCAGCTTCGCCGCCCTTGTTACCCGCTTTAGTACCTGAACGCTCAATAGCTTGTTCAATGGTATCTGTAGTCAATACACCGAAAGCAACCGGCAGATCGAACTCTAATGCAATTTGAGCTAGACCTTTGTTACATTCGCCTGCAACAAAATCAAAGTGAGGGGTACCACCTCGGATTACCGCACCAAGTGCAATAATGCCGTCAAACTTACCACTTGCAGCAACACGACGTGCCGCCAGCGGTAACTCAACCGCACCAGGTACACGGACGACAGTGATGTTTTCATCACTGACTTGGCCAAAACGTTTCAGCGTGTCAAGTGCACCTTCAAGCAGGCTTTCTACTAAAAAGCTGTTAAAACGCGAAATTACAATCGCAACTTTGGCATTCTTCGCTTCGATATTACCTTGAACTACGTTCATTTTCTTACCTAATTTAGCTAAAGCACCCGGCTCGGGGCGAAAAGTGGCGACATGATACCACAGTCAATTGCCCACGGCCTTATGCAAATGATAGAAATGGTGAATTTTACCTTAGTGGAACCTATTAAAAGCTTAGCCTGTTACTCAGCCACGTACTCTGTCACTTCTAGGCCAAAGCCTGATAGTGAATGGTAACGCTTAGGCGAGCTTAAGAGTCGCATTTTGGTCACGCCTAAACTGGCCAGAATTTGTGAACCTACACCGACACGGCGTGAAGTACCTTGCCATTTGGCTGACACGGGCGTCTGACCTTGATCTTCCGCCTCAAAGGCTTTGACCTTGGCGAGGATTTCACTGGGATGTTCTTGATTGCCAAGCAATACTAACACACCACCTTCGGCAGAAATCCGCGCCATCGCTTTTTCGAGCGGCCAGCTGCGTTGCTGATCGCGCTCAGAATGGAGTAGATCGTTAAACGTATTCTGTAAATGCACCCGCACTAAACAGTCTGGTTTCACCTCACCCTTCACTAAGGCAAAGTGTAATTGGTTGTCAATAGTATCCCTAAAGGTCACCATATCGAACTCACCAAAACGGGTTGGCAGTTTGCATTTTGCTTCACGCACAACGGTCGTTTCTTTGGTGTTACGGTATTCAATCAGCGCCGCAATAGTGCCGATTTTAACGCCGTGTTTTTCAGAGAAAATCTCTAAATCTGGGCGGCGAGCCATGGTACCGTCTTCATTAAGGATCTCAACAATCACGCCCGACGGCTCAAGCCCCGCTAAACGGGCTAAATCACAACCTGCTTCTGTGTGGCCAGCGCGGGTTAACACGCCGCCGTCCTGCGCCATTAATGGGAAGATATGCCCAGGCTGGACTAAATCCGACGCTTTGGCATCTTTAGCCACGGCAGCTTTTACCGTTACGGCGCGATCATGGGCCGAAATCCCGGTGGTTACGCCTTCGGCAGCTTCAATCGATACCGTAAAGTTAGTCGAGAACTGCGCATTGTTATTGGTTACCATCAAGGGCAGATTTAGCTGCTGGCAACGGGCCTTGGTCATGGTTTGACAGATTAACCCGCGACCGTATTTCGCCATAAAGTTAATCGCTTCTGGCGTCACCATTTCGGCCGCCATAATCAGGTCGCCTTCGTTCTCTCTGTCTTCGTCATCCATCAAAATAACCATTTTGCCTTGACGAATATCCTCGATGATCTCTTCTATACTGTGCAGCGCCATTGTAGGACCTTTATGATTTTACTGTTGTTATGAAATTCTATACCTAAGTGAGCTAAGTGCCAGTGCCCTAACGCACAAAGCCAGCACGGGCTAACATTTCCATGGTCACCCCACCGCCTTGGGTTTCTTTAGTATCAAAGCGCATTAAACGCTCTAAATAGCGGGCGATTAAATCCACTTCAATATTCACCTTATCGCCGGCTTTCAAATCCACCAATGTGGTTTCACCCGCGGTATGGGGCACTATGGTTAATCTGAAACGATGGCCATCGACTTCGTTTACCGTGAGGCTCACACCATCGATGGTGATAGAACCTTTATGAGCAATATAACGTGCCAGCTCCGCAGGCGCCGCTAACCAAAACTCAATCGCTTGGCCCCGCGCCAAACGCTGCTCAACGGTGGCAATGCCATCCACATGGCCGCTGACCATATGGCCGCCTAAACGTGTGGTTGGGGTGACGGCCTTTTCAAGATTGACCTTAGTGCCCACTTTATAGTCGGCAAAGCCTGTAAGGCTGACGGTTTCTGCTGACACATCCGCCACATAGCCATCGGCTAATTGTTGCACCACAGTCAAACACACACCATTGGTGGCGATACTGTCGCCTAAACGCACATCGCTTAAATCCAGTTTGCCACTGGCGACCGTCAAACGAATATCATCGCCTTTGCGTTCAAGCTTTCGCAGCGTGCCAACGGCCTCAATAATCCCAGTAAACATGGTTAACTCACTTATTCGCTAAAGATGGATTGGACTTGAGCCTCAAGGTGAAACGCGTATCCGCGCCCACTTTACGCTCATCGACCAGTTTGAGGGTCGGAATATCGGCCATCATTTGATAATCGGGTAGTTCGAGTAGATTACGTCCCTGTGCCCCAAGGATTTTCATCGCTTGATATAGCACTAACTCATCAGCTAATCCCGCACCGATAAAGGCACCCGCTAAGGTCGCGCCCGCTTCGATAAGCACCTGATTACAGCTTTTGCCTAAATAGCTTAATAGTGCAGCTAAGGAGATTCGACCATCAATCGCCGGTAATTGAAGACAAGTCACATGGGCGGGTAATTGCGCCGTAAAGTCTGACGAATAGCTCACTGTCGAGACTAATAAAATCGGTGATTCAATTGTAAACAAGGCTGCCGTAATCGGCATACGGGCACGACTGTCTAAAACCACTCGCAGCGGTTGTAAAACCTGCGCTTCACTCAATTGCGAGGTAAGACTACCAAGCTCTGAGTAGCGCACATTTAGGGATGGGTCATCGGCCAATATGGTTTCAATCCCAGTCACTATGGCGCAGGCGCGCAAACGTAAACGCTGCACATCGCGGCGCGCTTCGGGGCCTGTAATCCATTTGGACACCCCGTTTGATAACGCGGTTTTACCATCGAGACTCGCGGCCAGTTTGACCGTCACCCAAGGTAGACCCGACTCCATGCGCTTCATAAAACCAAGATTTAAGGCATAGGCCTCATCGCGATGTAATCCCACATCCACTTGAATACCCGCATCGCGCAGCATTTGAATACCGCGCCCGCCGACCTGCGGATTAGGATCTTCCACCGCAACGACTACACGTTTAATACCGATATTGATCAACGCTAAGGCGCACGGCGGTGTGCGGCCATAATGGCTACAAGGTTCTAAGGTGACATAAGCGGTCGCGCCACGGGCAAGCTCGCCAGCCATGCGCAGTGCATGCACCTCGGCGTGGGGCTCGCCAGCTTTTTGATGATAACCTTCACCGACAATCTGGTTATCTTTTATGATAACGCAGCCCACACTGGGATTGGGGCGAGTGGTATAAAATCCTTTGTGAGCCAGTTGTATGGCTCGGCTCATCATCTGGTTGTCGAGTTCTGACCAATTCATATAAACCCTATGAAATCTTGAGGAAGCGTGCCGAATGCGGCGCAAAACGAGGCACTAACCTAAGCACGAACCTAAGCACTAACTTAAGAGAACCCACGTTACTTTTGCAGTTTCGCAATCGCCTCACCAAATTCGGAGACGTCTTCAAAGGCGCGATAAACCGAGGCAAAACGAATATAGGCAACCTTGTCTAGGCTCATTAACTGTTCCATCATCAAATTGCCTATCATCTCGGATGGCACTTCACGCTCGCCAGTCGCCCGCAGCGTTGACTTGATTTTACTTAAGGCCTGCTCGATTTCATCCATGGACACGGGGCGTTTTTCGACCGCGCGTAACATACCTGCTTGCAGCTTTTCTTCATCAAAGGGTTGACGCGTGCCATCACGTTTAATCACCCGTGGCATCACTAATTCGGCCCCTTCGAAAGTGGTAAATCGTTCGTGGCATTCGGTGCATTCTCGGCGACGACGCACTTGATGGCCTTCCGCCACTAATCGGGAATCGATCACCTTAGTATCTGTCGCGCTGCAAAATGGACAATGCATTGAGCCTCCTGCCGTGAATGGAATAAAGCCTATGGCTTTCGCTGTTTCTCGCTTAAACCGAGCGGGTTTAAGTCTACGATTTTAGCAATAAAAATGGCCGCTTAATGCGGCCATGGGATTTTATCCTATTTATCGGCTGAGGTTAACCACCTAAGAGTGACACCCTAAGCAGTTGTGAACTCAGCCGCCATATCTGGATAAATTAACTAATTAACCGTAAACAGGGAAACGGGCGCACAGAGCCAATACTTGGCCTTTTACGCGCTCGATGACCGCTGGATTGTGGGCATCGTCGAGGATGTCACAGATCCAACTGGTTAACTCTTTCGCTTCAGCTTCTTTAAAGCCACGGCGAGTGATCGCAGGCGTACCGATACGTACACCAGAGGTCACGAATGGAGAGCGTGGATCGTTTGGCACAGAGTTTTTGTTTACTGTGATGTTCGCGCTACCTAACGCGGCATCGGCTTCTTTACCGGTTAAGTCGCGACCAATTAAGTCCACCAGCATTAAGTGGTTGTCAGTACCGCCTGAAACGATTTTGTAACCGCGTTCTAAGAACACTTCAACCATGGCTTTAGCGTTCTTAACCACTTGTTGTTGGTAAGCTTTAAACTCTGGCTCTAAAGCTTCTTTGAAGGCGACCGCTTTACCCGCGATAACGTGCATCAAAGGACCGCCTTGACCGCCTGGGAATACCGCAGAGTTCAGCTTTTTGTATAACTCTTCATCATCGGCAGCAGACAGAATAATACCACCACGAGGGCCAGCTAAGGTCTTGTGAGTGGTTGAGGTCACAACGTGCGCGTGTGGCACTGGGTTTGGATACACGCCAGCGGCGATAAGACCCGCAACGTGTGCCATGTCGACAAACAGATAAGCACCGATTTTGTCTGCGATTTCGCGCATTCTTGCCCAGTCAACGATACCTGAATAAGCAGAGAAACCACCGATCATCATCTTAGGCTTATGTTCAACCGCCAGACGTTCCATTTCGTCGTAGTCAATTTTGCCTGATTCATCGATGCCGTAAGGAATGATGTTGTACAGTCTACCGGAGAAGTTAACAGGTGAACCGTGGGTCAAGTGACCACCGTGAGCGAGGTTCATACCTAAAACGGTATCGCCTGGTTTTAACAATGCCATGTAAACGGCGCTGTTTGCTTGAGAACCTGAGTGAGGTTGCACGTTTGCGTAGGTCGCACCAAACAGTTGTTTTGCACGCTCAATCGCTAAGGTTTCAACTACGTCCACATACTCACAACCACCGTAGTAACGCTTGCCTGGATAGCCTTCGGCGTACTTATTGGTTAGTTGTGAACCTTGCGCTTCCATCACGCGTGGACTGGTGTAGTTTTCAGAAGCAATCAGCTCAATATGCTCTTCTTGACGCAGAGTTTCGTTCTGAATCGCGTTAAACAGTTCCGGATCATAATCTGCGATATTCATATCTTTTTTCAGCATTGCTTACTCCAGCTGCCAATTCTTGTAGGTAGGGTTGCGCGGTATTCTACTCGTAACGAGCCGACAATCCCAGTCTCTGAAACATGAAAATCCTACAGTTTTAGCTTGAATGCGCCTCAATGCCGAGTTGAGTTCGGCGCGCAATCGAGTAGAATTAGCCGCATCATTAGTCACTTATAGATGCAGAAAAATGGCTCAGTTTGTTTACAGCATGTTGCGGGTGGGCAAGGTTGTTCCGCCTAAGAAGCAGATCCTTAAAGACATTTCCTTAAGCTTTTTCCCCGGCGCCAAGATCGGTGTGTTAGGTCTTAACGGTTCAGGTAAATCCACCCTACTGCGCATTATGGCCGGTATCGATACCGAGATTGAGGGTGAAGCGCGCCCAATGCCAGGGCTGAAGATTGGTTACCTGCCACAGGAACCCAAACTCGACCCAACGCAAACCGTGCGTGAAGCGATTGAAGAAGCGGTTTCTGAAGCCAAAAATGCTCTCAAACGCTTAGACGAAGTCTATGCCGCTTATGCAGAGCCTGATGCTGACTTCGATGCGCTTGCCAAAGAGCAAGGTGAACTTGAAGCGATTATTCAGGCACAGGACGCGCACAATCTGGACAACATCCTCGAGCGCGCGGCGAATGCGCTGCGTCTGCCAGATTGGGATGAAAAAATCGAAGTGCTATCGGGTGGTGAGCGCCGCCGAGTAGCGATTTGTCGTCTGCTGCTGGAAAAACCAGAAATGCTGCTGCTCGACGAACCAACCAACCACTTGGACGCTGAATCCGTCGCGTGGCTCGAGCACTTCCTGCAGGAATACTCGGGCACCGTTGTGGCGATTACCCACGACCGTTACTTCCTCGACAATGCTGCGGGCTGGATTTTAGAACTTGACCGTGGTGAGGGTATCCCATGGGAAGGTAACTACTCTTCATGGCTAGAACAAAAAGATGCCCGTTTGAAGCAGGAATCTGCCGCGGAAAGCGCGCGTCAAAAAACCATTGCGAAAGAATTAGAATGGGTTCGCCAAGGCGCGAAAGGCCGTCAGTCTAAAGGTAAAGCCCGTATGGCGCGCTTTGAAGAGCTGAACACTAACGATTACCAAAAACGTAACGAAACCAACGAGCTGTTTATTCCGCCCGGACCGCGTTTAGGTGACAAAGTGATTGAGGTTAAAAACTTAACCAAATCCTATGGTGACCGCGTCCTTATCGACAACCTGTCGTTCTCTGTACCTAAAGGCGCTATCGTCGGTATTATTGGTGCTAACGGTGCAGGTAAATCGACCCTGTTCCGTATGTTATCTGGCGCAGAAACCCCTGACAGCGGCAGCATTGAGATAGGTGAAACGGTGCAATTGGCGTCGGTTGAACAGTTCCGCGATTCGATGAATGACAAAAACACCATTTGGCAAGAAATCTCCGGTGGTCAAGACATCATGCGCATCAACAACATGGAAATTCCAAGTCGCGCCTATGTGGGCCGCTTTAACTTCCGTGGTGCAGATCAGCAAAAGATTATCGGTACTCTATCGGGCGGTGAGCGCAACCGTGTTCACTTAGCTAAACTGTTGCAGGCTGGCGGTAACGTACTGCTCCTCGACGAGCCGACCAACGACTTAGACGTTGAAACCCTGCGCGCACTGGAAGAAGCGATTCTCGAATTCCCAGGTTGCGCTATGGTGATCTCGCACGACCGTTGGTTCTTAGACCGTATCGCGACCCATATTCTGGATTATCGCGACGAAGGCCAAGTTAACTTCTACGAAGGTAACTACACCGAATACTCGGCGTGGTTGAAGAACACCTATGGTGCCGATGTGGTTGAGCCACACCGCCTGAAATACAAGCGCATGACTAAATAGATCGAGAATCTAGAATCTAGAATCTAGAATCTAGAATCTAGAATCTAGGCAAGCGTGTATCTGAGGAGGTTAACTCGAAAGGGTTAAGCTCCTTTTTATTGCATTGAATTTAGGGTGAGGATTTTCCGTTATTTCAGGCTGGCACAATGTTCATGCTGGTTCATGCTAGCAAAGTAGGCCACTAGCATATCCATCATCACTCTTAAGGCGGGCTGCATATGTTTACGGGATTGATACACCCCATATACGCCCAAGGATTGAGGTTTAAACTCCTGCAGCAGTGGCACTAATGCCCCCGAGTCGAGATGCGGTTTAACCGCCCACAAGGGCTGCATAGCAATCCCCTCGCCGGCCAAGGTGGCGTTTAGTACCACCATAGAATCATTGGCACTTAAGTTACCTCTTACGGGAATATTAAAAAGCTGCCCCGCCTCGATACCATCTGGATGAATAATTTGGGTAAACCGCCACATCACATCGCCAAAATAGGAATAGGTTAAACAGTTATGCCGAGTTAAATCCTCGGGATGGCTAATAAGTGAATGGGTGGCAAGATAACGCGGCGCAGCGCAGACCACGGACTCACATTCCCCTAAACGTCTGGCGATTAGACTAGGATCGAGCTCATTAGTGATACGTATGGCAAGATCAATACGTTCGGCAACTAAATCAACGGTTTGACTGCTAACATGAAAGTTCACACTCGCCTGCGGGTGTTGGGCTAAGTAAGGACGCACGACCGTGGGAAGGAGTAAATGGGCCATAAATTGCGAACAACTGATCCGCAATAATCCTCGCGGTTGGGCGCTTTGTACATGGCTGACCGCGGGGACTTCCTGCGCTAATTCAAGCAAGCGCTGGCAATAATCGAGCACTTGCTCGCCCGCGCTGGTCAGGCTCAAACGTCTTGTCGAACGGTGCAGTAAGCGTGCACCTGACCATTCTTCCATCTCACTTAAATAGCGGGTTACCATAGAGCGAGACATATCCAACGCTTCGGCGGCGCCAATCATGCTGCCCCGCTCAACGATAGTCACAAATACCTTTGCCGCTTCGAGTCTATCCATGGTTTATCCGCCCCTTGTGTTGATTGCCTTGCACTAAATAATCAGTTTCAAACGTTGATTCATCCGAATTATGCAACAAATAAGCGCAATTATCCGTGTTTATCTAACGTTTTTTGCAACCTAAACTAAGCTCACTTTTGCAGCAGTGCAAATCACCGAATCCTATTTGAATGAATAAGTGAGAACAGAAATGACACTATTGAATGCTCTAAAATTAACCTCTTTGAAACCCCAGTTAGCCGCAACCATGCTGGTGGCGGGAATGGCTACTGCTCAGGCAGCACCTTTGCAAGTGAGCCATTTTAATCCGGGCGAAAACAGTATTTTTGCGGTGTCTTCAAGCTTTATCAGCGGCGAGCATGAAATGATGCTGGTCGATGCTCAATTTCAAAAAAATGATGCCCAGACCTTAGTGGATACCATTAAAGCCAGCGGTAAAAAGCTTACCTTGGTGTATATCAGCCATAGCGATCCGGATTTTTACTTTGGGTTGGATGTGATTAAACAAAACTTCCCCGAGGTCGAAATCGTCGCCACTCAAACTACGGTCGATGACATTAAAGCCTCGATGGACGGCAAGCTCGCCTACTGGGGACCGATTTTAAAGGACAATGCTCCGAGCCAATTAGTGCTGCCAAAAGTGGTCACCACCAATCGCTTTAGTATCGACGGTGAACAAGTGCTGATAGAAGGGCTAGAGGATGCTCACCCTAAGCATACCTTCCTGTGGGTACCGTCGGCTAAAACCATCACTGGTGGCGTTGAAGTGTTTGATAACACCCATGTTTGGATGGCAGATACCCAAAGTGTTGAGTCGCGTAAAGCCTGGTTAACCCATTTAGAAAAGATGGAAGCCTTATCTCCCAAAGAGGTTATCCCTGGACATTATCTCGGTGATGCCAGATTTGATAAGCGCGCCATCGCTTTTACTCGCGATTATATTAATGCCTTTGAAAAGGCAGCCAAAACAGCAAAAGATTCTGCGGACTTAATCGCCAAGATGCTCAAGCTCTACCCACAAATTCCTTTAGATGCAGGGCTTGAGATCAGTGCCAAAGTCATCATGGGTGAAATGCGCTGGCCAATGTAAGGGAATAGGGGCATGGATATCTCCATGCCCCATTCAATCTGACATTCGCGCTTAGGCTAGCCCTTAAGCCAAAAAGCCAGAACAAAAGACTGTTTTTTGTAGGAATAATTGCGATGAACCCAACTATCAATACCACCATGAAAGCGAAGGCCGTGTTACATGCCATTATCGATCCCTTGTGCGGTTGGTGTTACGCAGCCGCACCGCTGTTTGATGCAGCAGCCGCTGCCGGATTTACCATCAAACTCCACGCAGGTGGCATGCTCACAGGACCAAGGCGCAAACAGATTGATAACCAATGGCGCGATTATGTGATGCCCCATGATCAACGGATTGCCGCGATAACCGGACAAGCCTTTGGTGAAAACTATTATGAAGGCTTATTACGTGATACCAGCATTGTACTGGATTCTGCGCCCCCCATTAGAGCTATGCTTGCCGTTGCAGCCTTAGGGGGCAATGAGCTAGCTTACCTACATGCAGTGCAACTCGCCCATTATCGCGATGGCAAAAGCGCCAGCGATGAACAGAATCTACATCTTTTAGCGGAAAAAATGGGAATAGATGGCGCTGCCTTTACGAAGGAATTTGCCCAAAATGAAGACGCGTTTTACCAGCACATTTTGGCATCACGGGCGCTGATGAATCAGCTGGGTGCCCAAGGTTTCCCTTCAGTAGCACTCACAACAAGTGAGGGAAATCTGCATTTACTCAATCACAGCCGTTTTTACGGTCATCCGAGCAAGTGGCTTGAGTATCTGAATGAACAAGTGTCTTAACACGCCACTTTCTTGAAAGTGTGCCAGTCTTACGTTTTACGTATGAAGACTCAAACCTTGGCTTTTTGAGTTTGGGGTTTCCCCCTTAAACGATGGGATAAGTCACTATAGGATTTATCCCATCGGCATTTTCAATGTTGATACCACAGGCCAAGTTAACCCTGATTCTCGAGCGCAAGCTCGGCTTGTTTTGCCTCTTCAAGCGTAAAAGGCTCACTCATTTTTACACACTCAAGTACCGCTTTCGCATAGAGTGGAATCGGCTTATCCCGAGGTAAACGCGGTAGCAGTGTACCGGGTAAGGTAAGCTGATACTCATTGACTTTGGATTCAAACCATGAGAAACGCATCAACTTAAACCCTTGATTAGTTTCTAAATAGCATTTGTAATCCTGTCGCTTCTCTGTTTCTGTCGCCAGCGCTGACCATTGGAATCCCGCTAGCAGCAACAAACCAAGAGTACCGTATTTCATCATAAGGCTATTACTCATCTCGACTCGTTAACTCTTTACATCATTGACTGATGTAATAATAAATTTTGTTCGTTGTTGGCCCGCCCCCAATACACTTAGGGTTACCACTTTCACATGTCGCCTCATCTGGCACCGCATTACCGATACCAATCAAAAACATATCTGGCGTTGGTACTTTAGCATCCGGGTCCTTAGGCTGCTCGGCGGGCGGGATCACCAGCTGCGGCGTATCCAGTACCAGCTCACCTGCATACAAATAATCCGTTTTGTAACCACGAGTGCCCCTGTGTAAATTCTTTTTATAGAGATACCCCTTACCCGAACTCAAGCATTGATTTACCGAGCCATCACTACCGGGCACAAAACTGGTGAAATACACTTCCCCCCCGACTATGGTCGCGGACGCAAGGCTCTTTTCGCCTTTACGAGGGAAGTTATAATACCAACCGCGTTTTTGACCAAAGGCTATCTCGCCGGCTTGATCGCTTGGCGCCGTTGCCGTGACATCATATAAGTCAGTTAGTTGCAGCGTTTTAGGCACAGGCTTTTGATTCGACTTACCTTGGAATGATTGGGTTACAATGTTTCTATCTTGCAATGTAAAAAACATATCCGAGCGAGACACATCACTTGGTTTTGCCCTATGACCACTGCCTATAACAATTGCGTCGTAAGGAATATTCTGTGACGTGACCACTTTGGTCGATTTTCCATTAACGACTTTAGTCAGCTCAAAGGTATTGGAAATCAAGGTTTGCGCCACTATTGGCCCTGAAAAGAATCGCCGATCGCCCGCTACTGAACTCTTATCCCCTAATGCGGCAAACTTAAATCCTGACCAAGTCGCAGTATTCGCAGAAGGCATATCCATTCGCCACACATTACCTTGTATATCAGTGGCATAAATCCTATCAGTACGACCATCGCCATTGCCGTCTAATACAGCAACACTGCTTGGAATACTGTTGGCAATACCTGGCAATGGCGTGTTAGCCCCACTGCCGCCGAATTGATGGATTAACGCCCCCGTTTGCGCATCGACAATAAACACGCCACGGCCACTGCTGTCATCAGTACCAATCTCAGCGCCATCTTTAGTTGAAGGGGAATATCCACCACCAAAAATCAATACAGGCTTATCGCCAGTCGCACTCGGAATTGTCGTCACCACAGGCGTCGACCAAGATTGCCCTAACTCGCCCATACCGGGTGAGCTGGCATCTATCTTCCACATAAAACTGGGGTTATCAGGTGTGGTCACATCGAGGGCGTAATACGCATTGCCGCCTCGGCGCATTCCCACAAATACCCATGCCTTTTCAATCCGTTTGCCCTGCATTTTGGTGTAGGCAACTGGCGAGCCATCAATACCGTATACCGAGTGTACGCCCGTCGGCGCGTTAGCCTTGAGATCGCGAAAATTCGGCAGTAGCTCATAGGGGATAAATCCCCAAGTCTCAGACACGCTATCACCTTCATCCTTAAACATATGCAGGAACCCATGGTTCGTCCCGACAAGAATTCGAATATCAGGTTTAGCTTCAGAACCAAAATTGAGTGCTAAGGGCTTGGAATGTAGAGCATCTCCCATTATATCGGCGCGCCAATTTGGGGTTGCGCCACTGGCAGTACTTAAGTCCTGATTTTTATCGTTATCAACATCGATTCCCTTCGCCCAGTCAAATAGCCCAGTGAGTTCTGTTTCATCGACCCCCATATAGGTGGCTAAACGCACATTATCCCCAGCTTTTCGAGCTGCATTTGACAGAGTAAAAGCGCTCAATCCACTGCCAAAATTACTGTATAAAGTGCGACTAGTCGCCTGCTGCATCGCGGCGAGCACCCCGCCACGCTTAACATCGTTACCATCACCGCTGCTTCCGCATTCTTCAGCTGATGTCCAATAGGAGCAAGCATCGGCTTTGATATTGCCATCTTCGCCTATCACATTTTTGCCTTTGCTATCAACGATATCACCGTCACTGGTCACCTTGAACTTTTTAATATTCCCTAGCCATCTTGGTCCCTTATTAGGCAAGAACATAGAATAATATGCTGAATCAAAGGTTTGAGTACGATTGAAGTTATTGCTCGCTACCGAGGGGGAAGTAAAGCTGGCATTTTTTTCGAGGATATTATTTAAAGCCGTTTGCAATGAAGAACGTAATTGACTGGCATCGGTGGCATCAAAATACTTACCACCGCCATTATCGGCGGTTTGCTTCAGTAGGTGCTCGGCACTGGCTGCACCTTCACTAAACCCAATGGTAAAGGTTCTAACGGTTTGTTTTCCGGCTAAATTAGGATTCACATCCTCAGTTCGCATCCAGCCAGAAAGCGCACTGAGATAACTTTTCGGGTTGGAGGTATGCTTACCTACACCATTGGTTAAACGCTCAATAATGCCATCGGCCGCGTTATCAAGCGTCGGCTCGCCGTCGGTGATGTAGACGATATACGCTTCATTTTGGCAAGGCTTAAACGGCGAATTGTACGTATTACTTCCAATAATAAGCGCAGCTGGGTCAGTAAAGGGATTAGAACTGGCGTTGTAGGTACCTTGGTAACGCCCCCTATTATCGTAGTAATTATAATCGCTATCATCATCACCAAAATACTGTTCCTGCCCACCAAAATAACGATAGGCTTCGTAGAGCGTTTCGCATAGCGGCGTATTTTGGGCATAACTAATAAGATTGACCCTTTTCAATAAATCAATTTTGGCTTGGGCGGACATAGTCTTAATCCCAGAGATAATCCGCCCACCGTCACGCGCACCATCACGTGGCCCATTCATATTAAAAATAGCTAAACCAAAATCCACCCCCGGCGTAGTTAAAACCACACTTTCAATCGCATCTTGCGCCAGCTCTAGACGGGTTTTATTGACCTTCTTTTTAGTACCATGGTGCCATTTTAAATAATCTTCGGTATAAACTGTGACCACTTTGCCGGAGCCAAAACCTGTTTTCTGCGCCTTTGCCTTCGCGCTTGCCTTAGCACTCTCGGATGAGTGAATATTGACTGCCGTGTACCGAACGGGTTTAGCCGCAGAGCCTAAACTGTCAACGGGTAAACCGTTAGCCTCTCCTGCTGCATTACCGAGTCTTTCCTCTTGGATATCTTCAAAGCAATCGACAGCAGCTATCGAGCTACCATTTAGTTCAGAAAATTCTTTCCACGCACCAGTCCCCCCCGAAAAACCATACTCACGAAAGAAACCAGTGAAGGTGCCATACCTATTGAGGTAATCCCACGAGCTTTCACAGCCATTGAGTGCGGCATTAAACTGACGCATTTCACGCTGAGAGGCAGGATTAGGTAACTCAGCATTATCAGCCGAACCTCGGCTATAAAATAGCTTTCCCGACTGGGCATAGTTAGCATTACGTTTATTCTCGTAAGGAGCATCGACCCCATAGGCAAGATTACTCATACTGCCGGAGTTATCGAAAATGATCAGCACCTGCGGGCGCGAGCCATTACGGGCGGACGCTTCGAACACATAAAGCTCTGTATCATCAGCAACGCTTGACGCGGTAAATAAACTCGCCGCGCCGACAACGAGGCTCGAAATAATAAAAGCGACTATTGATGTTAACGTCTGGCGGACGTTTTGAAGGCGAGATTGACAAATATGTTTCAATAAAACGTAATTAAGCGAAAAGATCATCAACGACTTTTTCTGACATTTAAATAAAAACTGACTCATACAGTATGCGCATCTGTTATTAAGGAATAATAAAAGCACCTGCATTTACAAAACTAGGATTTAAATTGTTTAAAAAGGCCAAGTTAACCGCACAACAAACAGTAAGTTAACCGAACGTAAAACAGTAAAATCATAAACTTAGGCTACTTTCAGCAATTATTACCATTATGCACACCGAATTGACAACAAATAAATAAAAAATGTAACCAATAAAAATATCACCATCATAGTAATGAGCTAAAAATAAAAAACAGTGACACTTATGATATTGAGAATGCGCTATTACGTTATAGGAAATAAAGGAGAACACCTGCCAAAAAAATATAAAAAAATGCTATACCATTAATTTAACTTGCCAAAACAAAACAGGCTGAACAACAAACATAGAGATAAAGCGTTCTCACCATGAAAATATCCCAACATAGGATCCCTTGCCCTACCAAGTTATTAACATTATGCTAACCAACCCCACATAAGCCACGTTTAATAACTCAGGAGCTTTGAATGCACGCGCTCTTCCGCCATGGTTTCGGTCACTCGACACCTCAACCACAGAATATATCTTCGCTCACATTGAAGAAGAGACTCACTTCAGCTCAGGCTACACTGTTTACTTTGCTAAGTTTATTTTCTGTTGGCGCATTTAGCACTGAGCTTACGCCATCATCCGTGACCGATGGTCCTTATGTTTTCCTCGACCAAGGTAACCAAAATACCGCCTACTGGATCTGCCAGAGTCAGTTAAAACAAACCCCTATCGCAAACAATCAATTGGCTCGCCCAAATGATTGTGGCAACTTGCCACAGCCCAGACGCCATACCGATGCTCCCAAAGTTGAAGCTGATACCTACACTCATACAGGCAAGATAGTGGCCTTAAGCGATGTGCATGGGCAATTCGATGTGATGATTAACCTGCTGAAAGCCCATCAGATTATCGATGAAAATAATCACTGGGCCTTTGGTGACGGCCATATGGTCATGACGGGAGATATGTTCGACCGTGGTCACCAAGTTAACGAAGTTCTGTGGTTTTTATATGAGTTAGATAAGCAAGCCCAAGCCGCAGGTGGTCGATTACATTTACTTATGGGCAACCACGAGCAAATGGTGTTTCGCGGCGACTTACGTTATGTGAATGAGCGTTATCAAACCTCGGCGGAATTACTCAATCGCCGCTATGATGCACTGTACAACAAAGACACCGAAATCGGCCGTTGGCTTCGCAGTAAAAACACTCTAGTAAAGATCAATAATCTGCTGTTTATGCACGGTGGAATAAGCCCTGAATGGGTCGAGCGTAAACTCAATATCAGCGATGCTAATCAGTTATTCCGTCAACATTTAGACGATAAAAAAGAAGATTTAAAACAAAACGATCTGTTGAATTTCCTGTTTTTCACTAATGGCCCCACTTGGTACCGTGGCTACTTTAAAGATGCACTCGCTGACCCCGAGATCGACCGAATCCTAAACTACTTTAAGGTTGATCATATTATCGTCGGCCACACTTCACAGGAGCGAGTACTTGGACTTTACCATAATAAAATCATTGCAATAGATAGTAGTATTAAGGATGGTCAGTCAGGAGAATTATTACTGATAGACGACAATAAACTCACCCGCGGGCTATATAAGGGTGAGCAAGTAGCACTTTAAATCGATTCAGGGCTTATAGGTTTAATCCATAAGCCCTTTTTATTATTCAATAAAAGGATAACGAGTCGACTCCATATCGAGTAAGCGATAACTTACCTCTCTATACAAAATTCAACTCATCGGCTTAACACCCCCTATACTCAGCAAATAACGCTTTAACGTTAGGGATGCGTATGGACTTCAAACTGCTGATAAATTTAAGCCTTGTATTGCTGTTGTTAGGATTGCCTTCCCGCAGTTTTGCAGGACGAGATTTAAACTTAGTTGCGACCAATTATCCACCCTTTTATGCCGATTCATTACCCGAGCAAGGTGGCGTTGCCCAAGTCGTTAAAGAGGCCTTTAAACGCCAAGGCTACAATGCCAGCGTTAAGTTTTATCCCTTTGCGCGAGCAGCATTACTGGTAAAAACCGGCCAAGCCGATGGCATTATTGGACTTTGGTACCGCAAAGAACGTGAGCAATGGGCGCATTATTCTGCACCGATACAAGCCGTACAGATTGTCTTCTACAAACGTAAAGATAATCCGTTACGTTTTAGTCAATTAAGCGAACTTAAGCCCTTTACCATCGGCATTGGCCGCGGTTACGCCAATCCACCCGAAATAGCCGCCACAGGACTCACGACAGAGGAAGGTAATTCCGACGAAATGAATCTTAAGAAATTGTTTCTAAAACGCATTGACTTAGTGTTAATCGGCCACAATCTTGCTCAATATTTAATCAAGCAAAATCAAAGTGAATATGCCGATACTTTCGAGCAGGTGGGAGACCCCATCGCCACAGAGGTATTCCATCTGGGCGTCTCTTTGGCGATAACGGATCAGTCCACCTTGATCGACGAATTTAACAAAGGCCTTGAAAGCATGGGCCAAGATGGTCGTCTTGAGGCAATTTTAAGCCAGTATCCGCAAATTCAATCAGCCGTAGATCCGATAGAAAAAATACGAACACAAGCACATCCTTAGCAGAATAACTCAGCTATCGTATGCACTTCGAATGGGGCGAATGAGATTGCCATGGGGTATCTCGACACAAAACACAATTTCTTTCACTTTCGAGTGCTTAACTTTACAAACTTTTACCCACCTGATGACGGTTATTCACTAGAATAGCGCCATTAGTGCTAACGCCTGTTAACCGTCTTTGTGCGAGATAATTATTCCAATGAAAAAAACCATAATAGCCATTGCCTTAGTTGCGGCGGTTGCCGCCGCTGTGAGCTTTAGTGATGTATTGCAGGCTGCCAAACCCGAAAGTGCCCCCCAGCTTATGCGTACCGTGCCGGTTGTCACAGGGGAAGTGGTTGAACATCCACTGGCTCAATCTATTTCACTGATTGGTAAACTGGCCGCTGAGCGCGCAGTGGTGATCGCGCCGCAAGTCACCGGCAAAATTAAACAAATTGCCGTGACTTCGAATCAAACAGTGAAAAAAGGCCAGTTGCTAATCGAACTCGATGATATGAAAGCTCAAGCCGCGGTGGCTGAAGCCAATGCCTTTTTAAATGATGAAACCCGCAAGCTCAGAGAGTTTGAAAAACTTATCAGCCGCAATGCCATCACTCAAACCGAAATCGATGCTCAAAAAGCCAGTGTCGATATTGCCAGAGCACGCTTAGCCTCTGCGCAAGCAGATTTACATTATCACTCACTGATCGCACCTTTTGCCGGTAAAACCGGCCTGATTAATTTTAGCGAAGGTAAGATGGTAAGTATTGGCACAGAGTTAATGACCTTAGATGATTTATCCAGCATGCGACTGGACTTACAAGTGCCTGAACATTTTCTGTCACAACTTAGCATTGGCATGCCAGTATC
The DNA here is from genome assembly GCF_023475945.1 of Shewanella sp. 8A. NCBI lineage: Bacteria > Pseudomonadati > Pseudomonadota > Gammaproteobacteria > Alteromonadales > Shewanellaceae > Shewanella > Shewanella sp. 8A. The sequence goes on from NZ_JAMDJP010000018.1 coordinate 32,654, forward strand.
GGCCACCAGCCGAGCTTGGCCAGGACAAACCTTTATCGGCAAAGTGGTCGCCATCGATCCCCGCGTGAATGAAGAAACCTTAAACCTGAAGATCCGCGTACAATTTGAAAACAGCGATAATCGCTTAAAACCAGGCATGATGATGTCATCAACCATCACCTTCCCACCGATTTCAGCCCCCATAGTGCCAGTGCAAGCCCTAGAATATTCAGGCACTAAACGCTATGTGTATGTGGTTGGTGAGGATCATATCGCCCATCGCACCGAAGTGATTTTGGGTGCCCGTGTTGGCGACCAAGTGCTTATCGATAGCGGCCTTAAAATTGGCGATAAAGTGGTGGTTCAAGGGCTTGTGAATATGCGCGATGGCTTAAAAATCAATGAAGTCGCTCTTGAAGCTAAGAATAATAATAACCGCCCAGCCAAGTCAGACGTCAACACTGCGGAGACGAAATAATGTGGCTGTCCGATGTCTCAGTTAAACGCCCCGTCGTTGCAATTGTTTTAAGCTTACTGCTATGCGTGTTTGGCTTAGTGTCCTTTACTAAACTTTCAGTGCGGGAAATGCCCGATGTTGAAAGCCCAGTGGTGACAGTCAGCACCAGTTATTCCGGTGCATCGGCAGCGATTATGGAAAGCCAAATCACCAAGACCCTCGAAGATGAACTCACGGGGATCAGCGGTATCGATGAAATCACCTCTACCACTCGTAATGGTAGCTCGCGGATCACGGTCAAATTCCTCCTCGGTTGGAACTTAACCGAAGGGGTGAGTGATGTGCGTGATGCCGTGGCCCGCGCCCAGCGCCGTCTGCCGGAAGACGCTAACGATCCTGTAGTATCGAAGGACAATGGCTCAGGCGAACCCTCCGTGTATGTGAACTTAAGTTCAACCGTGATGGATAGAACCCAGCTGACCGATTATGCCCAGCGGGTTTTAGAAGACAGATTCAGTCTGATCAGCGGCGTGAGTTCCATCAGCATTTCGGGTGGTCTTTATAAGGTCATGTATGTCAAGCTCAGACCCGAGCAAATGGCGGGGCGCAACGTCACCGTCACCGATATTACCAGCGCCCTACGTAAAGAGAACATCGAAACCCCTGGCGGCCAAGTGCGTAACGATACGACAGTGATGTCGGTGCGTACCAAAAGGCTCTATTACACCCCAAAGGATTTTGACTATTTAGTCGTACGCACCGCCAGCGACGGGACACCTATCTATTTAAAAGATGTGGCCGATGTTGCCGTGGGCGCACAGAATGAAAACTCCACCTTTAAAAGTGATGGTATTGTTAACCTAAGCTTAGGGGTGATCACTCAATCCGATGCAAACCCATTAGTAGTCGCTCAGGAAGTCCATAAAGAAGTCGATAAAATTCAAGACTTTTTACCCGAAGGTACCAGTCTTGTGGTCGACTTTGACTCCACCGTCTTTATTGACCGCTCAATCAACGAGGTCTACAACACCCTCTATGTCACTGGCGCCCTCGTGGTGTTAGTGCTGTATATCTTTATCGGTCAAGCAAGGGCAACCCTTATCCCCGCGGTAACGGTTCCAGTATCTTTAATCTCCGCCTTTATTGCCGCCAACATGCTAGGTTATTCAATTAACCTACTGACATTAATGGCATTAATCCTCGCCATTGGTCTCGTGGTCGACGATGCGATTGTGGTGGTCGAAAACATTTTCCACCATATCGAAAAAGGCGAAGAGCCGCTGCTTGCGGCTTACAAAGGCACACGGGAAGTCGGCTTTGCGGTCGTGGCAACCACCGCGGTGTTAGTCATGGTGTTCCTGCCGATTTCATTTATGGATGGCATGGTCGGTTTACTCTTTACCGAGTTTTCCGTGATGCTGGCAGTGTCTGTTCTGTTCTCATCCCTCATTGCCCTCACGCTAACGCCGGTATTGAGTAGCAAATTACTCAAAGCCAATGTAAAACCTAACCGTTTCAATCGCATCGTGGATAGTGGTTTTGCGCGCATGGAAAGGGTTTACCGTGTGGGTGTGACCCATGCGATCCGCTTTAGATTACTGGCACCACTGGTCATTCTCGCCTGTATTGGCGGTAGCGCATGGTTAATGCAGCAAGTCCCCTCGCAATTAGCGCCGCAGGAAGACCGCGGTGTACTTTACGCCTTTGTGAAAGGCGCCGAGGGCACTAGCTATAACCGTATGACGGCGAACATGGATATCGTCGAAGACAGATTAATGCCACTCCTTGGCCAAGGTGTATTGCGGTCTTTCAGTGTGCAAGCCCCTGCCTTTGGTGGTCGTGCTGGCGATCAAACTGGCTATGTGATCATGCAGCTAGAGGATTGGGAACATCGCAATGTCACGGCGCAACAGGCGCTCGGGATTATAAGTAAGGCATTGAAAGATATTCCCGATGTGATGGTTCGCCCTATGATGCCAGGCTTTAGGGGGCAATCGAGTGAGCCAGTACAATTTGTACTGGGTGGCTCTGACTATGCGGAACTCTTTAAATGGGCACAGGTGTTAAAAGAGCAAGCCAATGCCAGCCCGATGATGGAAGGCGCGGATCTGGATTACGCCGAAACCACACCGGAACTGATTGTCAGCGTTGATAAAGAGCGCGCAGCAGAACTTGGGATCAGCGTCGATGACGTCTCACAAACCTTAGAAGTGATGCTCGGCGGTCGTAAAGAAACCACCTATGTGGATCGCGGCGAAGAGTACGATGTGTATCTGCGCGGTGATGAAAACAGTTTTAACAACGTCGGCGATTTAAGCCAAATCTATATGCGTTCAGCCAAGGGCGAATTAGTCACGCTCGATACGGTTACCCATATCGAAGAAGTGGCCTCAGCGCAAAGATTGAGCCATACCAATAAACAAAAATCCATCACCCTTAAGGCCAACATCAGTAAAGGTTACACCTTAGGCGAGGCCTTAACGTTCTTGGAAAACAAGTCCATAGAGTTATTACCCAAGGATATTTCCATTGGCTATACCGGTGAATCAAAAGACTTTAAAGAAAACCAAAGCAGTATTTTTATTGTGTTCGGTTTAGCACTACTGGTGGCTTACTTGGTACTCGCTGCGCAATTTGAGAGTTTTATCAACCCCTTAGTGGTGATGTTTACCGTACCAATGGGAGTATTTGGAGGTTTCCTCGGCCTGTTAGTGACCAGTCAAGGTATTAACATCTATAGCCAGATCGGCATGATTATGTTGATTGGCATGGTGACCAAAAACGGGATCTTAATTGTCGAGTTTGCCAACCAACTGCGTGACCGAGGTTTAGCCTTAGATAAAGCCATTATCGATGCCTCAACCCGCCGTTTACGCCCGATTTTGATGACGGCCTTCACCACCTTAGTCGGCGCGATACCGCTGATTTTCTCAACGGGCGCAGGCTCTGAGAGCCGGATTGCGGTAGGGACTGTGGTGTTTTTCGGCATGGCCTTTGCGACCTTTGTCACCCTGTTCGTCATCCCAGCAATGTACCGTTTAATCTCGGCCGCGACCCATTCACCGGGTTATGTTGAAGCAAAACTCGAAGCGGCCATTAAAGCACAAGAGTTAGCGGCACAAGAGGCAGCCAAACAGCAGGAACAAACGGCAAAAGCCTAATTTATCGCCATGATGTAAACAGGCGCGAAATAATGCGTTTGCTTAAATCATAAAAGCCAAGGGAGCAGTCCCTTGGCTTTTTCATTTAGGTTTCAGATGAGTTCCTTCTATGTTTTATCCAACCTACATGATCTGCAAAATCAAGTCCGACGCATAACAGTGACAGCCCCTTTATCAGTTTTTTTAAACAATATACCAGCACAACACCGGCGCAATACTTTAAATAATCAATCCATTAACCTAACTAAAAATCCGTTAAGCAAAGCTAAACTCGGCCATTACCGACTAGATCCATTGCTGTTTTTGCCTGCTCGCGCCATTAGCTACCTTGCTGTGCTATAGTGCGCAGAGTCTTCCAACTGATAGCCATAACTTATCCCTTGAAAAGAATCGCCCTCTTTGTCGATGTGCAAAACATTTATTACACCTGCCGTGAGGCCTATCAGCGCCAGTTTAACTATCGTAAACTCTGGCAACACTTGAGTGCGCAAGGAAATATTGTCAGTGCTGTCGCCTATGCCATTCATCGAGGTGATGATGGCCAGCTTAAGTTTCAAGATGCTTTGAGACATATCGGCTTTGAGTTAAAACTTAAGCCCTTTATCCAGCGCAGTGACGGATCAGCAAAGGGAGATTGGGATGTGGGGATCACAATTGATGTACTCGATACCGCTCCCAATGTGGATACCGTAATACTGCTTTCTGGCGATGGTGATTTTGCAATCTTGCTTGAGAAAATAACGCAAAAATATGACGTTAAGACAGAAGTCTATGGCGTCCCCCAACTGACAGCAAAATCACTGATGGATGCAGCAACACAGTTTAATCCGATTGATGATGCTTTACTGCTCTAACAACAATGAATATTAAGCTGAAAATTCTTGGGTTGATAATTGATAAAAATTATCTATATCTGCCAACAAAATACTGTAAACACCTGCATCTAACTGCCCTTTATCGACCATGGGCTGCATAATGTCGCCAATCTCTGATAGCGATAAAGAGCCTCGATAGGGGCGCTTTTGAGTCAACGCCTGAAAAACATCGACCACAGCAAGAATACGCGAAGGTAAATCTAATTGTTCCTGCTGCTTACTGAAGGGATAGCCTGAACCATCGAGACGTTCATGGTGATTTGAGGCCCATTCGCCTATTACAGACTTAGGGAAAAAACGATGTAAAGTATGCTCTGTATCAACGGTATGACGTTTGACAATCGAATACTCTTCCTTTGTTAATTTGCCTTCTTTATGCAGCAACAGGTCAGGCGTTTTGAGCTTACCGACATCATGTAACAATCCCGCAACGTACAATAATTCAGCATCGGTATCTGATACACCGCAGTCCTTTGCCACTAATTTTGCTAACAGTGCGACTTTTTCTGAATGGTGAAATGTAAAGGGACTCTTAGCATCAACTATTCGAGCTAAAAATCGCGCTAACTGCTTTACCCCGTCAATATCTAATTCTTTGTCGTAAAAGTGATTAGCTTTGAACTCCAGACCTAATAACTCAATATGAGTTGCATCCATGTTGTACCAAAAGCCATCCTTTTTGACCAGTTGACACATTGCATTGACCATTTCTGGTTCAAATAAGGTTCCACTATGGGCCAATAAATTCTCTGCGACCATACTTTCATGCAATGTAATCAGCTCCTCATGACAACCATGCGTATATCTGGCTCTTAAAAAGTCGGTACGATCCGCTAAGAAAATCAGTGCTGCAATATCACGGTCAAATACGGAAAGCTCATGGGATTGCAACTCAAGCCAAGGTGTGTGGTGGTAAAGAACGACAGGCGCAAAAACATCTAAAATCGGGCATTTAAGCAATGCCTCATAGCCACGTTGACTATGGCACTGCGCATCTTCTGGCTGCATTAATTTGAGCAGACGTAAGTGCTCTTCGGAGGAAGAAACGCCGCAATCATGAATAAGTCCGGCAAAATAGGCGAACTGCTTTTTTTCATCGGGCCAGCCGAGCACATTCGCACATTCGTAAGCCATATAGCCAACCCGATGTCCGTGGTGCAAATCGTCCACCCCAACAAAATCCAATGCCGTCGCAACGGCTAATAAAGCATGCCTTACATCAATATTGACTTTGAAGTCATGGGGCTGAAAGGCATTCATTGAATTTTCCTAATAAATTATTTGTCCCTCACTAAAATATAATCAATACCTTGATAATTAGCTGCAAAATACAAAAAAGACCTGAAATTTCAGGTCTTTTTATCGATATAAAATAGAACTTATAACACAGCCAAGTTAGACCTCCGATGCTGTACTATGACGGGCGCGTTTTGCTAAGGCATAGTAAAACAATGGTGTAAGGATCAAACCAAACAGCGTCACCCCTATCATACCGGCAAATACTGCCACGCCCATGGCTTGACGCATTTCAGCCCCCGCGCCCGTTGAGAACACCATAGGCACCACGCCCATAATAAAAGCGATAGAGGTCATCAAGATGGGGCGTAAGCGTAAGCGCGCTGCCTCAAGAATCGCCTTCATCACTTCCATACCATGGTCTTGTTTTTCTTTGGCAAATTCGACAATCAGAATCGCGTTCTTGGTCGCTAAGCCCACGAGCACGATAAGACCAATCTGGGTGAAAATATTATTATCACCGCCATAGATAAGCACGCCACTGAGCGCCGAGAGTAAGGTCATTGGGATAATTAAGATAATCGCCAATGGCAAACTCAAACTCTCGTACTGGGCGGCGAGCACCATAAACACCAGCAGGATCACCAGAGGGAACACTAACAAACCTGTGTTACCGGCGAGGATTTGCTGATAGGTCAGCTCAGTCCACTCGTAGGTCATGCCTATCGGCAAGGTCTCGGCGAGGATTTTCTCAATCGCCGCCTGCGCTTGACCCGAACTCACACCGGGTGCTGGGCCACCGTTAATCTCAGCCGTGGTGAAACCGTTATAGTGCATCACACGATCGGGCCCCGCACTCTGGCTCACATTGATAAAGGAGCCGAGTGGGATCATATCGCCATTCACATTCGGCACTTTTAGCTGACTAATCTGCTGCGGGCTTTGACGGAATGCTTCGTCGGCCTGCATATTCACCTGATAGGTTCGACCGAAACGATTAAAGTCGTTGACATAGGTCGAGCCCATATAGGTTTGTAATGTCTGGAAAATTTGATCAAGCGACACTGCCTGCTGTTTCGCTTTAGTCCGATCGATATCCAGTTCAAGTTGTGGCACGTTCACTTGATAGCTAGAGAAAATCCCCGCTAATTGTGGATCGGCCCACGCCTTGTACATCACTTGTTGGGTCACCTGATACAAGGCCTCATAACCAAGGTTGGCTCTGTCTTGAATTTGCAGACGGAACCCTCCAATAGTGCCGAGGCCTTGCACAGGTGGCGGCGGGAAGATGGCAATAAACGCATCCTGAATACCAGCAAATTGCTGATTTAATTGGCCGGCAATCGCATTCGCCGACAGTTCAGGACGCTTACGTAACTCAAAATCATCTAGGGCAACAAACACGACGCCCGAGTTAGGACTATTGGTAAAACCGTTGATACTCAGACCGGGGAAGGCAATAGAGTGCGCCACACCGGGGTGATTTAAGGCGATGTCGGACATTTTCTTGATCACCGCATCGGTACGCTCGAGTGAGGCCGCATCCGGTAATTGGGCAAATGCCACTAAATACTGCTTATCCTGTCCTGGCACATAGCCCGTTGGGGTATTTACAAATTGCACGCCCGTAAGCGCAACCATCCCCAGATACACCAGTCCGATAATGCCGCCAAAACGGATCACCTTACGCACTAAATAGCCATAACCCTCTGATGCTCGGTTGAATAAGCGGTTAAAAGGCGTGAACAACCAAGCACCGAACAACTTATCCATTAGGCGAGTTAAACCATCCTTTGGCGCATTATGGCTCTTGAGTAACAATGCCGATAACGCTGGGCTCAAGGTGAGCGAGTTAATGGCCGAAATAAAGGTCGAAATCGTGATAGTCAGCGCGAACTGCTTATAAAACTGCCCGGTTAATCCGCTCATAAAAGCGGTCGGAATAAACACCGCAGCCAACACTAAAGTGGTTGCCACAATCGGCCCAGTCACTTCCTTCATGGCTTTTTGTGTTGCGGCAATCGGGCTTAAACCCGAGGCGATATTTCGCTCCACGTTTTCTACCACTACGATGGCATCGTCTACCACTATCCCGATGGCCAGCACCAGACCGAACAGCGACAGCGCATTAAGCGAGAAGCCCATCAAGTGCATAAAGGCGAAGGTTCCCACCAAAGACACAGGCACGGCCACCAGTGGAATAATCGAAGCGCGCCAAGTCTGGAGGAACAGCACCACCACTAACACCACTAAGAGCACGGCTTCGAGCAAGGTTTTCACCACCGCTTGGATAGAACCACGCACAAACACGGTCGGATCGTACACAATTTCGTATTGCAGCCCTTCGGGGAATGACTTCGCCAGTCTTGCCATTTCGGCGCGCACATCGTCGGAGATTTGAATCGCATTTGAGCCCGATGCTTGGAATACCGGAATAGCGACCGCATCCTTGTTATCCAGCAATGAACGCAGCGCATAGCTGGTTGCACCGAGTTCGACACGCGCCACATCCTTAAGACGGATCACCTCACCGTTTTGACCGACCTTGATAATAATGTCTTCGAATTCTGACAGTTCAGTCAGACGCCCCTTAACGTTAATCAAGAGTTGGAAGTCGGCATTACCACTAGGCTGCGCCCCTAAACTGCCCGCTGCCGCTTGCTGATTTTGCTCACGTACGGCGGCAATAATTTCAGCTGGCGACATGCCAAGCGCCGAGACTTTATTCGGGTCAAGCCAGATCCGCAGACTATATTCGCCCGCACCGAATAAACGCACCGCGCCCACGCCTTTGATGCGTGCTAACTCATCTTTTACGTTGAGCGCCGCGTAGTTAGACAAATACAGCATGTCATAACGGTTATCCGGCGACAGTAAATGCACCACCATGGTTAAATCGGGGGATGATTTTTCGGTCACAATCCCGAGGCGTTGAACCTCCTGCGGCAAACGCGGCATAGCACGGTCTACCCGGCTCTGTACTTGGGTTTGCGCTCTGTCCACATCGGTGCCAATGGCAAAGGTGATGGTCAAGGTCATGCGTCCATCGGACGTCGCCTGCGATGACATATACAGCATGTCTTCGACGCCGTTGATTTCCTGCTCTAAGGGCGAGGCAACCGTTTCAGCGATGACTTTAGGGTTAGCGCCAGGGTAGTTGGCGGTGACCACGACCGTTGGTGGCACCACTTCAGGGTATTCGGTAATAGGTAACTGCCAGACGGCAATCGCCCCTGTGATAAAAAACAGCAGCGAGAGAACGGCTGCAAATATCGGTCTTTTAATAAAAAACTGCGACAACATTCTGTTGGATTCCTTAACCGCGGCTCGCTACTTCAACGTCTGGGGTGGTGATATTTTCTTGATGTTTATCAAGTAGTAATTGAGCTTGACGAAGCGCCTCTAGCTGTTCGCTGTCGGCCATATCGACCAGGTGTGGCTCAATTTGCATCTTAGGACGAACCCTTTGCATGCCATTGACGACGATTTTGTCGTCTGCCGCTAAACCTTGCTTAACAATGCGTAAACCTTGAACTTTTTCACCTAGGGTGACACCGCGATACTCCACGGTGCCATCGTTTGCCACCACTAAGACGAACTTATTGTTCAGATCCGTACCCACGGCTTTATCGTCGATTAAGATGCCATCGTAGGCGCCGCTACCTGCGGTACGTAATCTGGCGAACAGACCTGGGAGCAAGCTGTTGTCTTCATTGCTAAACGTGGCACGGACTCGAATAGTGCCCGTCTGTCTGTCCATCGAGTTATCAACAAAGTCCACTAGGCCTATGTGTTGATATTCGCGTTCGTTAGCCAGTGCCATATACACGGGATTATCGCCTGCACGAGGGTCGTTACGCTTTTTCTCGGCAGTTAACTTGACGTATTTCAGATAGGTTTGCTCATCCACATCGAAGTAGGCATACATGCTGGCGGTCGACACTAAGCTGGTTAATACACTCTGCCCCGCAGACACATAGTTACCCGCAGTGACATTGGCGTAGGAGGCTCGGCCATCAATCGGCGCGCGCACTTGGGTGTAATCTAAGTCCAACTCGGCGCGCAGCAGCGCCGCTTTCACAGAGGCTACGGCCGCCGTGGTTTGACGTTTGTTAGACTCACGGGTATCGAGTAATTCTGCAGATACCGCCTTTTGGGCAAAGAGTTTGCGGGCACGTTCTAAGTCGTTAGCGGCCAGTTGCTCAGCAGAGAGCGCGCTAGCAAGATCTGCTTTTAACCGGGCCACTTCCGCTTCGAACACACTCGCATCGATATGGAATAGCACATCGCCTTTTTTCACTAAGGCGCCTTCTTTAAAGTTTACCGACGCGATATAGCCAGACACACGTGGCACTAAGGTCACACTTTCTGGCGCCTGCAAACGACCAGTAAATTCATCCCACTCGGTAACGCGCTCATGCAATACCTGCGCAACATCGACCTTAGGTGCACCTTGAGCAGGGCTTTGCTGTGCAGCTGGTTCACCACAGGCCGAAAGGACAAACGCCGCCACGGCAGTCAACATCAATATCCGTAAAGGTGGGTTACTTTTCATCTTACAATCCTCATGTGGCAGGCATTTATCTCGTTTAAGACAGACATCAATGATGGACACTCGGTCAACACCAATAAATACCGACTGGTAAAAAATATTATGTACTGAGCGGTAATATATAGTGTAAAATGACCCTGTCAACTTATTTTGTACCGATAGGTATTTAATTTTTGTGACAGCTTGAAACCATGCAGTTAAGCCTTTGAGGTAATTAGGGCGTGTTGACGTTTCGAGATTAGATTTTGTTCGTTCTGGCAAGCACGTGCTCGCGAAACGAGGAATGATGTGTAGTTATTCTACTCAAATGACGAGTGACAAAGAGAACGAGCTTGCTAGACGAACCCTTCGGGCAGCGTTTGGCTGGCGTTTCTGCTGCGTTATCGTCCGTTTATGTAGAATAACTACACTGTACGGACTTTACCTTGCATAAACGCCAGCCAAACTGCTGCAAAAATAACCCTGAAACGTCAACACGCCCTAGCCACAGCGAACGTGCTATGTGGGCTTGAATGGACGATATATTTTGGAGAGTTACGCACCTAAACCGCAGACAGCAGGCAAGAGTGGCTGGACATGAGCTAAACCCATGTCTATCCTAGGGGCAATTGAGAATTGAGGAGCCTAATGATGTCAACCGTCACCCAGACGCCCTGCGTAGGTCGCCCACGAGCCTTCGATGCCGACGATGCATTGGCCAAAGCCTTAGAAGTCTTTTGGCGTAAAGGTTTTGAAGGTACATCGTTAACCGATCTCACTCAGGCCATGGGCATCAACAAACCCAGCCTATATGCCGCCTTTGGTAACAAAGAGCAGCTGTTTCTGAAAGCGATCGAGTTATACGAGCAGCGCCCCTGTGCATTTTTCTATCCTTCGCTTGAAAAAGAAACAGCCTATCAAGTGGTTGAGTCCATGCTCTATGGCGCAGCATCCTCCTTAGTAGATGAAAACCAACCCCATGGCTGCTTGATTGTCCAAGGCGCTCTCGCCTGTAGTGAAGCTGGACAAGCCATTAAAGAAACCCTGATCACCCGTCGCCGTGATGGTGAGCAAGCATTATGCGAACGCCTGCAACGCGCAAAGGATGAGGGCGATCTCCCCGAAGATGCCGATCCACTGCTGCTATCTCGATACATTGGCACAGTGCTACAAGGCATGGCCGTACAAGCAACCAATGGCATTTGCCCCAATGAATTACGTAAAGTGGCTGAGTTAGTATTAGCTAACTTTCCGAAAAATAACCCGTAATAGCACGATTAGCATATAACGATTGACATAAACCCCAGTGAACACTGGGGTTTATGCTTTTAAGACGCTAAAAAATCGAGATGAGTATCGAGTTAACACTGGACTTGATGAGTGACCAGACTTGGACGCAGCAGATTGTCATGGACGGGACAACGATTACACACAGTATCTAAAAACTCATTCTTTTGTGCGTCGGTTAAGTCGGCGTCTATGCTGGCATTGATGGCGATTTCTTTAAATCCAACAGGATCGTCCGAGGGTTGGCCTAATAATCCCGCCGAATTCATCACGGCTCTCACATGCACATCAAACCGGTGAATAGTGATATTACGTTCACGCGCAACCATCTTAGCTATCGCCGAAATACAGCCACCAAGCGAGAATAAAAAGGTCTCTAAGGGGTTAGCTCCTTCATTGGTAGCGCTGGGTTGATCAATAACCAGCAAATGCTCCCGCACCTGCGCTGTAACCTTCCAACCGCTTCCCATATGTGTGGTGACTTCAACAACTTTTTCAGCCATAACAAACTCCATTAGTTTTTTTTCAATCAGATTACTCTAATAGTGTTAACATGAAAAGTCACAAGCGAAGATCACAGTTTATAAAGTCAGGTTAGGAAGTCGGTGTATGGGTTTAACCTAGATATCTAGAGTGTAAGGTTTTAATAAAATCGCGATAAATGTCAGTTATTCTGCACAGCAAACCAATGAAAATCCAAAACATCGAAGTAAAAAAGGCAATAAAAGGCCCCTTCCAATAACATTGAAAGAGGCCCAAGTATGCGTTAAAGCGTTATCGCACTATCCACTTATAGCACTATCCACGTTGCCTTGATTTCAGTGTATTTATCAAAGGAGTGTAGAGATTTATCTCGGCCATTACCCGATTGCTTATAACCACCGAAAGGTGCCGTCATATCACCGCCATCATAATGGTTAATCCACACCATACCACTACGCAATGCTTTAGCCGTTTTATGCGCCTTACTGATATCCGCTGTCCAAACACCTGCCGCTAAGCCGTAAATGGTATCGTTAGCGATCGCTATCGCCTCCTCCATACCATTGAATTCAATGACAGATAATACAGGGCCAAAGATTTCCTCACTGGCAATTTTCATTTGGTTTTTCACATTTGAAAATACCGTTGGCTGCACATACACACCGCCCGTTTCGGCCAGCACTTGTTGTCCACCATGCACTAAGCTCGCGCCCTCATCTTGGCCCGCCTTGATATAGCTTAAGATGGTATCTAATTGCTGCTTATCGACCACAGCGCCGCTAACGGTAGCTGGATCCAGTGGATGCCCAGGCTGCCACGAAGCGAGCTCTTCTGCTATAAGTGCAATCAGCTGATCTTTAACACCAGCTTCCACCAGCAAGCGTGAGCCCGCAGTACAAACTTCACCCTGGTTAAAAGCAATGGCTTCAGCGGCAGCCACAGCCGCGGCTTTAAGATCAGGCGCATCGTTAAATACGATGTTCGGGCTTTTACCGCCCGCCTCTAACCAGACCCGCTTCATATTCGACTCGCCCGCATAAATCATTAATTGCTTAGCGATTTTTGTTGAGCCAGTAAAGACTAAGGTATCCACGTCCATATGCAGCGCCAGTGCTTTGCCGACGGTATGGCCATAACCGGGGAGCACGTTTAGTACACCTTTAGGGATCCCAGCTTGAACGGCAAGCTCGGCAATACGAATGGCGGTGAGCGGTGATTTTTCAGAGGGTTTAAGGATAACACTGTTCCCCGTCACGAGTGCTGGGCCTAACTTCCAACAGGCCATTAGCAGCGGGAAATTCCAAGGCACAATCGCTGCCACCACGCCCACGGGTTCGCGAGTAATCATGCCGATTTCATTATGTGCCGTCGGCGCCAGCTCATCGTAGAGTTTATCAATGGCCTCCCCCGACCAACGAATGGCACGGGCAGCGCCGGCAATATCTACCGCCTTTGAAAAACGTATCGGTTTACCCATATCCAAGGTTTCTAACAGCGCGAGTTCATTGGCATTTTCTTCCAATAACTCAGCGAAACGGATCATCACTTGTTTACGTTTAACAGGCGCAGCCTTTGACCATACCCCAGACTCAAAAACCTCACGAGCATTAGCCACGGCGATATTGGCGTCTAGCAAATCGCAACTGGCGACTTGCGCTAATAAACGACCATCGATTGGACTGATGCAATCAAAGGTTTTGCCTGATGCCGCATCCCGATACTCGCCGTTAATAAAAGCCTTGCCATTGATTGCTAGGCTTGCAGCGAGGTTTTCCCAATCGCTCCGTGTTTTAGGTGTACTCATGATGACCTCTTAATCGTTTGTATTCGTTTATTTTATCTTTATTGGGATAAGGGCTATCTCGACTAACAACTGCCAAAGATGACCTAAGGCTGTAACTGCTGCCTAGATTACGCTTTTAAGACATCAAAATTCAATATTTTTTACAAAAATAGCATTTTTGCCACAAATAACTGCACACGCCTCTTCCATGTTCATTATTTCTAACATAGCATAGCAAATATTAGCCACCCTTAACGAAGACCTGACCCCATTTAACAAGGAAAAGGACAAGGTAAACATCTATGGCCGACTCACCCAACAATCTCGCCCACGAGCATCCTTCACTTGAACACTATTGGATGCCTTTTACCGCCAATCGCCAATTTAAAGCGAGCCCTCGATTACTCGCCAAAGCTGAAGGCATGTATTACACCGATATCAATGGCAACAAGGTATTAGACTCAACCGCGGGGTTATGGTGTTGTAATGCGGGTCATGGTCGACGTGAGATCAGTGAGGCCGTCAGCAAACAAATTCGAGAAATGGATTACGCCCCCTCCTTCCAAATGGGCCATCCCATCGCTTTTGAACTGGCCGAACGTTTAACCGAACTGAGTCCAGAAGGACTCAACAAAGTATTCTTTACCAACTCAGGCTCTGAGTCGGTTGATACCGCCCTTAAAATGGCACTTTGCTATCACAGAGCTAATGGCCAAGCGTCACGCACCCGCTTTATTGGCCGAGAAATGGGTTACCATGGCGTAGGATTTGGTGGGATCTCGGTGGGTGGTTTAAGCAATAACCGTAAAGCCTTCAGCGGCCAGCTATTGCAAGGAGTGGATCACCTGCCCCACACCTTAGACATTCAACATTCCGCCTTTAGTCGTGGCTTACCAAGCCTCGGTGCTGAAAAAGCAGAGGTATTAGAACAATTAGTCACACTCCATGGCGCCGAAAATATTGCTGCCGTTATTGTTGAACCCATGTCGGGTTCGGCAGGGGTGATTTTACCACCACAAGGTTACTTAAAGCGCCTACGCGAAATTACCCAAAAATACGGCATCCTATTGATTTTTGATGAAGTTATTACCGCATTTGGCCGTGTAGGTGCCGCATTCGCCAGCCAACGTTGGGGCGTTATCCCCGACATAATCACCACAGCTAAAGCCATTAATAATGGCGCCATCCCCATGGGCGCCGTGTTTGTGCAGGATTATATCCACGATACTTGCATGCAAGGGCCAACCGAACTGATTGAATTTTTCCACGGTTATACCTATTCGGGCCATCCAGTCGCTGCCGCCGCAGCACTCGCCACGCTCTCAATCTACGAAAATGAGCAGTTGTTTGAACGCAGCTTCGAACTTGAGCGTTATTTCGAGGATGCCGTTCATAGCCTCAAAGGGTTACCCAATGTGATTGATATTCGCAACACCGGATTAGTTGCGGGTTTCCAGCTTGCGCCTAATAACGAAGGCGTTGGCAAACGCGGTTATCGGGTGTTCGAGCGCTGTTTTCATCAAGGCACGCTCGTGCGGGCAACGGGCGATATTATCGCCATGTCCCCACCACTCATTGTTGATAAACATCAAATTGACCAAATGGTAAATAGTCTCAGCGATGCCATTCATGCCGTTGGATGATGCACAATTTTCAATCACACGCCCAGAAATTAGGGAAAATAAAGGTTAGCTATGCTTAAGATTACCCACTATGTGAATGGCCAACACACTCCAGCGAGTACAAGAAGCCAAGATATTTTTGAACCAGCCACCGGCGAATGCCGAGGTCAAGTATCCCTCGCCAGCAGCGATGAAGTCGCTGCCGCTATTGCCAGCGCCAAAACGGCTTTTGACGCTTGGTCACAGGTAACGCCCCTTAATCGCGCTCGTGTACTCTTTAAATTCAAAGCGTTAGTCGAGCAGCATATGGATGAACTGGCGCAGCTCATCACCCTAGAGCACGGCAAAGTGCTCGATGATGCTAAAGGAGAGCTTATCCGCGGCCTTGAAGTCGTTGAATTTGCCTGTGGTATCCCACACTTGCTCAAAGGGGAACACACGCAACAGGTTGGCGGTGGTGTGGACTCCTGGTCCGTTAATCAAGCTTTAGGTGTTGTCGCTGGCATAGCGCCCTTTAACTTCCCCGTGATGGTTCCCATGTGGATGTTCCCAATCGCCATTGCCTGCGGCAACACCTTTATTATGAAACCCTCAGAAAAAGATCCAAGTTCAGTGATGCGGATTGCCGAGTTGCTCAAACAAGCTGGCTTACCTGATGGAGTGTTTAACGTGATCAATGGCGACAAAGAGGCCGTCGATACCCTGCTCACTCATCCAGATGTGCAAGCCATAAGCTTTGTTGGTTCCACTCCAATCGCTGAGTATATCTACAGCACCGCATCCACACACGGTAAACTAGTACAAGCCTTAGGCGGTGCCAAAAACCATATGCTGCTGATGCCAGACGCGGATTTAGATCAAGCGGTAAGCGCACTGATGGGCGCGGCCTACGGCAGTGCGGGCGAGCGTTGTATGGCGATATCGGTGGTGTTGGCTGTGGGCGATGTGGGTGACAAACTGGTCGACAAGTTATTACCGCAAATCCAACAATTAAAAGTGGGCAATGGTCTCACGCCAGAGATGGAAATGGGCCCCCTTATTTCCAAACAACACTTAGCCAAAGTCACTGACTATGTAGAAACTGGAGTTCAGGAAGGAGCAACCTTACTGGTAGACGGCCGACAATTAACCGTTGCCGATCATCAACAAGGTTACTTCTTAGGGGCCTGTTTATTCGACCATGTCACGCCGGATATGCGGATCTATCGCGAAGAAATCTTTGGTCCTGTGCTATCTATTGTTCGAGTCAACGATTATCCCAGTGCACTTACACTTATCAACCAACATGAATTTGGCAACGGCACGGCGATCTTTACTCAAAGCGGTGAGGCTGCCCGTCATTTTTGTCACCATGTGCAGGTGGGTATGGTCGGCGTTAACGTGCCAATCCCCGTACCTATGGCTTTCCATAGCTTTGGGGGCTGGAAACGCTCACTCTTTGGACCTTTGCATATGCATGGCCCTGATGGTGTTCGTTTTTATACCAAACGCAAAGCCATTACCGCTCGCTGGCCTGTAGGCAAACAGACTCAAGCTGAGTTTGTTATGCCCACCATGAAATAATCCGGAGCCATTTATGACAGTGAGCGTCACATCAATCATTCGCTTTGCCAGCGCACAACCGCCAGTGGAAAGCTATCAAGTCGCCCCTGAAAAGCGTATTGCAGGCAATCCCACCCAGCAATTACAAAATCATTATTCTAGCCCTTGTAATCAATTCCATAGTGGAATTTGGCAAAGTGAATCAGGCGCTTGGAAAATCAACTACACTGAATATGAGTATTGTGAAATTCTCGAAGGAACCAGTGTGATCACCGATCTTGAGGGACAATCTCAAACCTTTAGCGTAGGTGATCGCTTTATTATTCCAGCGGGATTTCAAGGTGTGTGGCAAGTCGTCACCCCCTGTCGCAAGGTGTATGTCATCTTCGAACAAAACTCACAGTAATACAGAGGTGCATTTTGCCTCAATGAACAAAGTTAAAGTGAGTTAGCTTTACCGCCATGAGGTCACAGCAACGGAGTTTCCTTGGCTGTTGTTTGGCAAATTATCGGATGTACAAACCTGTTTTAAAACATAAAAGAAGCTTGTGCATCCGTGTCAATCAAGAAAATGGGAGAAATACCGTGAATAACAACCTACAGAAAAAACGGCTAGCACAACTTGCTGGACTCGCGCTTACTACCAGCTTATTTTCCAGCATAGCCAGTGCAGAAGTGTCTGGTGAGATTAGCTTAACTAACGATTATCGCTTCCGCGGTGTCTCGCAAACCGCTGGAGATCCCGCTGTACAAGGTGGAATAGACTGGAGTTTTGAATCAGGATTTTCCGTCGGCGCCTGGGCCAGTAACGTCGACTTTGATGAACCTGGTTATAATGGCCCAGATGTTGAGTATGACTTCTATGTTGCCTACGGTGGTGATATCAGTGATAACGTCAGCTACGACGTGACACTGAACCGCTATAACTATTCGGGCGAGAGTGGTCTTGGCTATTTTGAAGTAACGGCTGGCGTCGAGTTTAGCGGATTTCGCGTAGCCTATTGGTATACCAATGACTACGGTGGCACTGATTTAGATTACCACTACGGTGAAGTCAATTATTCCTATGAGTTTGTCGAAAACTGGAATCTCGATCTGCATTACGGCTACAACGTTGGCGATGCATTAGATGATGGTGAAGGCTTCGATAGTTACTCCGACTATTCTGTTGGTGTCTCCACGGAATTAATGGGATTTGGCCTTTCACTTGCTTGGCTTGGCACAGATTTAAGTGGCGATCAAAAAGTCTCCGACGGTGTATACCAAAACGACGATACCGTCCTCGCGAGCGTTAGTTACGCTTTCTAATAGGGTTATCTCATTAGACAAAACACCCTAGTACAAAAGTCATTAAAAAGCCCTCTTTCGAGGGCTTAGTTATTTTTGTCATGAATGTATTATTAATTTGAAGACCAACTGCGCATCTTATGGCCTTTGACTGCATAGAAGAGAATAAACAGATAACAAGGTAACATCACCATATACCCGCCCTGCTGCCCCATATCCGTTGCCGAACTCATTAACCCCCAAGACACTGGACCAAAGGCACCGCCGGCAATCCCCATGATAAGGAGCGCAGAACCCGTACTCGTCAATTTGCCCATGCCCGACAAAGCAAGAGGCCATACGGCAGGCCACACAATCGCATTGGCTAATCCTAAGAAAGCAATCAATAGCAAGGTATCAGGTAAAGCTACGCCCCCAAAAGGCACCAACAAAGTGTTAGCAATAGCGTAGGAATTGTTATCCCCAAACAGAATGCCTAAGGTGAGTAATATGCCTAAAATTGCGGAAATCATCAGCGCTGTCGGTTGAGAAATAATGCGAGGGATAAGGATAATCCCCAGCGTATAACCCAGCACCATGCAAACCATAGTGTATGAGGTCATGACCCCGTAATGCTCAACGCCTAAAGATAACGCAAAGGTACCTATTGTATCGCCAGCGATCACCTCTACCGCTACGTACACAAACAATGCCAACACACCAAATGCTAAGTTAGGGTGAGATAACGCCGCTTTAATCTGGCTTTTATCTGTATGCTCAGCGACTTCATCTTCATTAGATAATTCTGGTAATGGGGATTTTTTCACCGCCAAGGCTAAAACACCGATAAACACCGCCATGCCTAAGTAAGGAAAAACCAAACTATTGGCCATTTCATCAATTTGTACTTGCGTTAATGTTGTGCCGATACGGTCTTTAAAACTATCTAAAATCAACGCTGAGAACACTAACGGTGCAATCACCCCCGCACCTTTGTTCAAAATACCCATCACGCTAACACGCGCCGCCGCTGACTCTTCAGGCCCAAGACGAACAACATAAGGATTTACTGCGGTTTGCAGTAACGTCTGCCCCGCCCCCATAACTAATTGGGCAAATAAAAATAGGGCGAAGACTTGGGTCTTCGCCGCTGGAATAAACAGTAAACCCGCGAGCATCATCACGCCCATGCCCAAGGCCATCCCATTTTTGTAGCCCACTTTACGGATAAGCCACGCCGAGGGCAGTGCAGTAAAGGTCACCGCGATATAGAAAGAAAACAGGATTAATGAAGCTTGGAAGGGATTGAGTTGCAAAATTTGTTTTAAATAGGGCATTAAAGAACCATTCAACCAGGTTGCAAACCCGAGGATGAAAAAGAGTGCTGCCACTATCGCCATGGGGATAAAACTGCTTTTCTGCTGGCTTTTATCGAGTGTCATTTCCATAAACCTGCTTCTTATAGTAATTAATTTTAAGGTGATTGCGGGACAAAAATCCGCTGAGTATTGCACACATCCCTATTGCAACTCATCTGCAATGGCTAATGTTATCATTCGAACTCACCATTGTTTCAGTGATGTTAAAACAAACAACACAAAAAGACAACGCTGTCATTTGCAATTTAATCCTAAAATACCGCGTTAAACGCCACTGTGGCTCCTAAACTTTCACTCACTACTGATTTATACCAATCACATTAAATATCTAATCAGTTCAGAGCCTCACAGGCATTTCAATCCAAGGCGCATTGACGCAGAAATGGTCATTCCCTTTTAAGTCAATGTAACACCGGAGTGGAATGCCTGTGTGGCTCCCAAAGGGCGGGTCTCAACACGCTTTATACTGCGTTTAAGGCTTTCGACAGAGCACCACTATGCCTTCAAGCCTTCGCCTTGTCTAAAGCGCGTTGAATTCCCGCTGAATGAACAGATATTTAATACGATTGGTATTAAAGCAAAAGACACATACGACGAATAACTCATGTGAAATAAAAAAGCCGCAGAGTTTACTCTGCGGCCTGTTGAAAGCACAAAATAACGAAAGATTAAATCCGCACAAAAATATTGCGACGATACATCCAATACAGCACTAACCATTGAACGGTGAGCAAACCAATCACGGCCGCTAAGGGCTGAGCATTTTCCGGTAATGCCGCGATAACGCCACCGAACATACTCTGGGCGATATACTTCCAATCCACTAGGCTGGAGGCAAGATAAATAATGATGGCGTTAGTACCTATTACCACAAACACAAAGGCGAGCTTTTGCCATTTCAGTACATCCACTAGGGCATAAAACAGTGCTAACAGCAGCATGCTCCAACCGCTCGTAACCAACACAAAAGAGCTTGTCCACAGATCTTTATTGACGGGAATGACCCCATCAAGCAACCAACCTAAGGCTAAACAAACACCACCGGCAACACTCAATATGCCGACTTTAGCCCACTCACCTTTAGGATGAGATTTCACAATAAAGTGACCGACAAACACACCCGCTAAGGCATTGACTACGGCGGGCAGTGTCGATAACAGGCCTTCAGGATCGGGGGTTCGTCCTTGATAGCTCACACCCGGCAATAACAGGCTGTCGACATAAGCATTGATTGACTCAGTGGGTGATAACACACCCGCCTGTCCACCAGGAAACGGTAACCAGAGTTGCGCCGCGCCATAGGCCACTAATATGCCTAGAGCCACCAGCACTTGGGTCCGTAAACGGGTATGCCACACCAGCAAGGCGGCAAAAAACCACGCAAAGGCAATACGGCCTAATACACTAGCATAACGGATTTTTTCAGGGTCGGCAGGTGCTCCCGCTCCCCAACCATGGCTATAAAGAATACCAAGCAACAATAGCAAAAACAGCCGCTTAACGCCATGACGATACACAGGCAGGCGCTCATGCATCGGCAGTTTATCTAAGCGTTTTGGCGATAATCCAAGGGCAACACCGGAGAGGAAAATAAACAGCGGAAAAATCAAATCATAGAAGCGAAAGCCATTCCACTCACTATGATGCATTTGGGTATCACCCCATTGCCAGCCCGCCCAGCCAGTCAAAATAAGCAAGGCGCCAAATAGGGCTTCGCCACCTAAAATCCAAAACATATCGAAGCCGCGCAAGGCATCGAGGGACATCAATCTTGGCTTTGGCTGACGCTTTTTCGCGGCAGCATCCTGAGCATTAACGCCCGTATTGGCGACAGATTCCGGCGCAGTCGTACTCATACCATTATCCTTTATTATTGTTATTTAAATTATTTTTCAAGATGTAGAGCAAAATGCAGACTGTACAATAAAAAAACTTAGCCCCTGTCATCAAAATACGACAAGGGCCAAGGTGAACGCTTTACGGACTCAACACACTAAGGGCGAACATAAACCGCATTTCCAGCAATATAGTTGGCCAGCACTTGATGCTGATTATCCAGCAGCACTAAATCGGCACGCTGCCCTACGGCTAACCGACCGACGCTCTCGGCAATGCCAAGGAACTCGGCTGGATACAAAGATGCCATCCGCAAGGCCTCACCGAGCGGCAAACCTAGCATATTCACCGTATTATGGACCGCACTTGCCATATCTAACACGCAGCCAGCCAGTTCACCCGTCACCGCATTTAATCTGTCGCCGACACGCAGCACCTGAGTACCAAACAGCTCAAAACTGGTTTCATCATCCAGACCCACAGGCGGCATAGCATCGGTCACCAACATCACTTTGCCACGAGGTTTGGCACGTAGGGCAACACGAGCTGCAGCGGGATGCACATGATGACCATCGACAATCAAACCACACCAAGCGGTTTCGCTCTCAATCGCTGCGCCCACCACACCAGGCTCGCGGGAACCTAAGGGTGACATCGCATTATATAGATGGGTAAAACCTGTCGCCCCAGCCGCTAATGCTGCAACAACGGTATCGTAGTCCGCATTGGAGTGGCCCAAACACACTTTAACGCCCGACGCCACCAACAGGCGGATCACCTCGGGCGAGACATTTTCAGGCGCTAAGGTGACAACGCGGATACCTAAATCCTGACGGCAAAAAATCGCCAGTTCAGCCTCGGTGATCCCACGGATAAAACCTTGTGGATGCACGCCTTTTTTAGGTACAGACAAATGCGGACCTTCGAAATGCACCCCTAATACACCTGCGCTCTTTTGCGCGACCGCACTAGCAACCGCATCGGCCGCCTTAGCCATCACCTGCACATTATCGGTAATCAGCGTGGGTAAAAAGCCTGTGGTACCAAAGCGAGCATGCGACTTGCCTATGGTTTCAATGCAAGCAACCGTTGGGCTGCTATTGAATAACGCGCCGCCACCGCCGTTAACTTGCACATCGATAAACCCTGGCACTAGGGTGCCTGGGTAGCGAATTTCCTTAGCACCCGATGCGGTGTCTAAGCTGGCTATCAGCCCATCTTCAATGGTGACTGGCACATCCCGATGGAAGGCTTCACCATCAAACAGTTGCTCGGCAATTAAGGTGAATTTCATCCAAACCTCTTTTCAAATTAACGCGGCGATAACGGCCAGCCATTACAGCGTTTGAGTGACTTTTTTCAGCCCTGCGGGTTGGTCAGGGTCAATACCACGGGCAATAGCGACGGCTGCCACGTCAATATAAAAACGTTGTAGCAGGGCTAACGGCGCCACACGTGGATGAATATCCGTCGATGTTTGATTTAAATGGACTAAATCGGCACCACGTTGGCTCACATTTTCAATCTGTTCGATATGGCTAGCGTAAGACTCATCGCCAATGCACACATCCACAATCGTGAGTTTTTTCTCAACTAAGGTCACGGGACCATGGAGAAACTCTGCGCTACTAAAGGCTTCAGCGTGGATTGAGCACACTTCTTTTAACTTAAGCGCAATTTCCTTAGACACCGCATAACCCAAGCCACGGCCTAACACGACTAAGTTTTTCACGTTTTCAACCGATGCTGGAGTCAATTGTGGCTCAGCATCAACCGCAGTTTGCAGTGCTTGCGGTAATGAGTTAACTGCTGCGGCAAGGGATTCGCTCTGCGTCCACGCCGAGGCTAATTGTAGAATCGCCGACAGAGTTGCAAGGTAGCTCTTTGTTGCGGCAACGGCTTTCTCTTCGCCGGCGCGTAATGGCACCACCACATCGACGATATCCTTAATTGGAGCGGTTTCATCGTTCACTAACGCCACACAAAACGCGCCAGCGTTTTTCGCCATACGCGCCTGGGCTAAAATATCAGGGCTGCGGCCAGATTGCGAAATCACAATCACTAATCCGCCTTCTAACTTCAAGGTTTTACCGTAAACGCTGGCCACAGATGGCGCGGCGGCAAACGTTGGCACGCCGACTTCAATTTCAAAAAGATATTTAGCAAATACACCCGCATGGTCCGATGAACCACGGCCCACAATCATCACAAAACGGGGATCGAAAGCACGCAGTTTTTCACCTAACTGCTGCATTAAATCGGCGTTAGCGGCTAACTGACCCGCAATCTTCTGCGGCGCGGTGCGAGCTTCTTGCTCCATAATAGTGTTTGTCATGTTATTTACCTTACAAATCAATACGGGTATTGCTTTAGCACTGATGCGCTAAAACGGCTTATTCATTAATGTTGACTGAGTTAAATTGCTGCTGAGCGAAGTACATGGCACCCAATTCTGGCGGCGCTAAGGTTTCAGAAATCTTGGCCACCACATCGCTGCCAAGCCACGCCTGTAAAGGTTCGGCAAGGCCACCGATCATCGAGAATCGCACTGGATTGAGGCTAAACAGCTTGCGTGCCATTTCACTGATGTAATCGGCTCCTTCCTGCACAATCCCGCGAGCGACTTCATCACCCGCGTTTGCACAATCGAGTACGCTTCTGGCTAATTCGGCATAGCAACTCGAAGACTTACCGGCGAGATGCTCGACGATGCCCAAGGCATCACTTACCCCAAAATGGTTTAACAGCATCTTGGTTAAAGCAGTCGGCGCGGCAAAACCATCGAGGGCGAGTAACACATGCTCGGCGGCTTTTAAGCCAAGCCAAGCACCGCTGCCCTTATCACCCAGCGCAAAACCGTGGCCACCAATACTTAAGCTGTCATCACCTACATGGGCATAACCGCAAGAACCCGTACCCGTAATGATCACCGCACCATCGGCGCCGCGGTGTGCACCGATACAAGCGGTATGAAGATCCGTTGTGACAAACATGGCAGCAAACGGATGCTGCCAGCTGATCACGTCCTGATACAGGCGCGGCACATTGACTCCCGCCAGCCCTAAGCCCGCGACGAGTAAATGGCTATCGGTTTCCTTCATGCCCGCATCCAACAGAGCTTGGCGAGTCGATGCTTCAATCGATGCAAATGCTTGTGCAAGACCATGCAGCGGATTAGCGCGCCCAGCAACACCTGTCCCTAAAACGGTACCGTCCGCAGTATAGATAGTGGCTCGGCACTTACTGCCGCCCCCATCAACACCGATAAACAGTTGTTGATCTTTTGTCTGGACTAACCCCATGACATCCCTCTTCATCTCTTAATGCAGCGCTACCGTTGCTTATACTTATGCCGTTAATACGACACCTAACTTTAGTTAACTCAATGTTACAGCAAAAATGACAGCGTTGTCATTTACTTTTTGAAGCAATTTCTAATCAAATGTCAGGCGAAAGAATTGACTGAAAGTGAAAAGAAAAAGGCTGTATTTTTCTTTAAAAATACAGCCAGATACATAACAGATTAATTAACGATTAAGCTTCTGCCTTTGCGGATACCATCAGCAGCAATAGCACGGATCTCAACGGGCGCAGTTACCGCCTGCCCTGCTTGATAGGATTGCCATTGCCCACTCGCTTGTCGCCACTCAATCTTAAGTCCTGGATAAGCCACGTTGGCAAACAGTTTACCGTCACGGATCTCGGCACCTACAGTCGGCACTCGGTAATCGATACCTGTCTTATCGAGTTTAATAAACTCCTTATGCCCTAATGTGTTGGCCATTTGCTGCCAAGATTGTGCCTGCGCGTCACGCATTGCCGCAGTAAAGTGCCCAGTGCTTTGGTTATACAATGCACCTTGATATTGGTAAGGCACTTCCCACTCTGCTTGATGCCAAGCACGCTCAGCCAGCATCAATAAACGAGGGAAAATCATGTACTCAACGGTATCGTTGCTGCGAATGGTTTCACTCCACAACTGCCCCTGTAAACCAGCAAAGTTTTTACCTTGCTCCCGTGGTCCAGATTTTTTGCCTTTCTCATCGGTTCTTGCCCTATCGTCGGCTTCGAAAGGCAGATTTTGCAAGTCGGTCCACTGCTCCGCATTCGCCACTAAGTTATCCGGCATAAAGCTAAACACTTTGTGCGCGTTGGTGGCGCGGCTTGCCCAGTAATAGCCGTGCTCTTTAGGATCGGCTTCGTAGGGAAAATCAAAATAAAGCACTTCAGGATTAGAGAGCACCACATCCCAACCGTTGTTCACTTGCTGATTGGCATGCTCATATCCTTTATAGGCGATCACATCCCAAATATTGGATTGGACTTTAGCAGGCATATAGCTTGGGCGAACATGGCTCATGCCATCACTCCAACCTGCGGCTTCAATGCCTTTTTCCGCCAGTTGATTCGATATCCGCTCAATAAAGTAAGCGCCTAAATCCTCGATGGATTTCACGCCTTTATCGTTATTGGCTACAAAGGATAAACACTCAGGAGATTGCTTCCACGCCCCAGCGGTTTCGTCGGCGCCGATATGGTATCGAGTTAATGGTTGACCCGCGGCTTGGTGTAATTTGGCAATTTCATCAATCACTTTATCGACAAATTGATAGGTCGATTCCATACAGACGTTCAGGGTGTTGTCGTTGTAATACTGCACCGAAGAATACACAGTCGTATCAGCCGCATCCGACAACAAATAGGTGTTCGCCTCCGTAGGCTTACCTTGGGCGAGTAATTTACGGTAACGCGCCTCCATGGATTTTATCGCTGCGCGACTATGGCCAGGCATGTCCATCGAAGGGATCACTTGAATTTGGCGGGCATCGGCGTATTTGACTATATCGATATAGTCTTGTTTGCTATAGAAACCATTAACGCTCGACTCCGCAACAGGCCCACTGCCAAGCTGCGGTAACAAACAGGTAGTTTCCTCAAGATCGTGGCAACGCTTACTACCAATATCGGTCAGTTCAGGCAGGCCATCAATCTCTAAGCGCCAACCTTCATCATCGGCCATATGCAGATGTAATTTGTTGAGTTTGTAAGCCGCCATTTGATCTATCAGTGCAAAAATCATCGCCTTACTGTGGAAATTACGGGCCACATCGATATGCATACCGCGGAATGGATATCTTGGGCTATCTTCAATAGTCATCGCATTTACGCGCAAATCCTGCACATCAATCAAACTGGCAAGCGATGATAACGCATAGGAAAATCCTGCCGCATCACCTGCGGCAACCTTGATACCATCAGGTTTGATATCCAGCAGATAACTGCTCTCTGCGCCTTGGCGCCAGCTCAGTTTCACCACTAAGCCTTGGTCTGACTCTTTAACACCCAAACGTGCTAAGCGTTCAAGCGCCGCAGCCACTTGCTCGGTTTTAAAAGACTGATTTTCAGCGGATGGACTCAATACTGACGCGACATCCAATTTAATGCCAGAGGTGAGTGATACCGCTTTATCGTGAGAATGGATCGTCACTTTTTGCGGCGAAGGAATAATGGTATTGACCGCTAAGCTGGCATCTTCACTGACATTTTGGTTGTTGCTAAATAGCTGTGATGCGGTCGCAGGCACTAATTTATCCGCATCAGTGCGGCGATACTGTTTCACCATATCGGTGAACGGCTCAACATAGGGACGCACTTCCATTCGAGTATCAGGATCTTGCTGCACTTGCGTGCTGGCAATCACCACTGGCGATAAATCCCCAGCAACGATGTAGTAGTTTGGCATGGCATCGGTTTCGGACAATTGCCAAAGCTCACCACGGAACCTTAAGGTCTTTTTAACCCCTTTGTTAAAACCGCTGAATGCCTCAGTAGGCGTTATCCGATAAAGATCGCCCTTGATATGAGTGATGGAAAACTCTTTGCCTTCAACCGATTGCACCGGACGCATCTGGCTAAAATAAATCGCCCAGTCGTGACCTTTGAGATCAACGCCAGGGACAAAATCAATTTCAGCCACAAAACAACGACCTTCAGCGGCGGCTTTATCACAGTTATTATCGGGCCTGTTAGTGAGCACGCGATAACTCACGCCCAAGGTATCCCCAAACTGCTGCAATTGCGCTTGGGTTAATGACGCAGGCGTGGCGAGCTCGGCTGAGCTTGGCACTGGCACATTCACTGTTTTAGGCGCTTGGCTGCAAGCACTTAAACCTAATGCAAATAAAATGGCGGTGGCGGCAATCGTTTTATTCATGATATTCCTTTTCTAGCTTCAGAAATGGCTACAATCTGAAGGAAGTTACTAACGTCCGCAGTCTTTCCCCTTGGTGAAACAGTCGCTCACTCGATTGTGCTAGATGCTCACTATCGAGGGAGGCTGAACCTGAGACATTGGCAAGATCATTTAATGTACGAGAAATCGCTTCGGTGACACAGGTTTGCTCCTGCGCCGCATGGGAAACTTCGATATTCATATTACTGATATTTGAAACTAAATCAGTCACTTTAGATAGAACGAGCTTAATTTCTTCCGAACGATTGACCCCTTGATTGGAGAGAGTCTGGCTCGATTGCATCACATTCACGGTTTCGGCAACTCGGCTTTGCACCTGTTGGATCATTTTTTGGATTTCTCCCGTCGCCTGTTGGGTGCGGCTCGCTAAAGAGCGCACTTCATCGGCAACAACGGCAAAACCACGCCCCTGCTCACCCGCTCTGGCAGCTTCAATCGCAGCATTTAACGCCAGTAGATTAGTCTGTTCGGCAATGCTGCTGATCACCACTACAACTTCATCAATACGCTGCGTTTCCTGTTGTAACTGCGACACCGACTGAGCCGAACGTGCTAACTCAGCCGCAAGTTGGCGAGTAATGGCTAAGCCCGAGTCAAACTGACGCTGGCCATCGTCAACCGCTCTATCGGCTTGGTTTGCCGCATCGGCGGTACGTTTAGCATTGATGGCCACTTCGTTGGCACTGGCACTCAATTGAGTCACGGCCGTGACTGCGGCTTCGGTTTCTTTAAGCTGAGCTTGCACCCTTTGATTGTTGCTTTGCGACAACGTGCCCAGCGCTTTAGCATCGCCCAATAGCAGACCAGAGGTTTCATGCACCCTTGAAATCGTGCCGTGAATGTGTTCGACAAAACCGTTGAAAGCATTGGCGAGTTTGCCAATTTCATCTTCAGTTTCAACGGGTAATCGATGACTTAAATCGCCATCACCATTAGCAATCTCTTCTAACGCGGTGACAACCTTATCTAATGGGGTGATCACTAAACGCTTTAAAATAATGAAAATCACGAAGAGGCTGCCCGCTAAAATCAACAAAGCCTGTATAAAGTAGCTCAGCAACAACTCGGATAACTGCGCTTTTACGGGCAAAATGGAAAAAGTAATGGTTAGACGCCCGGTAGGATTACCTTGGTCGCTGAACTGTAACTCTCTTGTTTGTAGATAGTTGGTGGCAACTGCCTCGACTTGTTTATCCTCTGCGAGCAGCTTACCGCGATGATCCACAACGGTAATTTGATAAATTTGTTCAGACTTTAACATGACGGATAATACAGCCCGGATCTGTTCGTAATCGTAGGTAAAAATCGGCTGTGCCATTGTGACTTGCAGATTAGCGACCGTATTGTCTTCAAAGGCCATTTCGCTGCTCATTAACTTATTGCTCGCCAACCAATAGGACGCCCCAAACAAGGCGCTCACTATCATAAATATCGCCGCAGCTAGCCCAATTTGTACTTTTAAGGCTAAATTTTTCATTATGTTGCACCTTGCATACTAAATAGATCTAACCACAGCTCCTGGCGTTCAATCGGCGTTAAGGGATGTAAATCTGGCGTATCTAAGCGGATAATCACGCGCCGCTCAAACTGCGCATCACGGTAGAGCTGCTCAATCTTAAGTTCACGATTAAACATTTCATCGAAGCTACCGTCGCTAATCATGTGCTCAAGCCCCGCTAAGATTGCCTCAGCTAACTCGGGGCGTTTTGGTGAGACAAAAAAATAGGCCGGAGAGCGATATTGCAGCAGGATATGGCTATCAATCTTAAGTGCGGGATCGGGGTGGCTCGCAAGTTCATCGCCGATTTCCTGTGCGCCAAGCGCAAGGTAGTCGAACCGTCCACCTTCTAACATAGGGTATAGATTGGTGTACTGATAGCTCGTTACCAACGGCACACCATTGGCTTCGAGAATGCTCGCATCGGGCCAATAACGGTTTTGCCCAGCGGTTAATTGTTTAAAATCCGCCAGTGTTTTTACGTTGGCAAACTTAGCCTCATCACTCTTACGGATAATTAATAATCTGTTACCAAGCAATCCCTTAAACAGTGGGATCCGTACGGGCAGCATGGTTTCCTCAAGCTCTTTGGAAGTCATGCTCCAAAATACGTCAACAGTGCCGGCAAGTGCTTCTTCTGCATTGCGTTTTTGGTTCATCTGCGTCGACATTTGTTCTACTTGATACGGCTTGCCGGAGCGGCGCAGCGCCTCTTTAAGCAGATTAAACTGCCATTGCTGTTGGATGGTAGTCACTATCTTGATAGGAGTGGGATTGCTTGCCGAAGAAGTGCCAGCCGCAAAAGCAGCATTAGTAAGCGTGAACGACGTTGGCTCCACAGCGGCTATCGCGGTGAAACTCAACGCACACAGCATAACGCTCGGCCAGAGTCCCAAGATGGACATCAACAAACGCTTAGCCAGAGTTGTCACTACGCTGCAAAGCAATGTAGCAATATGAATAACCATGAATCGCAGCCTCTTTTATAACTGGAAAATCCAGCGAGTTTTATTTATTAATGCCGCTAACTTGTTTGCTTATCCTAAGCAAGGTCGCTCTACCTAAAAAAATGGCTGGGCACTGCTTACAGTACCCAGCCAACGCTAGTTTCTGGGGAGAGACTATCAAATATTAAAGACAAACGTACCGCCGCCCGACCAGCAATACTTCTGCCAAAAACATGAATAAGGAGACCTCATCCTCTTCATGCAGACCTTACTAAACAACGCATCACACAAGCAGATGACAGCGTTGTCATTCATTAAATTACACAAGAAAGAACAGGATTTCTACATTTTTTTGACAATTAGCTTTATATTTTTAAGAAAGATAAACTTATTCTTTAAATTTCAATTATTTAAATTTAAATCTATATTTATCAACCTATATGACAACGCTGTCTTTGACTGATAACATAGGCGCAACAACTCAAACGCCACACTCAGTTATCTTAAAAAGATGCTCACATATATCCCTACCTTTAAGCGTAAAAACACCTTCAGCGGCCAATATTATCGGTCGTTAACGGTACTGCTCACTCTGTTAAGCACATGGATAGTTTGGTTTGTTCAATTCGCACAACCATTTGAGTTAATTAAAGAATATGGCAAGTTTATATTTTTAGGAATAACAGGAGCTATCTTTGCTAATTCAACTGGAGCAGGCGGAGGCGTTATTTTCATCCCTGTTTTCTCTAGTTTAGATTTTACCGAAACTCAAAGCGTTTCAACGTCTTTTATGATCCAGTGTTTTGGCATGACTGCTGGCGCAATTTCATGGTCAAGATACTATCAACGGCATCACCATATGGATAAAACTTGGTATGGTTTTATTCCATGTATCTTGCTTTGTGCATGCTTTTCAGTACTTGGCCTTTGGAGCAGCGAGTTATGGCAACTAACTTCGCCCTCTTCACTCCACACCAGTTTTAGCCTTTTCTCTATCGCACTTGGGATAGCAATCATTTTCAGCAGTCAACACCGCTATCTGCAAAGTAATAGTCTTAAATCCATAGACTATTTTTGTTTAGCGGTTATTGGTTACTTTGGCGGGATCATCACCGCTTGGTTGTCTGTTGGTGTAGGTGAACTGATTGTAATCTATCTGATGTTACGAGGTATCTGCGCCAAGATGGCCGTCGCGGTTGGCGTTGTGGTATCGGCCATAACCGTTTGGTCGGCAAGCCCAATACACGTGTTCTCCAACCACAGTCACGCTTTATATGAATTAGTGCTATTTGCAGGACCCGGTGCAATTATCGGAGGATTGTTAGCCCGCAAGCTGGCGTTATTTCTCCCAGTCAAAACCTTAAAACTGTTTTTTGCAAGCTGGATTATTTTGACTGGGAGTGTGATGCTAGCAAACTAAATAGCCCCAATTACAATAGTTCGCTTTAATATTATTAAAACGAACTATATAAAATTGAGTTTATTTTTCCATCACTAAATCAATTAAATTTAATGAGCAAAGATGCGCATAAATAGCCGAATAGAAACCTCGTTTAGCAAAATCAAGCAATGTCGTATCGTCTAGCTGCTGCAGTTTTCCTTCATCAATGGTATATATTCCATCAATATTGGTTTTAGTGCCATCAAGTGTAGTCACTGTTAATGTACGTGGTTGCAACAGTCCATGATTCAATAACACTTTGATAAAGTACTTTGTCATCTCATGATAACTAGCCTGTAAACTCGCCAATTCAAGTTTTTTTGATAAATAAACCGTTTGATTGCCTGAATCATCAAATAAACGATGCGCTTCATGTTCTGCCACTGATGAATTATTGACATCGACACCCAAGATAACGTTGTCGTTATCTATATAACTCATTCCAAAAGGATACAATTGAACTTGAATAGGTAAATAGCGGCATTGCCACTGACCGTTTTTGAGCAACTTATTAGTATTAGGCTTAAGTGCAGTAATCGCAATGGAGAGGAACTCACCAGTTTGAGCGTTTTTTGTAAACACGATAGGGAAACTGGTCGCAGCAGACATAAACTCTTGAACCTGAAGAGGGAGCATATGCATGGTTTCAAAAAGGCTGTAATCAACCTTATCCCCAATCGCTAAATTTTTATGACTTGCGTCATTTAAAGGTACAAATTGTGTTTTCATTTTATTTTTCCTTTTTACACATTAAAATAAAGCGTTTAGATAGATTGCAAGCCATAAGTACAAATCTTATCAATCAATTCTCTATGTTCAGGTAACCCCTCAAACATATGGCGCTTCATATTCGACATGTTACTCATATAAGCATTCAAATTAGCTTTTGCGACTAAACCTCTATCATGCGGTTGAGTCGGATATTTCATCCCATAAAGAACATATAAGTAATTATCTAAGTTAAACACCTCAAACTTTGAGGGGAAATCCTCTGCAATAGGGCTAAATGACTTCCACATGTTAAGCCGCTCTTTTAACGGCTCAGGAATTGTCTCTTCACGCTGATTATCAAGCCAAAATGCCGAGTCAGTTCTATCTGACACACAATAATGCAATTTGGCAAATTCGACGACCCTTTCCCATGCGTGGTTAACAGTGCGATTAAAACGTATTGATAAGTAATCCACCTCATCTTTATTAGCAGGGAAACGTTCAGCAAGAAATCGAGCAGAAAAGTCCGTTAATAAAATTGAAGTCGCTTCTATGGGTTCTAAAAAGCCCTGTGCCAGCCCTAATGCAACGCAGTTTTTGACCCAAAATTGTTGACGATAGCCTACCGTCATAGGGATTTTGCGATGGGGAATATCGGCAAGTTTACCACCAAGATAACGGTCAAACTTTTGTTCAGCTTCAGTTTGATTCATATGCGCTGATGAATATACAAATCCTGTACCGCGGCGCTGGGTAAGCGCAATATCCCAAATCCACCCGGCTTGATGTGCTGTTGCTTTAGTATAAGGAGGAATAACATCAGCAGGCTGAGTCGGAATTTGCGCAACTAATGCCGTATCAATAAAAAGTTGCTGCGCTTTACTGATAAATGGCACTTTTAATGCCTTAGCTAACAAAATAGATTCAAAGCCACTGCAATCAATATAGAAATCAAAAGATAGATTCCCCTGCTCAGTCTGCAATGACTCGATAGCGCCATCTACATCTAAGCACACGTCGTGTACTGTCGTTAAAATATGCTCTACATTAAATTTCTCAATGGCATTTTTAGCGAGTAATTTGGCAAACTTTGCCGCATTAAGGTGATAGGCATAGCCTAAAATGCCCGCATATTCTGGCGTAGTAATGAGCTTTGGTGCTTTAGCCGCTTCGCAAGCTAAATGCTGTGGGGAAATAAAATCGGCAAAATGTCCGCTTTGTTCGGCCAACCAAGCCGATACAGCGTCACCTTGGTGTAAATTAATGATATCAAATAGATGATGATAAAAATTATGCTTTCCGTGACGCGATTTATCTAACCAGTTCACAAATTTAATAGACTGTTTAAACGTGACATCGCATGTTCGAATAAATTCTGACTCACTAATACCAAAACTCTGTAATGATTTTCTAATCGAAGGCACAGTACCTTCCCCGACACCAATAATAGGAATATCAGGAGATTCAATCACTGAAATAGATAAGCCGGGACGTCCCTTTAACACCCGACCTAAATGATTTGCCGCTAACCAACCTGAAGTCCCGCCCCCTATGATAGCTATTTTTCTGATTGTCATCACGAGCCTCTAAATTGGAGAAACCTAAGTTTATTATTAAATTTATTGATAATAAAAAGCCTAGCGAATGCTAGGCTTTTTCGTGATTAAATTGAATTAGAAGCGTAACGCTACACCAAGCTTGTAGCGAGCTTCACCATCGAAGCTCCATACTGGGTAGTTATCTTTAAATTCACTAATAACACCTTCTGCATCAACAGGTGAAACACCTTTCTGAATACTGTCTTCTTCAAGTAAGTTAACGACTTCAAATGTTACAGATAGATAATCTGTCACATTATAGTTAGCACTTAAATCTACTGTGCCATAAGCTTGATGCTCGCGGTTACCGTAGAAACCTGGTAATTCACGCATCATATACTCTGAACGCCAGTTATATGCTATACGAGCAGAGAAATCATCCATCTCGTAGTAACCGACTAAGTTTACAGTGTGCTTAGATGAGTCTGAGAACACTCCTACACGATCAGCATAATTTTCAGCAGGTGAGGTTGCATCGGCAAAGGTGTAGTTAGCGGAGTAACCAAAACCGTTATCGAATGAATCTAGTAATTGCAGTTCAATACCATCGATTGAACCACCTGTAGCATTATAGTTTTCACTCACTGTCCAACAGTCATATATACCTGCACCACAGGAGCTACCACCTTGACTCACTAAGTTTGGATCTTCAATACCAATTTGTTGATTTAATTTTTCACGGGTTGAAATAAATGAACTAACATCTTTAATAAAGTAAGTTGCTGCAAATAAACCTTCGCCGCTGAAATACCACTCTAAGCTTAAATCTGCTTGAGAGGCTTTAAATGGCAACAGATTCACACTCCCAGTTACTTTCTTTTCGTTACCTGGAGTACCGTCGTTAAAACCAGGTAATTTAGAAGTCGCAAAAAGATCTGCGTAGTTAGGGCGAGACATAACTTGTGCTGCTGATGCTCTTAAAATTAAATCGCTTGCTAAATCAAATGCAATGTTTACGCTTGGTAAAACATCATTATAGCTTGCCTTATCTGTACTTAAATCATCGGCATAAGTACCTTTTGTGCTGAATGCGTAATAATCCGATTCAACATCGGTAGAGATATATCTTAAACCGAAATTACCCCGTACACCTTCACCAGCAAATGTGGCCATAGTGTATAGAGCTAAGTTTTTCTCTTGAAGCGTACCGTAACCAGATTTGTCTAAAGTAAAACCATCAATGGCGGCGTAAGCATCTCTGATCATATTGTCAAAGATAGGCTTAGGTAAGGTAAAACCTGCACCTGATGATATAGTTCCTGAGTAATATTCAGAGGCGTCTTTTGCAGTAATATTTGATGATTGCGCAGCTTCAGTCGTTTGAGTTACGTCATGATCCGCATAGCTAATACCTGATTTAATTGAGGTAATAACACCAAACTCAACTGGAACAGTTATATCAAAGGTCGCAAATGACTCTTCATCAGTATTAGGTTGTTTTTTCAACGCCCAACCCGCAGTTTCCAACTTGCCATTAAAATCACTGGCATCGAAAGCATTATTAGCGATGTCAATTTTGATAACATCACCAGTTGCATCGTAAATACCCGCAAAATCTGCCGCTTTACCAATAGACTGACCATAGTTGGATGTCAAATCGGTACCACCCTCAGCTTTAGTCTTACCGATACGGCCTTCTAACTTATAGGCATCAGCTTGATATGCAAAATCGAGGTCCACTGTATCAGAGGACATGCTTGCCTTACGAGCCCAAGTTTGTGCCCATGCAAAACCACCTTTATCGGTATGCTCAACTAAAGTACAAACACCTGCGGCATTTTTCTTAAGACACTTGTTTTCACCCTGTTGGGTCGGGAATAAGAAAATTGACGTATTGGCATTGTTTGCATCAAGCTGCAAACTCATAACATTTAGACCGAACTCAAGGCTATCAGTTGGTCTGTATTGGAAAGCAGCATTAACAGCAGTGCGTTCACGGTCTTGTTGGAAAGTTGTTGGAACAATTTCCCCCCAACCAAGTAACGACTCAATACCATTACGTTGGTATTCAGTTTTATCTAATGAACCAGCAACTAAAAAGCCAAATTTTTCGTCTTCAGTTTTCCAGCTATATAAACCTGAGGTCTGCGGATCTGTCGCTTCAGAAACAGTACCGTAATCACCTTTCGCACTTAAAAATACAGAATTAGCTTCTAAATCAAGCGGCTTACGAGTCTTAACTAACACTGTGCCGCCAATACCGCCCTCTGCAACATCAGCCTGAGAAGATTTCTTGACCTCTATACCACCAACTAATTCGGGAGGAAGTAAGCTGTAATTAAAACTGCGATCAATGGCTTGTTGATCAAACCATCCTGTTGAGGCGACAGAATGCCCATTTAATAATGTGCTAGTGAGTTGGCTAGAAGCACCTCGAATAGAAACTTGTTGACCTTGGCCAAACTGACGGTTTACCGCAACACCAGGAATACGGCCTAAAGACTCCCCCACGTCACCGTCAGGAAATTTACCAATATCTTCAGCGGTCACAGCATCAACAACAGCGTCAGAAAAACGTTTGTCGTTAACAGAAGCTTTCATTGAAGCTCTCATACCACGCACTTCAATTTTTTCAATATTTTCAGGAGCGGCTGCAGTTGCAGCTGCTTCTGCAGCGACAGCACTGATTGAAACCGCGCTGCCGAGGAGGATAGCAATGTTTGTAGCTAGTACACTTTTCTTAAAGGATGATGGTCGCATCTCGTTTCCCTTCCATAACTTTATTATCGTTTTAGTATTCATAACCATTCCGATGGAATGACAACGCTGTCATGTCTAGAGCAAACATTACACAATAATTAACAGCCTTGCCACAACAAAATAACTCTGGACGAAAAAAAATGTCATAACACTGACTTTGGCAGGATAGAATCTGAATATATTTAAGCAAAAATAATCACTTAAATAATTTGATGTAAAATTACAACTTATAACGGAGTGTTAACAGTTGAAAAATGCCGCAGTTTGTAACAAATGAGCATTGCTATACGGCATAAATGCTCGCACTATAAGCAACATAATAAAAAGTTAACTGACAACGCTGTCGGCTTGTAAATTACGCTTAAAGGATTGAGGTTCATCAATCTGCTAGCCCTTCGCAAATTCGAATAAAGAGTTTTTAGATCAATGAAAGTCACTATCAACGACGTCGCTAAATATGCTGGAGTGTCAATCAAGACAGTTTCCCGCGTAACCAATAATGAGCCATCGGTGAAACAAGCCACGATTGATAAAGTGAACGAGGCCATTAAAGCATTAAATTATCAGCCCAATCTTGCCGCAAGAAATCTGGCAGGGACAAAATCCTATGCTATTGGTTTTATTTATGATAATCCTAACGCGTATTACATTATTGATATGCAAAATGGGATTTTATCGGCATGTAAAGATAAAGGCTACGAGCTTGTTATCCACCCTTGTAATGCTAAATCTGACACAATTTGTGATGAGCTGACTCAGCTTGTTAAACATTCGAGGCTTGCAGGTTTAGTGTTAACACCGCCACTTTCAGAAGATCCAAAAGTACTGAAATCTCTCAACGAGATCGATGCAAATTATGTCCGCATTATTGCAGGGGAAGGAGTTAAAGAGCCTGATGGGCTCACCATTTTAGTGAATGACAAGTCGGGGGCGGTTGAAATAACCCAGCATTTGATTGATTTGGGCCATAAAAATATCGCTTTTATAAGTGGTGATTTGCACCACGAATCCACGAAAGAACGATTACTTGGCTATAAACAAGCATTAACAAAAAACCATCTAATTCTGAATGAGGATTACATAATTGAAGGGAAATACTCATTTGAATCGGGGGTCGAAGGCGCAAATATCCTGATTAAACTTAAAAATCGTCCTACTGCGATTGTTGCTTGTAACGACGAAATTGCAGCTGGAGCACTTTTTGCCGCTCGTTTAGCAGGGCTTGATATTCCTAGCGATCTATCAATTGTAGGCTTCGAAGATAGCCCATTTTCACGCCAAACTTGGCCGAAACTTACCACAGTGCATCAACCCAATTCTGAAATTGCCCAAGTTGCGACAGAACTGTTAATCGATAAACGTCGTGAGCTAGATGCTAAATTTGCAAAAACATTTACCCCAGAGCCGGTTATCCGCGATTCTTCTGCCTCACCTAAACACGCCGATGTGTTGACGTGTAAGAAATAGCTTTATACCGATATTGCTGATATTTAAAAAATTACTGCAACGTCGTTATAATACGTAAGCGAATGCTCTTGCAGCAGAAATACCAAAACCAATAAATGCTACACAAAAACACGAGGGAGCATAGCTCACTCGTGTTTATACCATTAGTGTAATTTCAGCTTTGGTCTTTGCCACTTGAGTAGCTTTTGTGCGATGCGATAAATAATCGCAGAGAACCAGCCATATAGGCTCGCTAAATGCCTTTGATATAAAGAGATGTACATCAGCCTTGCGATATGGCCTTCAACGAAGAAAGTACCAGAGCGCAGATTCCCCATTAAATTACCCACGGCCGAAAAGCGGCTTAATGAAACTAAGGAACCATAATCTTTATAGACAAAAGCCTTTTCAGCCTTATTTTGTAGCCGGTTCACAATATTCTCATATAGCGTATCTGCCATCTGAGCAGCGGCTTGAGCGCGTGGCGGAACAGGTTGACCAGACTCAAGAATTAATAGGGCGCAATCCCCAATGGCATAAATATCTTGATGGCCTTTCACCCGCATACAGGCATCAACTTCGACTTGGTTTCGCGGCGTAATAGGCAGTTTAGAAAAATTTCGGAAGGCTTTTGGACCTTTAACGCCAGCCGCCCAAACCTTTAGGCCTGCCTCAATCACATCACCATCTTGAGTGATGAAGCCGTCACGCGTCACTTCCTTTACCTGCACCCCGATGTGTAAACGAATACCGATTTTATCAAGTACGGCTTGGGCTCTAGCACTTACACGCTCTGGTAGTTGGGGAAGAATTTTGGGAGAGGCTTCAATAAGATGCACATCAAGATGATGTTTTGAGATATTAAGGTAACCATATTCTTTAACTGATTCAATCACATGATGAAGTTCAGCGGCTAACTCAACGCCTGTTGCGCCTGCGCCAACAATGCCTATACTGACTTTCTCTTGTGTTTCATTGAGTTGTAACAAGGCATCCAAGAGCTTTTGATGAAATAAGTTAGCGTTATCTAAACTATCGAGAAAAATACAATGTTGCTCCGCTCCTAGGGTATTAAAGCTATTGGATACTCCACCTAAGGCCAGAACTAAATAATCATATTCAATCTGACGAGGTTCAAGCAATAATTCTCCTGAATCACTATATACAGCAGCAAGCTGAATAGTCTTTGCATCTGGTTCACACTGCTCAATTTCACCACGAATATAACGATATCCATTTTTAAGGCCATGATCTCTGTAAAGTAATCCCTCAATCGACTGATCGATAACCCCCACAGCAACTTCGTGTAATTTTGGCTTCCAGATATGAATAGGGCTTTTATCAATTAAGCAGACATCGACGACATCACCACCGCCCAACTTACGGCCTAATTTTGAGGCCAGCGCTAAACCTGCAGCTCCACCGCCCACAATCACGATTCGTTTCGTAGCCAAAATAACAACCTCACAAGCTCATTTAAGTGGCTAAGTTATACCATGGAACAGATAAGAGATAACTACTTTAGTCTAACTAAGCAGACCATTTTACATTAAAGATATTTCAGAAATCGAACGACTTAATGAGCTACATGATAAAATTTAGGCAACAAAAAAGGGCCCTCAGGCCCTAATTTTAAAAGAATAGATTTAAACCGCTTCTTCGTTTTCTTCCCCAGTTCGAATCCGGATAACCCGCTCAACATCTGTCACAAAAATTTTGCCATCACCAATCTTACCAGTACGTGCAGTTTCAACAATCACATCTATAGCTTGATCAACGAGATCATCTTGGATCACAAGCTCAATTTTTACTTTTGGCAAAAAATCAACCATATACTCAGCACCACGATAAAGCTCCGTATGTCCTTTCTGACGACCGAAACCTTTGACTTCGAGCACAGTCATTCCCGTGATCCCAATCTCAGCAAGTGACTCGCGCACATCATCTAATTTAAAAGGCTTAATAATGGCTTCAACTTTCTTCATCAAACATTCCTCAGCACTTGCTTACAGATAATCAAACAGAATAACACTAGCTTACACGTGGTTAAGGCATTATTGAAGCATTGGCATCGCTTTACTCATAAAACACAGTTTCTATAAAACGGTTCTTAGCACATAAAAATCTAAAAATTACATCGCAGATCCTAGCCTGACATTTATACTTGGAGTTAGCTGTTGATGTTTAAAACCGCCTGCTGGATGCGGGATACTTATGACAAAGGAACTGTTATGAAAACCCATCAAAATGGTTTTAGCCTGATAGAACTATTCACCACTTTATCCATATCAACACTTCTCCTTACGATTGGGGCTCCAGCGTATACTGACATAACTGACCATTTTAGAGCAGATTCGAATATAAAAACTGTTCAACAAACATTCGCATTTGCACGTAACACCGCAATAAACTACGGATATAGGGTAACTGCTTGTCCTCTCGTTAATGGACAGTGCACTGATAACTGGCAGCAAGGTATCTCTGTTTTTACTGACTCAGGTGCAGCTGAAACACTTGATTTAAATGATAAAGTGATAATGATTATTGATGAATTCGATAGCAAAGATTTCATAAAGTACAACCGTAACTCTGTAAGATTTCAGCCAGATGGGCTTGCATCAGGCAGTAACGGCACCTTTAAATATTGCCCACGAACATTAGATAACAAAAATTCTAAAGCAATTGTGGTCAATCAAGCGGGACGAGTTCGCTTATCTACGGCAAAAAATATTGACTGTAAATAAATGCATATTGGTTAATATGCTAGTACACGACCCATTGAATGCAGCTAAGTTGTTAATGCACTGCCACAGTATTGAGATGCAGAGCATCAGCTTTCTCTATACTGAATATAAATTACTCGTACATAACTAAAACCATTTAAACCTAGTGTATTGGCTGTGCTAATTATAAACGACACTGTAAAACAACTTATTGGTTATATTGAATATCTTAGATAGTTACTGATCTTGTAGGCTCTCTCGCATATACTTAACCGAGTTAACGCGAGGATTATTCAATGTTTACTCTCTCAAAAGGTTTTACTTTAGTTGAACTAATGGTCACCATCGCAATTGCGGCTTTACTTCTTTCTATTGGCGTCCCCTCTTTTACTGCAATGTATGAAGCGACTCGTAGCGCAAATGAAATACAAAAAATTAATGACCTTTTTGCCTTTGCGCGAAATCAAGCGGTGAATTACGGTTCTACAGTCACAGTATGCCCCTATGCAGCCTCCCCCTGTGGTAATGACTGGAGTAAGGGGTTTAGTGTGTATATTGAAAAAAATGGTTCAAAAAAAGTCCTAAAGGTAATAGATGGATTTAACTCTAAAGATACTATTTCACTAACTGGCCCGACAGATAAAACCGTGAACTTTACTTCTGATGGCCTAGTCTCTACTGAAACATCGATTATATATTGCCCAAGTGGAGAAAGTGATGGTTCTAAAAGCATAAACATTAGTACATCAGGATTAATTAAAGAGGGAAGTGATAACCAAAATTGCTTATAACTGACTGAGCATCCACTTACAAATTATCACTATATTCAATTTCAAAAATGCCAAATCAAATAAAACGATTTGGCATTTTTAATGCTAAGTTTAAAACCATCGTTTTGGCGCTAAGTTTTTATTAAGCTTAAAATGAATCACTAAAAGTGTTTATCTAGGTGTCAACTTATCCAATTCTTGAGCCTTAAGGCTGTTGAAAGAAGCATTAAGCTCAACGCATTCTTCTACTGCATTGATGTAAGACTTTTTACCATCACTCGACTGACGAAGAGTCCCAACAAGATTTGCCATTCTCAATGGCATTTCACTCATTTTCCAACGATAAAAAGCAATTTCAGCATTATTTTTAAACGTAATATAACATTTAAAATCCTGTTCGACCTGTGGATTTCCGCTGTCAGCCCAAACTTTACTCGATATCAACACCAAAATCGTGGAGAGAATGACTCGTTTCATTTCCAACACTCCGTACTTGGACCTTTAGCCCCGGTATCTGTAATGGTTAAAGGTGTACAGGATGAATCTCTGCTTGCCTGTACTCCTTTTGCGACTGCTTTTAGCGTAAATGATGTAGTACCACTTGATGTCACAGAGTAATTACCATGTTCAGTAATATAGGGATCTGCGCCTATCAGCTTAGTTAAATCAGTAGCATACTTACGATTATCTAAGTAATACTGTTCTTGTAAATTGGCTAATCTCATCAACGCCGACAAACCTTCAGCTCTCGTACTTTGCGCCACGTATCGAGTATAAGAAGGATATGCGATTGCCGATAAAATTCCGATGATAACAACAACTATCATCACTTCAATTAATGTAAAACCGTTATCTTTAATCTTCATATACAAATATTTACTCATTTATATGGTAATAAATTTTATTTACACCTAAACCAGAAGCGACGTTTATCGTGCCACTGTATTCACCATTTTCATTTTTATCGCCTTTTCCGACACCAATAATATAGATATAGGGATCCTTACCAGATTCTGGAGCTGGGATCACAATTTGCGGCGTGTCAGGAACTCTTTCTCCGAGTTCATAATATAACTGAGAAAAAGATCTTGTTCCTTTATGTAAATCAAATGCATAGAGCTTACCAGCACCAGAAACTAAACAAACGTTATCAGCAACAGAATCAGCTGGCGGTGAATAAGAGGTAAAATATACTTTTCCTTGAACAATCAGTGCCGCAGTCAAGCTTTTTTCACCGAGTCCAGAAAAATCATAATACCAACCAAGTTTAGTACCGAAATTGATATTATCCGTTTCTGACGTAGGAGCACTTGATGTCACATCATACAAATTATTAACTGTAATCGTTGCGGGCACATTACTTCCCGTAAAACTCTTAGTGACGACGTTACGATCCTGAAGCATAAAAAACATATCATTAACATCAGTACTTGAAGGACTTGGCCTCATTCCACTACCCACAGCAACGGCATCATAGGGGACATTTTGGTGTGTTTTCGTCGTTACGGTTTCGGTCCCTGTTGTCACCGATACTTCGGACAAATTAGTAAACATTGTTTGCGCAACCACAGGTTCTGCGAAGAAACGTCTATTATCGCTATTTGAACCTCCCAATGAAGCAAACTTAAAAGCGGTCCATGTACTTGAACTTGCTGTAGGTAAATCCATACGCCAAATATTACCTGTAACATCCGATGCATATATGCGGTCTGTATAGCCATCAGTGTTGCTATCAAGCACTGCGACTGAATTAGGAATACTGCCTTGGATACCTGGAAGCACAGTTGCTCCACTCGCCGATCCGCCAAAAGAATGGATCAGCGTTCCCTTTTGTGCATCAACAATATATACAACACTACCTAGGGGTGAAGTCGTCGGCGTAGCATCAAAGCTCACATCATAACCTCCACCAAAAATCAATACCGGTTTATCGTAACCTACGATTTTAGTCACAATTGGTTCCGACCATGTCTGACCTAGATCGGCAAAACCATCACTAGAAGGATTAATAGTCCACATAAGAGAGGGACTGTCTGGATTAGATACATCTAGAGCATAATAAGATGAGCCACCACGCCGCATACCTACAAAAACCCAAGCCTTGTTTACTTTACCGGTAGAATCCGTTTCAGTATAAGCAACGGGAGATGAATCCATTCCATACACAGTGTGGACACCTGATGGGTCATTCGTTCTAAGCTCAAATAAATTTGGTAAAAGCTCGTAGGGTATAAATCCCCATGTTTCTGACACTGACTCACCAGCA
Organism: Shewanella sp. 8A; assembly: GCF_023475945.1. Classification (NCBI taxonomy): domain Bacteria; kingdom Pseudomonadati; phylum Pseudomonadota; class Gammaproteobacteria; order Alteromonadales; family Shewanellaceae; genus Shewanella; species Shewanella sp. 8A. The sequence continues at coordinate 76,444 of NZ_JAMDJP010000018.1, forward strand.
TCTTTAAACATATGTAAAACGCCTTGGTTTGTGCCCAAAATAATTCGGATATCCGTGGCCGTTTCACTACCAAAATTCAATGCAAGAGGTTTCGAATGTAAAGGGTCTCCCATAACATCACTGCGTTTATCTGTTGTACTACCGTTTTTATTGTCGTCGTCAACATCAATACCTTTTAACCAGTCTAGAGTATTTGCGACTTCATCAATGCTGGTCCTCATAAAGGTAGCTAAAGCTTGATCGCCACCAGCGGCACTTTGTGCATTCGATAACGTAAGAGGAGACAAACTATTTGCTCCTCCTAAATTACTCAAAATGGTTCGACTCGCTTGACTCTTGATTTGAGCCGCAGCACCACCAACCTCCACCTTATTACCATCTTTTTGACTGGCGCAATCAGACCAAATCGTACAAGCGGTATCTTTAATATTTCCGTTATCAGCAATAGCCGCATTTCCTTGACTATCAACTAAGGTGCCATCAGCTGTTACTTTAAGTTTCTTTAAATTACCACTCCAGCGAGGACCTTTACCTGGTAAAAACATCGCATAGTAAGCAGCATCAAAGGTTTGTGTTCTATCAAAGTTATTACTCGCAATACTTGGAGAAGTAAAACTCGAGTCTATATTAAGAATATTTGATAACGCATCATTAAGGGCATTTTGTAATTCTAAACTATTCTGAGCCGCAAAATATAAGCCACCACCACGTTTAGCAGTTTCCGCTAATAAGGGGGCCGCATCCTCTGCGCCTTTACTAAAACCAATAGTATAAGTGCGCACATTTTGCATTTGCTCAGTGTTAGAGCTATCAAGTTTATTGATTAGATCATTATTGAACATATAACTTGCTAATGCAGGTAAATAACTAGGCGAACTTAAACCCTGAGAAAATGAGGAATAATCACCGCTTTTACTTGCTGCCGCAGTTAAACTTTTAACATCGTTATTAGCACTTCCATCAACTGTTGGTGAGCCATCAGTAACATAAATCACATAGGCAATATCAGTACAAACTTTAAATGGGCTACTATAAGTACCGTTTTTTTCTACAGAAGTATCATAAGGAGGGCGATTGCCTACATAAGAGCCATAATCGGTATCCGCGTGTCCAAAAACAACACTTTTACCAGCAAAATAACGATAGGCTTCATACATAGTTTCACACAAAGGTGTATTAGTTTTTGCTGGTAACTTATCAATAGTTAATAGTAAGCTATCTCGAGCAGCATCCGTCATTTGTGTAATACCAGAAACTATCCGGCCACCATCCCTATTCCCCTCATTAGGATAATTGTAATTAAATACAGCCAACCCAAAATCCACGGTTGGGGTAGAATTAATAATGTTAGAAATCGCCTTCTTCGCAATCTCTAACCTTGAAACTTTTACGGTTGGCAACCGTCCGTCTTTAGACAACCAATACCATCTTAAATAGTTATCTGTATAAAAAGTGACAGGCTGACCAACACCAAAATCTGTATTTTTTGCGGCGGCTAAGGCATCAGCCCAGGTATTACTGGGAGATGCAGATGTATAGTAGGGAAATGCCGTTTTTCGTTTACCTGAACCAGTGGTTAAGCCGTTAGCGGGAAAACCATTTGAATAAGAGGATGAGTTCCGAGGATCAACTTGAGAAATATCTTCCCAACAATCAACCACCTTAATATTACGACCATCTGTCTCGGGAAACTCTTTCCACACTCCCGTAGTCCCACTTGAAGTAAACTCGCGAATATAACCTGTAAAACGGCCATATTGATCCAATGCAGCTTTACTTTGATTACAACCGTTTATCGTGGCATCAAAATATCGTCTATCAGAACTTGTATCAGGCTTTGGTAATGCACCGCCTCCCACTGTGTAATAGATTCGGTCGCCACTGTAACCCGAACCACTTACAGGGGGATAATCATAATCGGGATCATAATCAATCACCTGAGTAATTTCTTCGGTAGACATACTTCCCGAGTTATCAAAAATTACCAAAACTTTAGGCCGAGCACCCGTGCGAGTTGTCGACTCTTTAACATATAATTCCGTATCATCGCCAAAGGTTGAGGTTGAAGTTGACGTTACAGCCAATGCAAGCAATGTACACAAAGTGAGCTTTTTGATTAGCATATCTTAACTCCCTGTTAAAACTTCTTGCTCTACACCTGCTACAACGGTGAGTTGCCCTAAGTTATCGCGACCAAAATTAGCTGTACTACTAATTTCTACTCGCCGACAACTGATGATATTACCGCTATTTGGCCTAGTACTCCGTTGACAACCAACATCTTTCGCACCAACAACCACATTACCACTGGCATCCAGTTCAAATGGAATCGGTGTTAAAGTTTGTTTTGCACCGAACTCAGTTCCTGTGGTCACATTGGTTAGAGTGGCTAAGCTAGGCCCCCTATTAGCAGCTATCGCAGCCTCTAGACCACCATCCGCAATTGATTTTGCTTCGATTCGCTCAGAGCCTGCACCAGACATACGCATAGATTGTGTTGAATTGACGGCCAATGCGACACCAATAATTGTCATCAAAAGCAGTACAATAAGTGCGAAAAATAGTACTATTCCTTTCTGCTTTCTCATCCCTTTACCCTCTAATTGCGAATTAACACAGGATTGGCAAGCACCATAGTGGTTGAAACCACTTTTCGTCTAAAGTGGTCATTTAATCCTTTGATTTCCTTGTCACCTAAAGTGTAAGTCGTATCATTTGTATAGCTTTTATCTTCATCGATTGCTCTAACTAATAAATAAACTCTCGCAGCAACTAAACGCTGAAATAATTCGTTATCCCACATTAAAGGTGTAACATTTTCAGCAGGCATAAAACTATCAGCGGCATCATCGCCATCATTATCAAAACCATAGAGAATACGCATATTTTCTATGCCTTCGACTAATTGTTCTTCATTGTTCATACCATTGTTTTTAGTTAACGTTTTACGTCTTAATACCGGCACTGAACCATCATTCTTAATAAAATAAATATGATGTTGATATTCCCAAAATCGTGCATTTTCAAGAGCAGGATTTGGAGGATTCCCCCCTTTAAATAACACCGCTTGACTAGAATTTGCAGCCATGTAATAGCGCTCTCCGTTGGGATTTGTAACAGGCGGGCCAACCAGCCTTTTTATTTGGATCACATCCGTATTTGCATTAACACCATTTAAGCACGTTAACTCCACAGCACTTTTACCTGCTTCATACCCCCACAGTCTTCTAAAGTGTGCAGGTTCATTATTGGGCAATGTGCCATTATTTATCCCAGCCCCAATACAATCATTTGCAATACCATCTCTTAGAGCCATATTCGTTCCGAGAATAAAGTCCGTTCCGGTAATATCCCCCATAAAGCCGAGTTGGGTAATATCTCTTTCCATCAGCGCCAATGCAATCCTGCCATTTTCTTGTAATTGGTTGAATTGACTAGTCGTTACCACATTTGAAGATGACATACTAAACATGGCGAACAGCCCTAGCGTAAGAAATAGCCCGATCAGCATCGAAACCATTAACTCCACTAACGACATTCCCTTTTGAAAATTCGTCATTTTGTCTGCTCGCCTAAATAATCACTGTTGATACAACAAAAATACGTCGACGAGTGCCAAGATCCTCACCACATTCATTCCCTGTGTATGTTGTGCCGGCGCCCTCACGAATACCTCTCCATGCCACGGCAACAGTCACCGTCGTTCCATCAATGGCTATACAAGCTGTTGGAGTATCTAATCCACCGACATTTTGGCCATCAACGATTTCCGCAGCGCCCATGAAACTCTGTTCCCATTGATAAAGGTCCCAAGCTTCAGTTTCAGCTGGAGAACACAAACTGACTGCGCCAACAGCAACATCACACTCTTTAGCCGGCTTAGCCAGCGTTCCAGTATATTCTCCGCTATAATTGGCTAATTGAGTTCGATTAAGCTTCATGCGGTTAATAATATCGTTGGCATAGTAAGAAGCTTGTGTCTGCTGAAAAGATTCAAAGCTGCCGCGCTTAGCCACTATGTGTAAATTAAAAATACCGATCAGGCCAATCACTAAGATCACTAATGCAACAAGCACTTCAATTAGTGAGAAGCCTCGTTGAAATCCTTGATGTGTCAATCGTTCGAATTTAGTCATATTTTTGACATGCTTTTCAGCTATTTACCCTTTTAAATCTTAATCTTACGATAAAACCATTGCTAACAGTTAATAATAGATGAGTAAAAGGTAAGTGGCCAGTAACAATAGCATATAAGCTGCAATCTCATTATGCTTTGTTTGAATTTAGTCATACTTAGACAATAAAAAAGAGGCCATTGGCCTCTTTCAATTTACTACTATTTTCTACATTAATTAGCGTAGTTCAGCGGGTACGGCAAAGACAGTATCTTCTTTTCGTCCTTCGACTTCAGTCACCACACTTGGCGCTAATTTCGCTATGGCTTGAACCACTTGCTGTACAAGAACCTCTGGTGCAGACGCACCAGCCGTTACAGCAACTTTAGTTACACCCTCAAACCAAGATGAATCAATATCATCTGCAGTATCAACCAGATAAGACTCTGTACCCGTTTTTAATGCTAATTCACGTAAGCGATTAGAGTTAGAACTGTTTTTCGAACCGACCACAATTAACAAATCAACATCGGCAGATAAGTTACGCACCGCATCTTGACGGTTTTGCGTCGCGTAGCAAATATCATCCTTACGAGGGCCTTCAATGGACGGGAAACGCTTTAATAAGGCGCTGATGATATCGAGAGTATCATCTACCGAGAGGGTCGTTTGAGTCACGAAGCAGAGGTTATTAGGATCGCGAACTTCTAAAGTCTCGACATCTGCCGGGGATTCAATCAGATAAACACCACCATTAGGGTTATCATATTGTCCCATGGTACCTTCAACTTCAGGATGTCCCGCATGGCCAATCAAAATACATTCAATACCCTTGCGACTTGCTCGAGTGACCTGCAAATGCACTTTGGTGACTAATGGACAAGTTGCATCGAATACTCGCAACCCACGCGCTTTAGCTTCGGCACGTACCGCCTGAGAAACCCCATGAGCACTGAAGATAACAATGTTGTTATCAGGCACTTGGTCTAACTCTTCGACAAAAACAGCACCACGGTCTTTCAAATTTTGCACCACATAGCGGTTATGCACGACCTCATGGCGAACATAAATCGGTGGTGAAAATAACTCGAGCGCACGCTCAACGATGCTAATGGCACGATCCACACCAGCACAAAAGCCGCGAGGATTTGCCAGCATAATATTTAAACTTGGGCTGGTAGGATCTAATTTCATCTTACAGTACCTTCACCACGTCGAGTTCAAATGTGACTTTGCGTCCCGCTAGAGGGTGATTGAGATCGACCGTTATCGAGTCGCCCGCAACCTCACGCACAATTCCAGGGATCTCACTGCCGCCAGGACCGGCGAAACTCACGATAACACCCACTTCTAGCTCCATGTCGGCTGGAAAGCGGATTCTATCCATATAATGAATCGCATCGGGATTTGACTCACCAAACGCATCGACCGCTTCAAGCGTAAAGCTGTGCTTATCACCTTCATTCAAGGAGGCAAGCTGCGCTTCAAATGCTGGGCTTAAACTACCATCACCGATATTGAGACGTGCTGGCTTACCCGAGGCTTTAGTGCTATCGGCGGTCGAACCATCTTCAAGCACAATATTCATATGGCACAATAACGAACGTGTCACAGTCACTACTTCACCTCTTCGGTTTTATCTTGTTCGGATTTGCTGTTAAAAAACGAATCCCAAATGATCAGCACTGCGCCGATAAAAATCGCGGAATCGGCGATATTAAAGGCGGGATAATGGCTCTTACCCCAATAAAAATCGATAAAATCCACCACAAAACCATGCATCAATCGATCGATTAAGTTACCTAGGGCGCCACCAATCACTAAGGTGTAAGCCAAATTTAACTTCCAGAGAGATGCCGCTTGCTTGCGCAGCCACACAGTCAACAAGGTACTAAAACCAACGGCCACTAAGGTAAATAACCAACGTTGCCAACCACCCGCTTCACTTAAAAAGCTAAATGCGGCGCCATAGTTACGTACATAGGTGAAATTAAAAAAAGGTAATAACTGCACCGATTCGAACAAATCAAAATTGGCTAAGACCCATTGTTTGGATAGTTGATCGGCCAAAAACACCAATACAACTACCCAATACCAACGTAAGCCACTGTCTTTCCAAGTTAATGGCATACAGATCCTTTACGCAAACAGACGAACTTCGCCGTCACCTTCAATATTGGTTACGCAGCGATGGCACAGCGTTGGGTGAGCCTCAATCGTGCCCACTTCTTCCCTGTGGTGCCAACAACGTTCGCATTTTTCTGCTGTTGTTGCATTTACCACTAACTTCAATGAAGCCAGCTCAGTTTCAACGGCATCGCTTGTCGCATCTGCCAATGGCAATACTTTGGCTTCTGAAGTTAACAGGACGAAACGCAGCTCATCACCAATATGCGTTAACTGTTCAGTTAACGCCGCATCAGCAAACAGTGTGACTTCGGCTTCTAAGGAGCCACCAATACGTTTATCACGGCGCGCTTGCTCGATGACCTTGTTGACCTCGTTACGTACAGTCAGCAGATTTTCCCAGTACGCATCGCTTAAATCAGTATCTAAAGTGATAGATTGCAGACCTTGATACCATTCTTGGGTAAACACGTAAGCATCACGTTGACCTGGCAGTAATTGCCACACTTCATCGGCAGTAAAGCTCAGGATTGGCGCAATCCAACGCACCATAGCTTCGGCGATATGGAACAATGCCGATTGACAGCTACGGCGGGCATGGCCCTCTTGCTTAGCGGTATATTGGCGGTCTTTAATGATGTCTAAGTAGAAGCTACCTAGCTCAACCGAGCAAAACTGCATCAGCTTTTGCGTCACAATATGGAAGTTATATTGCTCGTAAGCTTCGATAATTTCTTGCTGAAGAGCGGCCGCGCGGCGCACAGCCCAACGATCTAACGCCACCATATCTTCTACTGTCACTAATTCATTAGCAGGATCGAAGCCATTAAGGTTCGCCAGTAAGAAACGAGCGGTGTTACGAATACGGCGATAAGCATCGGCGCTACGGTTCAAGATTTCATCCGATACTGTCATTTCACCGCTGTAGTCGGTTGCTGCAACCCATAGGCGCAAAATGTCCGCACCTAGTTTGTTAGTCACTTGCTGCGGCGCAATCACGTTACCAATAGATTTCGACATCTTGCGACCTTTACCATCAACGGTAAAGCCGTGGGTAAGCACTTGCTTGTAAGGTGCTTTACCAGTCATCGCGGTAGAAATCATCAATGACGACATAAACCAACCACGGTGTTGGTCGCTACCTTCAAGGTATAAATCGACACCATGACCATGAAACTCAGGACGCGCGCCTACCACTGAAGCAAAGGTTGAACCCGAGTCGTACCATACGTCTAAGGTATCGGTCACTTTACGGTATTGTTCAGCTTCTTCCCCCAGTAATTCGGCGGCATCGAGATCCCACCAAGCTTGAATGCCTTCTTGCTCAATACGATTGGCCACACGTGCCATTAATGACACGCTGTCAGGGTGCAGCTCTTCAGTTTCGCGGTGTACGAATAATGTAATTGGTACTCCCCAAGTACGTTGACGGGAGATACACCAATCTGGGCGATTCTCAACCATCTTCTCGATGCGGCTTTGGCCCCAGTCAGGGATCCACTGAGTCTGCTCAATTTCGCTTAATGCTTGCTTGCGCAGGTTGTGGTTATCCATAGAGATAAACCATTGTGGCGTTGCGCGGAAGATAATGGGTGTCTTATGGCGCCAGCAGTGTGGATAGCTGTGACGGTACGCAACATGGTGTAATAGCGCGCCTTTTTCTTTCAGCAGAGCAACCACATTGTCGTTTGCTTTAAATACGTGTTGGCCAGCAAAGAACTCAGTCTCTGGCTTGTAAACACCGTTATCGCCAACTGGGTTTGCCACTTCTAAACCGTATTTTTGACCTACCACGAAGTCGTCTTGACCATGACCCGGCGCAGTATGAACCACACCCGTACCCGCGTCAGTCGTCACGTGGTCACCTAAAATTGCAGGTACGTCAAAGGCTAAGAATGGATGCTTAAAGCGAACCAGTTCGAGTACTGCGCCTTTAACTTTACCTAACACGCTATGGCTCTCGGCGCCGTAACGCGTCATACAAGCTTCAACTAACACGTCGGCCAGAATAACCGCGTGAGTCGCGCCCTCTTTGACAAATTCAACCAAGCTGTAATCAAGCTCAGGGCTGATAGATAACGCACGGTTCGCTGGCAGCGTCCAAGGTGTGGTTGTCCAAATCACCATAGCGACTGGATGTGAGTAATCGCTTACACCAAACTGAGCGGCAACGGCTTTGCTGTCAGTTGCAGTAAAGGCCACATCGATAGCGGGAGAGGTTTTATCCTCATATTCCACTTCGGCTTCAGCAAGGGCAGAACCACAGTCTGTACACCAGTGAACAGGTTTAACACCTTTATGTAAGTGACCGTTTTCAATCACTTTTGATAAAGAGCGAACAATATTGGCTTCGGTGGCAAAATCCATTGTTAGATAAGGTTTTTGCCAATCGCCTAACACGCCTAAACGAATAAAATCTTCGCGTTGGCCATCGACTTGCTCGGCAGCATATTTACGGCATTCTTCACGGAATTCGGCAGCAGAAATTTTTTGACCAGGCTTACCGACTTTTTGCTCAACTTTCAGTTCAATTGGCAGACCGTGGCAATCCCAACCTGGCACATAAGGCGCGTCAAAACCAGACATGGTTTTTGACTTAACAATAATGTCCTTAAGAATTTTGTTGACTGAGTGACCAATATGAATGCTGCCGTTCGCATACGGTGGGCCGTCATGCAAAATAAAAGGTGTGCGGCCAATTCGGCTATCACGGATCTGCTGATACAGACCGTCTTTCGTCCAGCGCTCTAACATCTCTGGCTCGCGATTTGCCAAATTACCACGCATCGGAAACTCAGTTTCCGGCAAATTCAAAGTAAATTTATAGTCGCTCATTGATCCTATACCGTTAATTAAACTGATAAATATCAGCCTGCATCGTTACCAAATAAAGCTCTGGCCTCATTTGCATCATTCAAAATTTGTTGTTTTAGTGCATCCAATGAATCAAAAGGTTGTTCATCGCGAAGTTTTGCCACTAACTCAACCTCAACATGCTTGCCATAAATGTCACCTTCAAAATCAAAAAGATGCACCTCAAGCTGACAAACTTGACCATTTACGGTCGGGCGGAAACCAATGTTGGCAACCCCTTCATAAATATCGCTATCTTCCCAATAGAGTTTCACCGCAAACACCCCGCGCACTGGCACCACATTGCGCTTGAGGGCGATATTGGCGGTGGGAAAACCTATGGTTCGGCCAATTTTTTGGCCATGGGCCACACGGCCGCTTAAGGTAAAGGGGTGACCGAGTAGGCGTCTCGCCTGCTCCAGGTTTCCTTTAGCCAATTGTTCTCTTACCGCGGTCGAGCTCACACGTTGCGAGCCCACCATAAAACTCTGGGTGCTGACCACGGTAAAGCCATAACGAACTCCCGCCTGCATCAGCATTTCGAAATTGCCTTTTCGGCCTTGACCGAAGCAAAAGTCATCGCCAACGACGAGGTATTTAACCCCGAGCTTGCGCACCAGCAGTTCTTCGATGAAATGCTCCGCTGGTTGATCTGCAAAGGCACGGTTGAAGTTAACACACACTAACCGTTCAACGCCTAACTCATCGAGCAGGATGATTTTGTCCCGCAATAAGCTCAGACGCGCGGGCGCATTCTCACCACGGAATAACTCCTGTGGTTGAGGTTCAAATGTCATCACTGTCGGAGGTAATGAAAGCTGTTTGGCCTTTTGCACCAAATTAGCAATCACCTGTGCATGGCCGCGATGCACGCCATCAAAATTACCTATCGTCAGCACACAGCCATGGTGAGATGACAAAATGTTATGTATACCGCGGATTAATTCCATAACTTTAGACAACTGCCAAGCGCAAATCGGCTGATTATATAACAGCTAACGATAAGAATCAGCAATCAAACTCCCCGTTTCATTGACCAAGGACGAATTCCTAACGCCAATAAGCCAAGTAAATACGTCATAGCACCAACAGCAATCAAGCCAATCAAAGCCTTAGCACGTAAAGCTAAATGCCATTCTACCCATTGAGATTGCGTGGGTAATAAATAGTACAAGACTACCACCATCAATGCCGTAGAGACCACGGCTTTAAGGAAAAACACCATAGTTGGTTTGGTAATACGATAAACCCCTGCTTTATGCAGGCCGCGATAAAGTAATGTGGCATTAAGCAAGGCTGACATGGATGTAGCAATCGCCAAACCCACATAACCAAATGGGATTGCAAATATTAAGTTAAAGCCCATATTGGTGATCATAGCGATGATGCCATAGCGTACGGGGGTTTTAGTATCCTGGCGAGAATAATATCCTGGCGCTAAAACTTTGATTAACATAAAACTCAGTAAACCGCTTCCGTAAGCCATCAAACTGTAAGAGGCCATTTGCACATCATTGATAGTAAAGGCGCCGCGCATAAACAGTACCATTAACATAGGCTGTGCGAGCACTATCAACCCCATCATCGCAGGCAAACCGAGTAATAAAATCGCTTTAATTCCCCAATCCATGGTGTTACCAAAGCCATCTCCTTCTGCATTCACATGATTTCGCGATAACGCGGGTAAAATCACGGTTGCAATAGCAATACCAAATAAACCAAGTGGAAACTCTAATAATCGGTCTGAATAATAGAGCCAACTAATAGAACCAGTCATCAAGAAGCTGGCGATAAAGGTATCAAATAACAAGTTGATTTGTGAGACAGAAACCCCAAACAATGCAGGGATCATCAAAGTTCTAATCTTCACAACCCCGGGATGTTGCCAACCCCACGAAGGTTTTACTAACGCTTTCTCTCGGAGCAGAAACGGAATTTGGAATAAAAACTGAATTAAACCACCGCAAAATACTCCCCATCCCAAGGTAATTTCGGGCTGAGAAGACGTTGGAGCGAAAAACATTGCCGCCGCAATAATGGCCACATTTAGAAACACTGGCGTAAAAGCCGATACAGCAAAGCGTCCTCGAGTATTTAAGATTGAGCCCGCTAAAGCAGTAAAGGTGATAAACCACAGATAAGGAAAAGTGATTTTTAGTACGACCGTTGCTAACTCAAACTTAGCACCATCAGGTTCGTTATTCAGCCAGGCCATAAACCAGCCGCCACCAAATAAGGCTGACAACACAGGAGATGCAATCACACCGACAAGCGTGACAATCGTCACTAAGAGCCCTAAGGTCCCCGCCACCTTACTGAGTAACTCGCGAGTTTCGTCCGAGGTATGCTTTTCTTGATATTCGGTCAGTACAGGAACAAATGCCTGTGCAAAGGCGCCCTCGGCGAATAATCGACGTAAAAAGTTAGGAATTTTATTCGCGAAGAAAAAAACATCAGCGCTTGTCCCTGCACCCATTAAATTGGCAACGACAACATCTCTAACCAAACCTAAAACACGGGAAATCAATGTCATAGCACTAACAATCATGCCTGACTTCAATAATTTTTTACTCAAACGTCCCCCAGACCTATATCGAATGGATTAGGTGATTCATCTCAAAAAATCGACTCAGGCTCTGTCACACTGCGGTAATAGCTGCTAGAATTGCGCCACATATTACACGAGTTGGGTTGAAGATAGCCAAGGCAGGTTGAATTAATTTATCTTTATGATGATTATTCAATCATAGTCATTGACAAAGTGACTAAATGCAGGCATATTCCTCGGCCTTTAAAAGTATCAAATCCAGTTTTTAGGAGTTGCACCTTGGCTAATAGCAAGTCTGCAAAGAAGCGCGCGCTTCAATCTGAAAAGCGTCGTCAGCATAACGCCAGCCGTCGCTCAATGTTACGTACATACGTTAAAAAAGTTATCGCAGCTATCAAAGCTGGTGATCACAAAACAGCAACCGAAGCTTTCGCTGCTGCACAACCAATCGTTGACCGTATGGCGACTAAAGGCCTTATTCACAAGAATAAAGCTGCTCGTCATAAGGCTCGTTTGAACGCTAAGATCAAAGCGCTTGTTGCTTAATTATCTTAGTAAATAAAAAAAAACCGGCAATTGCCGGTTTTTTTATATCTGCTGAAAACCATTAATGACAATAAATATTGTTTAGTAAATGGATCATCTCACGCACTTCATCACTCTTCAGTGAATAAAATACGGTCTGCGCTTCTTTGCGTGTGGTTACTAAATTATCTTTGCGTAACCAAGCAAGGTGTTGTGATAGTGCCGATTGACTTAAGCCTAATTTTTTATTCATTTCGCCAACGCACATTTCTCCTTCATTCAGTAAATAACAAAGGATAAATAAACGGCGTTCGTTTGCGAGTGCCTTTAATAGCACCACGGCATGATCGGCTCGCTCCTGCATTAATTCAATATTCATTACGCACATTTTCTCCTAAAACTAACCCCTGCGCTAATATAGCGTTGCCTTACAGATATAGTCGGGACATAAAGCACACTTTTTGCTAGATTGTTTTCAAAAGTGGGACATGCTTAATAAAAACAAAGGAAACCTATGAAACCCTACCAAACAACGTTGATAACAGGCCTTTTTATTAGTGGTTTGAGCGCTTGCCAAACTCATATCGAAACACCAGTCAAAACAGATATCCCTTCTCAATTACAACAAACCGCTTTAGCCTCTTCGATTGGATATGACATTGTCGAATCTCTTACGGTAGAAGTAGGACCGCGCCTTGCTGGTAGTCCAAAAGACATTATTGCCGTGAACTGGGCAATGAATAAATTAACCAGCCTCGGGTTTGATAAGGTTTATAAAGAGCCAGTACAGGTTCCTATTTGGGAACGTGGAGAAGCCAAAGCCAAGATTATCTCTCCGGTAGAGCAACCTTTGGTGATTACTGCATTGGGTGGCAGCATTGCAACGCCAGTAACGGGCATTAGGGCTAGAATAGCTCGCTTTGATAGCCTAGAAGCATTACAACAAGCCAACCCTGATGATGTAAAAGGTAAAATTGCCTTTATCGATCAAAAAACGGAGCGTCATATAACTGGTGAAGGTTACGGTAAAAGTGTCGGCGGCCGCTCGAAGGGCGCAGTCGCAGCAGCACAAAAGGGAGCCGTAGCAATCGTCATTCGCTCAATAGGCACCGACCATGACCGCATGGCACACACAGGCGTGATGCGTTATCAAGATGGTGTGACTAAAATCCCTGCTGCGGCGATGTCTAATCCCGATGCAGACTTAGTCGATGCCATGTTAAAACGCGATCCGAATGCGGTGCTCGAGCTGCATATGTCACCGAAGGATTTAGGTACGAATACCTCTTACAACGTTATTGCAGAAGTCACTGGCAGTAGTAAGCCTAACGAAATCGTGCTGATTGGTGCCCATTTAGATTCATGGGATGAAGGTACAGGTGCAATTGATGATGGCGCTGGCGTTGCGATTGTGACAGCGGCAGCAAAACATATTCAAGATCTTCCACAAAAGCCCGCTCGTACGGTGCGAGTAGTACTATATGCAGCTGAAGAAATTGGCTTAGTGGGGGGTAAGGCTTATGCTGAAGCACACAAAGCCGAGCTACCTCTGCATTATATTGCTGCCGAATCGGACTTTGGCGCAGGCCCCATTTATCAAATCGACACTAAGGTAAGTGACAACGTTTTCGCCCAAGTTCAAGAGAGCATTAAACCAATGACATACAACGGTGTTGCCCTCGGCAATAACCAAGCATCTGGTGGGCCTGATGTCTCTATGCTACCCGCATTAGGCGTACCTGTTGCATCATTAAGACAGGATGGCCACGATTACTTCGATTATCACCACACACCTAACGATACCTTAGATAAAATTGATCCTAAGGCTCTGGCACAAAATGTGGCGGCATATGCTCAATTTGCTTATATTATGGCAAACTCGAATTTAGTGTTAACCCCCATTAGCACTGAATCGAAATAAGCCTCATAAGTAAATCATTCACCCATAAGAAGAAAAATGCCAGTCAGCTTAACTGACTGGCATTAAGCCTAAGCAGCTCTTTTTATTTAAGCAGTAATACGTTATTGCGCTTCACGTAAGAATGTTGGCTCATTCGGTTTACTCAATTCTTCACTGTAGTAATAACCTGCCACATCAAATGCTTTTAATTCATCAATCGAACTCACTTGCTGCTCAATAATATATCTTGCCATCATTCCCCGCGCTTTTTTCGCAAAGAAACTAATGACTTTGTATTGACCATTTTTAAAATCTTTAAAAACAGGAGTGATTAATTTTCCTGCTAATTGCTTTGGCTTTATCGCCTTAAAATATTCATTGGATGCAAGGTTGATAATGATCTCATCCCCCTGCGCAGCGACGGCATTATTGACCGCTTCGGTGAGAGTGTTGCCCCAAAAATCGTAAAGATTCTTACCTTTAGGATTGGCAAGGGCCGTCCCCATTTCTAAGCGATAAGGTAAAATTAAATCCAATGGCCGCAGTAACCCATATAGCCCAGATAAAATGCGCAACTGCGACTGACTACGTTCAAGCTGTTCAGGTGTCAGGGTATCAGCATCAAAACCTGTGTAAACATCGCCTCTAAAAGCGAAAATAGCTTGCTTAGCATTATCAATGCTGTAATCGGGTGTCCACTCGCCAAAACGTGCCGCATTTAAGCCCGCAATGTTATCGCTGACCTTCATTAATGTTGCTATGTCACTGGGAGTTAACCGTTGGCAAACTTGAATGAGCTCTTGGCTATAAGCTAAAAAATCGGGCCGAGTATGGGTTTGAGTCAAGGGAGGTTGCTCAAAATCTAGGGTTTTCGCCGGTGAAACCAAAATCAACATTAACACGCTCCAACAAATAAAATACGCCACTATGATACTGAACAAGCATAAAAAAACCACGTACGGATGACGTGGTTTTTCCGATAGCGCTAATCAGTGAACTTGAGCTTAGCGACTAACCGCAGATTCAGTACGCGATTTAGCCAACTCATTGGCACTATTGTCCTGCCAAATGCCATCATCAAGTTGTTCCATCAATTCGGGGAACTTACTGCGGTCAAACTCAGGCATTTTGCCGCTCTTTAATTGTTCACTGTAATCGTTGATAACCCGTATCGCCAAGCCAGATAACAGCAACAATGCGACGATATTGACGGTAGCCATTAGCCCCATTGACACATCGGCTAAGTTCCACACTAAGCTGATTTTGGCTACGGCACCAAACATCACCATGCCTAATACGCACAAGCGAAATAGCGGTAACGCCTTAGTACTGTTACCCGTTAAGAACATCACATTGGTTTCGGCGTATGAATAATTAGCAATGATTGAGGTAAAGCAGAATAGAAAAATCGCTATCGCAATAAAGGCACCACCCCAATCACCAACATGATTCGACATCGCATTAATAGTAAGACGAATACCATCATCACTAGAACCTATGTCACCAGACAACAAGATAATGGCAGCAGTTGCGGTACAAATAACAATAGTATCAACAAAAACTCCTATCATCTGCACAAAGCCCTGAGATGCTGGATGATTAGGATTAGGTGAGGCACTCGCCGCCACGTTTGCTGCGCTGCCCATCCCCGCCTCATTTGAGAACAAACCACGGGCAATACCTGCTTGCATCGCCTGAGCGACTGTATAAGCAACGCCACCTGCTGCTGCCTCTTGCCAACCGAAAGCACTTTTTACAATCAGGCTAATAACTGCGGGTAATTGCTCTAAATTGAACAACACAATAATGAAAGCGATCAGAATATAAGCCAAAGCCATAATTGGCACGATAAACTCAGATACTCGCGCAACTTTACGTAAGCCGCCGACGATAACAAAACCACTGGCTAACACTAAGCCGATACCGACATAGGTCGGATCGAAGCCAAACACGCGCTCCATCGCCCCCGTAATGGTATTGGCTTGCACCGCGTTAAACACCAAACCAAAGGCGATGATCAGGAAGAAAGCGAACAACACCCCCATCCATCTCTGCCCAAGTCCCTTCTCCATATAATAAGAAGGGCCACCCCGGAATTGGCCGTTGGTATCACGCACCTTATAAACCTGCGCAAGAGTGGACTCTACCATAGCCGTTGCCATACCCAACATGGCAATTAACCACATCCAAAAGACAGCACCAGGTCCGGCGGAGCCAATGGCCACCGCTACCCCCGCCATGTTTCCAGCACCTACACGGGCCGCCATACTAGTACAGAATACTTGGAATGAAGACAAACCACTTTCACAGCCTTGGCGGCTCATGGTCATAACTTTTAGAGAGTGTTTGAAGTGAGTAAGTTGAATAAATACAAGTCGTAAGGTGAAATAGAGCCCCGCACCCACCAGTCCGTAAACGAGCAATTTGCCCCAGAGCAGTGCGTTCAAAAAGTTTACAATCGTTTCTAACATATTATTTTACTTCTTCCCGTAGCAAATGCCCTCCCCCACCTATACTTAGCGAGGTGCAACATTTGTGGTGAATGAATCCTTCCAAATAAAGGTAAGAATATCGGTAGATTTATTCTTTCAAATTATCCTTCCGTGAATTTACAACATCACGGCTACCGAATTCAACGCAGCAAAATAGCACAGTATTCGAAATTACTCATGTGATCAAGCCTAGGTTTTCATTGTTAAATAGCTACAAGCTCACGATCATAAAGCTTAGATAAGTCACTGTTAATATTAAATTAACAATTTAACAAACTTCATTCACATGCGTTAACGACAAACACAAGTTTTAAAATTTGGATGCAGGGCACATTTTTGTAATAAAATTACAAATATAGTAACTCCAAGAAAACATTATTTACTTCCGTCTGCTCTAGTGAGGCTTAATATGACGACAACACATGAGATAAATGCTCTTAAAAAATACGTAAGAGCCACTAACTTCCTAGCCACCTCCCAGATTTACTTAAAGCAAAACGTACTTCATAAGCGCCCACTAGCGCACTCGGACATTAAGCCTCGCTTGCTCGGTCACTGGGGAACCTGTCCAGGTATCAACTTTGTCTACGCGAACGTTAACCGACTCATTGTAAAACACAATCGTCCCTTTATTTACTTAGTTGGTCCAGGACACGGCTTCCCTGCCGTACAAGCTAACTTATTCATTGAAGGCTCTCTAAGCCACTACTATCCAGAAACAATTCCTTATAATGAAACGGGCATTGAGGATATTTGTAAAAAGTTCTCAGCAGCATACGGTTATCCTTCACATGCTAATCCTGAAGCACCAGGACAAATTCTGGAAGGTGGAGAATTAGGTTATTCATTATCCGTTGGCTGGGGCGCAGTGCTTGATAACCCCGATCTTATCGCGACAGTATTAATAGGTGATGGAGAATCAGAAACAGGCCCATTAGCCGCATCTTGGTATGCAAACCGATTGGTATCTCCCGCCACCAACGGCGCAGTGCTACCTATCGTCCATATTAACGGCTATAAAATCTCTGGCCCAACCCGTATGGGACGAATGAGCCATGAAGAATTAGATCTTGAATTCCGCGGTCTTGGCTACCACCCCATTATTGTGGACAGCGAAGCGGAAGAAGATATCTACGTTCAAATGTCAACCGCCATGGATACCGCTTATAGCATGATTAATGATATCCAAGCCCGAGCACGTAAAGGCGAAGAT
Organism: Shewanella sp. 8A; assembly: GCF_023475945.1. NCBI lineage: Bacteria > Pseudomonadati > Pseudomonadota > Gammaproteobacteria > Alteromonadales > Shewanellaceae > Shewanella > Shewanella sp. 8A. Next base: position 94,217 of record NZ_JAMDJP010000018.1, read on the forward strand.
ATTGTAAAACCTCGCTGGCCAGTGATTTTAATGCGCACAGCCAAAGGTTGGACAGGCGTAAGCGAATATAATGGTAAGAAGTTAGAAGGCAACTGCGAATCACACCAAGTGATTGTTAACAAATGCGCGACCGATAAAGGCCATCTAGCCGCATTGGATAACTGGTTAGCTAGCTACCAGTTCCAAGAGCTCTATCAAATCAATGCTCAAGGTGAACTGATTTTTGATGCGGATATTAGCTCATTGATCCCACCAAAACACTTAGCTTGTGGTCGCCAACATCTCACTTATGGTGGTGAAGTTGTTAGAGCTTTATCCAATCCAGATCTAGAAAAACTCAGTTACGGTCCAGAAGTACCACGCGGACACCGCGGTTACTCCATGCTGAAAATGGGTGAATGGATGCGTGACGCATTCAAACTGAACCGTGATCAACGCAATTTACGCATTTTCAGCCCTGATGAAACCTATTCAAACCAACTGCAAGCGGTATTTGAAGAAACCGACCGTGCATGGCAATGGCCAATTGAAAGCTGGGATGAAGATATGTCTCGCGATGGCCGTGTACTAGAGCTCCTTTCTGAGAACTTACTATTTGGTATGTTACATGGCTACACAGTGACAGGTCGTCATGGCATGTTCCCAACCTACGAGTCATTCTCGCAAGTAGTTTCATCCATGGCCGACCAATATTGTAAGTATGTTTATGCCAGTCAAGGGGTGCATTTCCGTAAACCTTTACCAGCATGCAACGTAGTACTTTCTTCATTATTAGAGCGTCAGGATCACAACGGTTACTCGCATCAAAACCCATCGTTCCTAGGTGCGATGTTAGAAAAACATCCAAAGATTATCTCTGCTTATTTACCAGCTGATGCAAACAGCACCTTAGTGTATACCGAACGTGCTTTTGCGGATCGTGACAAACTGAACATCCTAGTCGCAGGTAAAAAAGAGCTGCCACAATGGCTAAGCCTAGATGAAGCACGTAAACAAGCCAAAGATGGTGTCATGGTGTGGGATTTTGCTTCAGATGAAAATCCAGATATCGTCCTTGCTGGCTGTGGTGATTATGTCACTCAAGAATGTATGGCCTCTTTAGTGATCATTCGGGAAATGCTGCCTCGAGTCAGAATCCGTTTTGTGAGCGTCACCGAATTAAGCAGTGATGGTTTAGGTAGCCGTAAATTTAAAGAAAAACCATGGATGATGGATGAAATATTTACTCAAGATAAAGGAGTAGTATTTAACTATCACGGTTATCCAAATACAATCAAAAAGTTAATTTTTGATTACAAAGGAAGCCGCCGTTTTAGAATTAAAGGTTATGAAGAAGAAGGCTCAACAACTACACCATTTGATATGGGTGTGCGTAATGGAACTTCTCGCTACCACCTTGTTATTGATATGGCTTATAAACTATTCCAACAAGGCGTCATTGATGAGACTAAACACGTTTCAATCACAACAGATATGTTGCAAAGACTTGTTGATCACCGTAACTATATTAAAGCACATGGTGTTGACCCAACTGAAATCGAAAATTGGGTTTGGACTCGCTAGCAGTTAATTAAATTAACAAAATAAATACAATTTAAAGGCATCCGAAAGGATGCCTTTTTAACATCTCAAGTTAATTACAAGATGGAGTCCCATAAAAAAACTTCAGACTAAGCACTGGAAAATTTTAACAAATGCAGTGATAATTAACCGCTGGCTACAATACCAAAGGATCCCCACACTAAGTGCTAGCAATGTTTTGCTTAAAACCCGCAAAGCATATTGGTGGAGAATCATAAACAATGGACTTAGAAAAAATGATGAAGAATACATTAAAAGTAGTTTTACTTACATCAATGCTTCCACTTGCTGCCAGTGCATCTCAAGAGTTAACTCCTTGGTATGTTGGTGCAGGTTTAGGCGTTAATAACTATGAACACATTGCAACTGATAACGGCGATGATAACCCATACGCATGGGATATTTTCGCAGGCTATATGTTTAATGACTACTTTGGTGCAGAAATCGGCTATCGTGATCTAGGTAGTGCAGATTGGACTAATGGTGGCATTAGCAATGATGCAGATGTTAAAGGTGCAACTCTGGGCTTAGTCGGTGTATGGCCACTAGGTAACCGTTGGAGCCTATCTGCAGAAGCGGGTGCAATGTACTACACCTTAGAAAACAGCCAACATACTGGCACAACTTCAAGCTCATACAGCTCTAACGATTTTGCGCCTTACTTTGGCGCAGGTGTTGGTTATAACTTCACCGATAATCTGAAGTTACAAGCTAAATACCGCCGTTATGAAAACTTAGACGACACAGACTTCAACACAATCGAAGCTGACAGCAACTATTGGGGCTTAGAATTAAGCTACCGTTTTGGTACTCCAGCAGCAGTGGCTCCTGTAGCTGCCGCCGTTGTTGCAGCAGCACCAGTTGACTCAGACAACGATGGTGTATACGACGATAAAGATCAGTGCCCAGCAACGCCTGCAACTCACAAAGTTGACTCTGTTGGCTGTACTATCTATGAAAACGTTAAAAAGCAAGAAGATGTAGGTTCTATCCAGTTTGCTAACGATTCTGCAGTAGTGAAGAAAGAGTACTACAAAGACATCGAAAGACTGGCTAACTACCTGAACAAGAACCCAGAATTCACTGTTGAAATCGCGGGTCACGCTTCTAACGTAGGTAAACCAGAATACAACATGGTGCTGTCAGACAAGCGTGCAGATGCTGTCGCTAAAATTCTTGTTGAAAAGTATGGTATCAGCCAAAGCCGCGTAACTTCTAATGGCTACGGTGTGACTAAACCAATCGTCGCTGGTGACTCAAAAGAAGCCCATGCAGCTAACCGCCGCATCGAAGCCATCGTGACAACTACTGAAAAACAACCTGTTCTGAAGTAATTGCACTGTTAAGAATAAAAAAGTCGCTGCTTGCAGCGACTTTTTGTTTTTAAGGCATCTACACTATCTAACCTGATGGCGCTAAGACTGATTAAGTGGCACTCACCACTATGTTCAGCAAGAAACGATGTAGTTTTACCATTTTTGTAATTTTTTTACATTGATGGTTGGAAAAGTTGGCAAAATCGCTTCTAATAGTCATCAGTTCATTTCTGAGTTTTGACCGCTATCTGAGAAGGATGTTTTTCATGGCAAATACATTAGAGCAACTCAAGTCATACACTACTATTGTGGCCGATACTGGCGATATTGAAGCAATTAAGCGCTATCAACCAGAAGACGCAACCACTAACCCATCACTCATTCTAAAAGCCGCTCAAATCCCTGAGTATAGCGCTCTAATCGACAATGCTATTGCATGGGCTAAATTACAAAGTGCTGATATTGAGCAACAGATTGATGATGCCAGCGATAAACTTGCAGTGAATATTGGCGTGGAAATTCTGAAACTGGTTCCAGGCCGAATTTCAACCGAAGTGGATGCCCGCTTATCCTTCGATAAAGAAAAATCCATTGCAAAAGCGCATAAGCTTGTTCGTCTATATCAAGAAGCAGGAATAGATAAATCTCGCATTTTGATCAAATTAGCCTCAACTTGGGAAGGCATTTGTGCCGCCAAAGAGTTAGAGCAACAAGGCATCAACTGTAACTTAACCCTATTATTTAGCTTCGCTCAAGCACGTGCCTGTGCTGAAGCTGGCGTGTACTTAATTTCTCCATTCGTTGGCCGCATCCTCGACTGGTACAAAAAAGACACAGGTAAAGACTATGACGCAGTAAATGATCCTGGTGTCGTTTCTGTAACCGAAATTTACAACTACTACAAGCAGCATGGCTATAACACGGTAGTCATGGGGGCAAGTTTCCGTAATATTGGTGAAATCATCGAATTAGCGGGTTGTGACCGCCTGACTATTGGTCCTTCATTACTCGAAGAGCTAGCAAACTCTCAAGTCGCTATTCAACCTAAACTCATTCCTGCCAGCACTACAGTTGCTGCGGGTGAACCTTTAACCGAAGCGCAATTCCGCTGGGACTTTAACCAAGATCCTATGGCCGTTGACAAGCTAGCAGAAGGCATCCGTAACTTCGCCATCGACCAAGGCAAACTCGAAGTCATGCTCAAGGCTAAACTGGCAAACTAAGTATCTTCGGAGACGATTCGATGACTATCTTGACCCAAAGCACAACCTGGAAGGCGTTAGCAGCCCATATCCAGCAGATCCCGCATATGCGAGAACTCTTTGCAGGCGATCCTGCACGCTTTAGCAACATGTCGCTTTCTACCTGTGGCTTATTTTTAGATTATTCAAAAAATAGAGCAACACCTGAGACTCTCAACTTGCTGCTGACACTGGCGCAAGAAGCCAAGCTTGACGCTAAAATCAAGGCGATGTTTGCCGGTGATATCATTAACACCACCGAAAAACGTGCCGTTTTGCATACCGCACTACGCAGTACCGCGGACCAATCCATCATTGCCGAAGGTCAAGATATCGTTCCTGAAGTACAGCAAACGCTGAACAAGATGCAGCAGTTTGTCACTTCAGTCACCTCAGGACAGTGGAAAGGCTACACAGGCAAAGCCATTACCGATATTGTCAGTATCGGTATCGGTGGTTCGTTCCTTGGCCCAAAAATTGTTTCCCAAGCCTTACGTCCATACTGGATAACAGGTCTCAATTGCCATTTTGTTGCAAACGTCGATGGCACCTCGATCAGTGAAAAACTCAAGCTGCTCGATCCTGAAACCACCCTGTTTATCATGTCGTCTAAGTCTTTTAGTACACAAGAGACGCTGACCAACACCTTAACAGCCAAAGCGTGGTTCTTAGCTAAAGGTGGTTCACAGTCAGATGTGGCAAAACACTTTGTTGCCGTGACCTCTAACGTGGCAAAAGCAACTGAGTTTGGTATTGATGCCGCTAATATCTTCCCAATGTGGGACTGGGTTGGAGGTCGCTATTCTCTGTGGTCAGCCATTGGTTTACCCATCGCTTTACTCATCGGCATGGATAACTTCCGCTCCCTATTAAAGGGCGCGCACCAAATGGATACCCATTTTGCCACTGCGCCTTTAGCGGAAAATATGCCCGTCATCATGGGACTATTCTCACTGTGGTATGGCAATTTCTTTAATGCTCAAAGCCATGTGGTATTGACCTACGATCATTATCTGCGTGGACTTCCTGCCTACTTCCAACAACTGGATATGGAAAGTAACGGTAAATCAGTCACGCTCAATGGTACGCATGTGGATTACAGCACAGGTCCTGTGATTTGGGGCGGCGAAGGCACAAACGGTCAACACGCTTACCATCAGTTGCTGCATCAAGGTACTGCATTAATTCCTGCTGATTTCATTATGCCGCTGCAAAGCCATAACCCTATCGGTGAACACCATGATCAGTTAGCCTCTAACTGCTTTGGACAAACTCAAGCACTCATGCAAGGCCGTACCTTAGATGAAGCGCTGGCTGAATTGAGCAAGAGCAACTTGAGTGATGAAGAAAAGTTACTTATCGCCAAACACAAAGTCATGCCGGGCAATAAGCCAAGCAACACTCTGTTAATGGATAAGCTGACTCCAGAAACCTTAGGCGCACTGATTGCGCTCTATGAGCACAGAACCTTTGTCCAAGGCGCCATTTGGGACATCAACTCCTTCGACCAATGGGGTGTTGAGCTTGGCAAAACCTTAGGTAACGACGTCCTCGCCCGTATAGGTGCAGATCAAGAAGCGACTGCGTTAGATGCCTCAAGCAATGGCCTAATCAATCTTTATCGACGGGGCAAAATCTGATCGAACAAAAAGCCAGCAATTGCTGGCTTTTTTATTGTATCTCATTAGTAAAGAATCCACCTTCTGAAGAAGGTGGCTTTGTTTTAACCCCCTAAAAGGGGGCCTTTATTCAAGAGCAAGTTGACCCTGCTCTTGCCGCTCTACTTTCTCTTGATGC
>NZ_JAMDJP010000019.1:0-84709 GCF_023475945.1 Shewanella sp. 8A
ACTCATTCATTGATTTAATTCTTTGATTACTCGCCAAACGGCAGAGTAATTTCGATTAACTCAACACCTGTGAGTGTCCACACAGATTTCTTGTTTAGATTGTTAAAGAGCGTTTGACCTCATCGCTTGCGTTACCGCTCACTGGGTCAGGGCTGCGTATTCTACGCATTTCCCTTGTCGCGTCAAGGCGTTTTTGCAAACTTCTTGAGGCTTTCGAATCAACTGCACATTTTGCATTCGATTCGCACTGTAACCGCGCTCGCTTTCGCTGTCTGCCGTGTCAGTGGATGCGCATTATAGGCAGCGAAACTTTTTGTGCAACCCCTAATTTTAAGATAATTGGCATTTTTGCACTGTTCGTTGGATATTTGACCTGACCTGTCAGTTTTTAACCTTTATAATGCTAAAAACCACTCAATTAGGGACTTTTTTATGTCTGGGCCACTCAGAACTTACCAAGGAATTCATCCACAACTCGGCGATAATGTGTATGTGGACCAAGCTTCAGTGCTCGTTGGCGACATTGCTTTAGATACCGACGCGAGTATTTGGCCTATGGTGGCAGCGCGTGGCGACGTAAACCATATCCGTATAGGTAAACGCTCCAATGTACAGGATGGCAGCATATTGCACGTGACCCGTAAATCCGCTTCTCGTCCTGAAGGTCATCCACTGATCATTGGTGATGATGTGACGATTGGGCATAAGGCGATGCTGCATGGCTGCAAGGTTGGCAATCGTGTATTAGTCGGGATGGGTGCGATTATCCTCGACGGTGCCATATTAAAAGATGATGTGATTTTAGGTGCGGGTTCGTTAGTACCGCCGGGTAAGGTGTTGCAGAGCGGCTACTTATATGTCGGCAGCCCTGCAAAACAGGCGAGACCTTTAACCGAAGCGGAATTGAAATTTTTACCTGAATCCGCAGATAACTATGTGCGCTTGAAAAACGAATATTTGGCAGAACCTCAGCCAGAGTAATGTTTCTATTAAATTGGATGGCAGTGTTTACGCTGCCATCTTGTTCATTTTGCTCTTAGCCTAAGTGCACTGCGCCAAACTCATCAAACTCTTCTGCTTCAATTAAGGCTTCTGCCATTTCTTCCGCATCGAATCGCACCGCATCAAATAGCGCTAACATGGCGGCCGCTTCATCGCTATTAGGCTGGGGCGAAAAATCATTTAACTGCGCCAGCTTCTGCGCGCTGATATAACACTTAATGTTCATTCCCTGCTGCTGGGCAATAAAGCAAATGTGCTTTTGGGTTTCATCCCAATGTTGCAGATCGGGGAATAAAATACTCTGATTCATCTTATCTTCCTCTTGAGCCTCTATTGCGCGTCGGCCTGTAGTTTGTCCCTGAGCAATTTAAGCACTCCTGAGGTATCTGGTTCGACGCCACGCCAGAGCGCAAAACTCTTTGCCGCCTGACCGACAAGCATACCCAGTCCATCAATCACTTGCGCTGCGCCCTGTTGCACAGCCCATTGATTAAATGCCGTTGGTTTTGCGCCATACATCATATCGTAGCAAGCCGTTTTGTTGCCGATAATGGACTGTGGCAGTGGCGGTAGCTCTCCCGCGAGACTCGCAGAGGTCGAGTTAATCACTAAATCAAACTCCCCCGACAACTCTGGCATCGACATCGCCTGGAGTTTATCGCTGTAACGCCCTTGTTGTACTTGGCTAAAAATCTCTACTAAGGCCTGCGCCTTACTTTGAGTGCGGTTAGTGATGACCAGTTGACCTACTTCAGCCTTAAGCAATGGCAAGATACAGCCGCGCGCCGCGCCGCCGGCCCCTACCAAGAGTACACGCTTATGCTGCAAACTGCCGAGATGGCGAATAAGATCGGCCACCAGCCCCAAACCATCGGTGTTATCACCATAAATAGTGCCATCGGCCAACAAGCTTAGGGTATTGACCGCCCCCGCCAGCGTCGCTTCGGCACTTAGGCTGTCGCAGAGGGCAAAGGCTTGCTCTTTAAAGGGCACTGTCACATTCGCGCCCTTTCCTCCCGCCTGAAAAAATGCTCGTAAACTCGCCTCAAAACCATCAATGGGCGCCAGAATCGCTTCATAACTCAGGGACTGCTGCGTAAGGGCCGCAAACTGTCCATGGATAAAGGGTGATTTACTGTGACCTATCGGATTGCCAAACACGGCATATCGATCAAGTACTGGCGTAGTTACTGAGGGCATATCTGTCATCTGCGGGATTCTATTGGCTGTGAATGGCATGCAGTCTAGCGCGCTTTTAGGCGGTAGCACAGCTCCTAAGTTGTTGTATCTGACTTTAGCCTTCGGTTTCGCAGTGACATTCAGGCTATAATGCGCGCATCGAAATTGTAGACAGCAATGCAGTTAGACCTATGAACTGGCTTAAAAAGATTTTTAGTAAACACACAAGCGTGTCGGATGACAGGGATCCGAATCAGTCTAATGCCTATGATTTAATTGGTGGCGACAAAGTGATCCGCGCGATTGCCAATAGTTTCTATCAGAAAATGGCAAGCTCAGCAGAAACACAAGCCTTATTCGCGATTCACCGTGCGCCGATTGCAGAGTCGGAACAAAAGCTCTATGAATTCTTAAGTGGCTGGCTCGGCGGCCCGCAGTTGTATCAGCAAAAGTATGGTCATCCCGCATTACGCGCTCGGCATATGCCCTTCGCAGTAGATGAGACAATGCGGGATCAATGGCTATTTTGTATGAAGTTTGCCATTGAAAAACACATAAAAAAGCCAGAGCATCGCGCCGCTATCTATGAGGCGATTTCAACTCTGGCTGATCATATGCGTAATCAATAAAGTGCAATGACGCTACTCATACTGATACCCGTTGCTTATACCCAATCCCGTGGCTTGAGGTAGTTATCGTAAAGATCTGCCTCTGGAGTGCCCGCCTCTGGCGTATAAGCATATTGCCAACGTACCAATGGCGGCATTGACATCAAAATAGACTCTGTGCGACCACCGGTTTGCAGGCCGAACAAGGTGCCTCTGTCGTATACCAGATTGAACTCAACATAACGGCCGCGACGATATAACTGGAACTCACGCTCACGCTCACCATACGGAGTCTCTTTACGACGCTCAACAATCGGCGCATATGCAGTTAAGAAGCCGTTGCCCACCGCCTGCATAAAATCGAAACTCTTATCGAAGCCTGCTTGGTTCAAGTCATCAAAGAACAGACCGCCCACGCCGCGGGTTTCATTACGATGTGGCAGGAAGAAATACTCATCACACCACTTCTTATACTTAGGATAAACGTCGTCACCAAAAGGCTGGCATAGATTTTTAGCACTTTGATGCCACTCGCGCACATCTTCTTCGAAAGGATAGTAAGGCGTTAAATCGAAACCACCACCAAACCACCAGACAGGATCCGCGCCGTCTTTATGGGCAATAAAGAAACGCACATTAGCATGGGTGGTTGGAATGTAAGGACTTTTTGGATGAATAACTAAGGAGACACCCATAGCCTCAAAGCTGCGACCCGCCAGTTCAGGGCGATGAGCCGTTGCCGATGCGGGCATCGCAGCCCCTGTCACATGGGAAAAGTTAACCCCGGCTTGCTCAAATACCGCACCTTGGGTTAAGACCCGACTGGTGCCGCCACCGCCTTCAGCACGCGTCCATGAATCGGCTGCAAAGTTTGCTTGCCCATCCAACTGCTCAAGACCCGCACAAATTCGATGTTGTAGATCGAGTAAAAATGCTTTTACCACTGTCGCATCTGGCACACTCATAGCTTTTATCCTTATTTTTATTAATTAGTTACTGTCCGTTGCGCAAAATCTTGCCACTTCGAGCATCAACAATGGTGGACGGCTGACGCTGTTGACCTAATTGGCCTAGCACTAAGGCATCTATTTTGCCTTCAAAAGCGTTGAGAATGTCATCATCACTAAGTGCGGGATCTTCGCCGGCTAAGTTGGCACTGGTTGAGACGAGTGGTTTACCCAAGGCTTGGCACAAAGCCCGCACACCTTCATGGGCGGAGACGCGCACGGCGATAGAATCAAATTCACCGGATAAATAACGCGAGACATGCGGTTTAATCGGCATCACAAAGGTAAAAGGCCCTGGCCATTTAGAAAAGGCAAACTCAAGCTGCTCGGCGCTCAACTGTGATTCATCAACATAGTCTAATAACTGTGAAAACTCGCTCGCTACTAAGATAAGGCCCTTCTGCCAAGGACGTTGTTTTACGGCGAGTAATTTTTGAATGGCAGTATCATTATCTGGGTCACAGCCTAAACCATAGACGGCTTCAGTGGGATAAGCGATAACGCCACCGTTTAACACTACGTCTTTAATGTCAGAGGGGTGCAGCTGTAACATCTTTGGATTACCTTATGAATTTAATCGTTTTTCCAAACAAATTTTGGCATCTTGGCTACCCCATCCATGGTTGGACAGGGATTATACCTAAGGCGGTTTAAGCGGCCAAACTTTTAGAGGTCGATCACACTAAAGCGCTCGTTTGTATTTACAGCTTTTTTGCGGGCATTCTAAACGCATTCCCGCCGCACCTTTACGCTCGACTAAAATCCCAAAGCCACAACTCGGACAGCTTTCGCCAACGGGTGGATAATTGACGATAAACTTACATTTGGGATACGCGCTACAGGCATAAAAACTCTTACCAAAACGGCTGGTTCGATGCTCAAGTTTACCCGTTTTACATTCAGGACAGGCCACCTCAGGTTTATCGCTCTCCTGATCAGGTCTTTCAATATGAGTACAATTGGGATATTGGGTACAGCCGATAAAAATGCCAAAACGCCCCGATTTAACCGCCAACTCATGGCCGCATGCGGGACATTTAGAACCTTCAATCACTTGGGTTTCAATCGATTCGTGCTGCACTAAAGGACGAGTATATTCACAGGTTGGATAATTATTACAGCCAATAAAACTCCCATGCTTACTGTGTTTTACCGACAACTCGCTGCCACACTCGGGGCATAACTCGTATTCTTTTTCCAGTGCATGCTCATGGGCACTAAATAGTTGTTCATCGATCTTAGACATAATCATTTACCACTAGTCATTGCGGCTAATCCGCAGATAACTCACCGCACAGGTCTCAACAAACATATGGCATCAAAAAAGGAGGGCTAGCCTCCTTTCTCATTATTTATCACGTCGCAACACTTAAGAATGTAGCCGGCCTTCTTCAGGCTGCTCAAAAATTAAATCTTCCATTTGCTCATAGGCAGACTCATGGCCGGGCGCATTAAAGAGCACCATCAAAATCACCCACTTTAGATCTTCGAGGATCAAGGCAGGCTCATCAAGCTCCATGACTCTATCGATCACCATCTCACGGGTTTCGACATTAAGCACTTTAACTTGCTCTAAAAATAGCAGGAATCCACGGCACTCCACATCCAGCTTTTCCATTTCGTCTTTGGTGTAAATCCGAAACGAATGCTGATCATGATTACACAGGTAAGGCTTATCCCCTTCCTGCAACTCTGCCAGACGCTCCAACCAAGTTAAGGCTTTTAAAATCTCCGACTGATGAAAACCAGCGCGAGTGAGTTCCTTGGTTAACTCGTCTTCATCAACTAATAGTTCGACTTCACTGTGAACATAGTTTTCAAATAGATACATGAGGATATCAAACATGGCTAGCTCCTCTTTACTCTGACGTAACCACCGGGTACTGCAACAACCCAACCTTGCAACTCAAGTTCAAGCATTTGTTCTAACACCAGATCTATCGTTTTCCCACTATGTTCAACTACAGCATCAATTGTTGTAGTTTCATAACCTACACTAGCTAACAGCGATGAAAATGGCAAATCACAAATCTCACCTTGCTGTATATGGTGGCTGGAGTAGAGTTCTTCAAGATGAAAGGCTGTCAAACTTGCCAGCTCTTCCACTATATCGGCCGCGCTTTCCACAAGTTTTGCCCCATCACGTAATAAATCGTGACAGCCTTGGTGAAATCCTCCTAGGATGGAGCCAGGCACGGCAAACACCTCACGCCCTTGCTCCATAGCCAACCTTGCGGTGATGAGTGAACCACTTTTGCGACAGGCTTCAACCACCAGCGTCCCTAAAGAAAGACCGCTAATGATGCGATTTCGTTTCGGGAAATTGCCCGCAAAAGGCCCTACATCTGGCCAAAACTCGCTTATTATACAGCCTTGGCGCTGAATATCCTCATAAAGCTGCTTATGTCGGCGCGGATAAGTAATATCAATCCCAGTTCCCAGCACGGCAAGCGTTCTTCCACCATGATCAACACAAGCTTTATGCGCCGCACCATCAATCCCCATCGCCATGCCGCTACAGATACTAAATCCAAGCGCCGACATCTCTCGAGCCAATTGATAAGCCACCTGTAACCCACCAGGAGATGCATTACGGCTGCCCACAACAGCAAGAGATGGAATCGCTAGCGCCTCGACGCAGCCCTTAACAAACAAAACGCAGGGTGGATCAGTTAATTGTTTTAGCAACGGAGGATAAAGCGGATCGGAAAAACAGACTAAATGATGATGTGCCGCCTGTTGTTGCCACTCTAAAGCAGCATCGACTTTTTGATAGTCAATAACCAAGCTGTGGAGCTGATTGTCAGACAAAGGGAGCGAGTGTTTCTCATGCTCGAGCCTTTGCCTGAGGTCGTCCACATCCATGTGCGTTAATAATTGTTGTGTCCGAGCGGGTCCGAGCCCAGATACCGCACTAACAATTAACCAATCAACCAAGTTTTCAGAGATTATTGACCTCTAAAGGCTAAGGAATCTGGGGCGATTAATTTATCATCGACCCGCACAGAACGCTCCGTCGATACAATCAATCCTAAACTTGCTTTATCAAACACTTTGAATACTAATAACTTACCATTGTAAACATCAGGCATTTTGAGTGCCCTGTCGGATGAAAGTGACGCAACCACATTGTCATAGGCTGTCCGTTCCATCGAGGGAACAGGTTGGCCATCGTTATTAATCACGATTTCTTCGCCATCGCGATAAATGGAGAATACCTCGCCAGGCTCAATACCGTCCTGCGTACCTTTATCAAGATAGACAACATTGAGTTTACCGGCTTCGCGCATTTTCGACTCGATGGCCAATATGGTCGCTGGCGTCTTAAGTTCTGCGGGTTTTGGCGTAAAGTAAGCTGACATTAACGCTTCATCCTCCATCGGCAACACCCTAAAGCCCGCTTTGGTTTCACGGAAATTGCTCAGAATTTTTACCTTAGACACTTTGCCAGACTCAATGACTTGGCCTGTGGATGCCAGAATCGCTTCCTGTCCTAGCGCCTCGCCCGTTTCTTTATTAAAGAATTCTCGGCCACGCTCATAGACTCCTAACTTTTGATGCAAAGGTAATTCGCTATTGATATAAATCACATCACCAACAATATGATGGCGCGACGGGCTTTCACCGCCGAGTACCATAGGTTGCATGCCTAGCCAGCTAGCATCAACCACACGGTTTTGAACGAGATAGTTTTGGATTAATGCCAAATCAACCGCAGGAACCGCATTGCTCTTGGCAATTACGCGTCCCTCTGGAGTTTTGCGAATATGGGGTTTTGCTTCACTGGCTCCAATACTCGCACTCGCGCCATTAAGCACTAATCTGGGTTGACCATCGATAAAGACTAAGGTGAGTTGATCACCGGGATAAATTAAATGAGGATTGGCTATTTGAGGGTTAACATCCCATAAACGTGGCCACTTCCACGGATCATTTAGAAAGGTTGCAGAAATATCCCACAGGGTATCGCCCTTCTTTACCACATATGACTCTGGATACCCTGCTTTCAACGTGAGAGTGTCAGCGTAAACCAATGTGCAATGAAAGGTCATTAACGCAAGTAAAATTAGCCGTTTCATGGTGCGGTCCATGTTGTTTAGCTCTTAAATCGAGCTTTTACTGTTATTGATAGGCACTAAAGATTAAAATTAACCCATTAGCCTCAGTCAGTATAACCAACTGATTGAGATTTGACAGACTTGTTAAGAGTTTAAGTATGGCACTATTAAAAGTTTTACGCTTTCCCGATGAAAGATTGCGAACTCAAGCACAACCTATCACAGAGTTTACTGCTGAGTTGCAAACTCAAATCGATGATATGTTCGAAACCATGTACCAAGAAAAAGGGATTGGTTTAGCCGCGACCCAGGTTGATTATCATAAACAACTGATCGTCATGGATTTACAAGACGAGGTTGAACGTCCTAAAGTCTTTATCAATCCCGAGATTATTGCCAGTAGCGGTGATTTCTGTAACGAAGAAGGTTGTCTGTCTGTCCCTGGTATCTATGCCAAAGTTGACCGCGCCGAATTTGTTACCGTTAAAGCACTGGATAGACACGGTAATGAATTCACCGTTGAAGCCGATGACCTATTTGCGATTTGCATTCAGCATGAAATGGATCACCTGAAAGGTAAGTTATTTGTCGACTACCTGTCGCCATTGAAGCGCCAACGGATCAAACAGAAACTTGAAAAAGCGGCCAAACAAGACGCCAAATAAGCATTAGGATCAGATTTGAAACCACTCAATATCATCTTCGCCGGAACACCGGATTTTGCCGCTCGCCATTTACAGGCGCTGATTAACTCACACCACAATGTGATTGCTGTTTACACACAGCCGGATAGACCCGCAGGGCGCGGTAAAAAACTCACCGCCAGCCCAGTGAAAGAGCTCGCGCTCGCCCACAATATTCCAGTTTATCAACCCGGTTCGCTACGCAAAGAACCCGCGCAGCAAGAACTGGCCGCCCTTAATGCCGATATTATGGTGGTGGTTGCCTACGGTTTGATCCTGCCTAAAGTCGTGCTTGATACGCCACGTTTAGGCTGTATCAATGTTCACGGTTCAATTCTGCCTCGTTGGCGCGGCGCAGCGCCAATCCAAAGAGCACTTTGGGCAGGTGATAAAGAAACAGGTGTGACGATCATGCAGATGGATGTTGGCCTAGATACGGGTGATATGCTGCTAAAAACCTACTTGCCGATTGAAGATGATGATACCTCAGCCAGCCTGTACGAGAAGTTAGCCCTGCAGGGACCAACAGCACTATTACACGCGCTTGAAGGTTTAGCTAGCGGCACCTTAGCCGCTGAAAAACAAGATGAAGCCTTAGCTAACTACGCCGAAAAACTCAGTAAAGAAGAAGCGAGGTTGGATTGGACTAAATCCGCGACCCAATTATGGCAAGAAGTTCGCGCCTTCAATCCTTGGCCAGTGAGCTACTTTGAGCACCAAGGCAATACTATCAAGGTGTGGCAGACCCAAGTCAGCGCCACCAGTAGCAATGCCGCACCCGGCACTATTATCAGCGCCAGTAAAAAAGGCATTGAAGTCGCCACAGGCGATGGTGTGTTAACCCTGCTCAGCATGCAATTACCCGGCAAGAAACCCCTCAGCGTTGCAGATATTCTCAATGCCCGCGGCGAGTGGTTTACCCCAAATACTCGTCTCAATAACGAGGCGCAATAATGATGAACTTGCGAGCACTGGCGGCCAAAGCCATCTTCGAAGTCTTAGAGAAAGGCGTGTCACTTTCAGTTGCCCTGCCAGAACAGCAAAAGCATCTTGCCAGTGGTAAAGATAAAGCCCTGCTCGCCGAGCTCTGCTACGGCGTGATGCGTACCTTGCCGCAGATCGAAAAACGCGTGGCCGAATGTTTAGCCAAGCCGCTTAAAGGTAAGCAAAGGATCATCCACCAGCTATTGATTGTTGGCTGTTACCAGCTTTACTTCACCCGCATACCAAGCCATGCGGCCATATCCGAAACCGCAGAGGCCTGCCGTCAATTAAAGTTTGAGGGAATGGTAAAGGTCGTCAATGGCGTGCTGCGTAATATTCAGCGCCAATTAACACCGCTTAGCACAGAGTCGGAGACCTTAAGCTACAACACGCCGGGCTGGTTAATTAAGCGCTTAAAAGCCGCTTATCCTGACAACTGGCAAGAGATAATCCAGCAAAGTCATGAGCGTCCACCCATGTGGCTACGTAACAATCGCCTTTCCCAAAGCCGCGATGAATATCTTGCCGCCCTGAGTGAGCTAGAGATAGAAGCCAGTGCGGGCCTGAGTGATGATGCAATCCTGCTTGCCCATCCCAAGGATGTGGCGACATTACCACGCTTCCACGAAGGTGCTGCATCAGTGCAAGATGGCGCCGCCCAATGGGCCGCGACCCTGCTGGCTCCCCAAGCGAACGAACTGGTCCTTGACGCCTGTGCCGCACCAGGTGGTAAAAGCTGCCATTTACTCGAACTTGAACCTAGCATCAAGCTGGTTGCCGTCGATTTCGATGCCAAACGTCTTGAGCGCGTGCAACAGAACCTTGACCGTTTATCATTAAAAGCGGAAGTTATTCATGGCGATGCGGCCAATATCGACTCATGGTGGCAGGGTGAACAATTTGATCGTATCTTACTCGACGCACCTTGCTCAGCGACGGGCGTTATCCGCCGCCATCCCGATATCAAATGGTTACGCAAAAACCATGACATCGAGGAACTGGCCGAGCTGCAAAGACAAATTCTCGATCACTGCTGGAAGTGGCTCAAGCCCGGTGGCACACTCCTGTATGCAACTTGCTCTATTTTGCCGCAGGAAAATCGAGACCAAATTAGTGCATTTTTAGCCAGAACCGCAGATGCTAAGCTAGATACACTTGCCCAGCAGGCTTCAAGCCAAGATATTGGTTGGCAAATCACGCCGGGACAACACAACATGGATGGGTTTTATTACGCCCGTTTATTGAAAGCGACCCATTAGGAAGTAAGCAAGGCCATGAAAATTATCATATTAGGTGCGGGTCAAGTTGGGGGAACCTTGGCCGAAAATTTGGTGGGTGAAAACAACGATATCACCATCGTCGATAGCGACAAATCCAGATTACGCGCCCTGCAGGATAAATATGACCTTCGCGTCGTGGCGGGCCATGGTGCCCACCCCGATGTGCTCAAAGAGGCTGGCGCCGAAGATGCCGACATGCTGATTGCTGTGACGAACAGCGATGAATGCAACATGGTCGCCTGCCAAATGGCCTACAGCCTATTTGGTACACCGACTAAAATCGCCCGTATTCGCTCCGAACCTTATCTAGCGATGCGCGATAAATTATTTATCGACAGTGAGACCAAAAATAGCGAGGGACGTCCTCGCGGCGGTTTTGTAATCGATGAACTTATCGCACCCGAACAGTTAGTGACCGCTTACATTCAACGTTTGGTTGAGTATCCCGGTGCGCTGCAAGTGCTCGAATTTGCCGAAGGCCGCTTAAGTTTGGTTGCGGTTCGCGCCTATTACGGCGGCCCTTTAGTCGGTAATGCCTTGGCCGCGCTTCGCGAGCATATGCCAAATATTGATACCCGGGTGGCGGCGATTTTCCGCCAAGGTCGCCCTATCATGCCCCGCGGCACGACTATTATCGAAGCCGATGACGAAGTGTTTTTCGTGGCCGACAGTCGCCATATCCGCGCTGTGATGAGTGAGATGCAAAAGCTGGATAACTCCTACCGCAATATCATGATTGCCGGCGGTGGTAACATCGGCTTAGGCCTGGCTAAACGCCTCGAACGCACCCATTCAGTCAAATTGATTGAACACAAGTTCGAACGCGCAGAGTCTCTATCCGAACAGCTTGAAAACACCACAGTATTTTGTGGTGATGCCTCAGATCAAGAGCTGCTACTCGAAGAACATATCGACCAAACCGATGTGTTTATTGCCGTCACCAACGATGATGAAGCCAATATCATGTCCGCCCTGCTAGCCAAGCGCATGGGGGCAAAAAAGGTGATGGTATTAATCCAGCGCGAAGCCTATGTGGATATTGTGCAAGAAGCTAATATCGATATCGCGATTTCACCCCAGCAGGCGACGATTTCAGCCTTACTGACCCATATCCGCCAAGGCGATATCTGTAACGTGTATTCCTTACGCCGCGGCGCCGCCGAAGCGATTGAAGCCATTGCCCATGGCGACTCCAGCACCTCTAAAGTTGTTGGCAAGGCGATTGGCGATATCAAGCTGCCGCCGGGAACCACCATTGGCGCCATTGTGCGGAATGAGGAAGTGTTGATGGCTCATGATAAAACAGTGATTGAGCAAGGGGATCACGTGATTTTGTTTTTGGTAAACAAAAAATTTATCGGCGAAGTCGAAAAGCTGTTCCAACCTAGCGCCTTCTTCTTTTAAGTCATCATCCTATGCTGAACTTTAGACCGTTATTGTTTATTTTAGGGCTGTTTTTATCGATGTTAACAGCCTTTATGTTAGCGCCCTTACTTCTTGCCGCATTCAACGGCGAGGAGACCGTAGGCTCTTTCATGTTATCGGCTTTAGTCACTGGGATTTGCGCCAGCCTGTGTTTGCATAACGGCCAAAGTAAGGCTATTAACCTCAATATTCGAGATATGTTTCTGCTCACCAGTCTCACTTGGTTGATCGTGAGCCTGTTTGCGGCCATGCCTTTTACGCTTTACCACGGTATAGGTTATACGGATGCCTTCTTCGAGACCATGTCCGGTATTACCACCACAGGTTCAACAGTACTCTCTGGCTTAGATACGATGGATCACAGTATCTTAATCTGGCGCTCGTTATTGCAATGGCTCGGTGGCATTGGCTTTATCGTGATGGCGGTTGCGATTCTGCCCTTCTTAAACGTTGGTGGTATGCGGCTGTTCCGCACTGAGTCATCGGATTGGAGTGACAAGGCTGTTCCTCGTACCCAAAGCATGGCTAAGCATTTATTCTTTATCTATATTTTACTGACTATTATCTGCTGTATTGCCTACCATGTTGCAGGCATGACGTGGTTTCAAGCCATCAACCATGCGATGACCACACTGTCGACGGGAGGCTATTCAACCTCAGATAATTCGATGGCGGCGTTTTCCAATTCTGCCCATTGGGTTGGTGTTGTTTTTATGGCGGCGGGAGGTTTACCCCTGCTGATGTTTGTGCAGATGATCCAACAGCGCGATTTAAGCGTTTGGAATGATGCCCAAGTCAAAGGCTTCTTATTTTTTCTGACCTTTGTTTCTTGCTTTATTGGTGTTTGGTTATGGCAAACCCGCGATATCGCCTTGATTGATGCATTACGATTATCCAGCTTTAACGTCGTATCTGTTGTGACCACCACGGGCTATGGTTTAACCGACTATGGCACGTGGGGCGCATTTGCTAATATCGCTTTTCTGTTCTTAATGTTTGTCGGTAGCTGCTCTGGCTCGACCTCTGGCGGGATCAAAATCTTCCGCTTTCAAATTGCTGGCGCCATTATGCGCGAACAGTTAAAGCAGCAATGTCATCCCAATGGGATATTTAGAGAGCGCTATAATAACCGCCTGATCAGTGAGGATATTGTGCGCTCGCTGATCACCTTTGTGCTGCTATTTATGTTTGTGATTGTTGGGCTTTCGGTGATTTTGGTGTTGACAGGGCTCGACCCCATGACCAGTTTTACTGGCGCAATTACCGCAGTCACCAACGTCGGCCCAGGACTAGGCCCCATTATTGGCCCTGCGGGTAACTTCTCGACACTGCCCGATCTGGCTAAGTGGGCGCTTGCATTAGGTATGTTGCTAGGACGCTTAGAGATTTTAACTGTGGCCGTACTATTCCATCCCAGTTTTTGGAAATACTAGTCGTATCAGTCATCAACTAAAAATGCGCTCACAGAGCGCATTTTTATTAGGCGGGCTCAGCAACCTTGGCCAAAGTCAGCAAATGGTCGGCATAGACCTTCACATCTTCCCAGTCGGTATAATCGATCACCGCCTTAGGATCCGTTGGCCCTTTGGTGATTTTCATAATCAATTGGATCATTAATCTGTCGTACCAAGGCCACGAAGGGTAATCCACCTTACCAGCAATAATCTTCAAATCGGCGGGAGTCCAAGGTGATAAGGTTATGAATTTTTGCAGGTATTTATTGTTCTCTGGAATACGTTTTTCAGGATTACGCGCCACCACATTGACGCAGAAAAAACTGTTTGGCAACGCACTCAACGCTTGCGAATGTTGTTCAATAAACTGGAATACGCTTTTGTCATAGGTACCATAGAGTACGCAAGCCCCCAAAGCCACCAGTTGATAATCGGGCCAGTTAATCCTTGTTGCAGCCGCACTATTGATGTCGACTAAGTCAACCTCAGCACCACGCAGAGTCAATTGCTGCGCGATTGCATTCGCAATCTTGGCCGTGTGGCCACCACGGGTAAAATAAAGCACCAAAATGCGTGTCATGGGGTATTCCCGTTCCGTTAAAGTGTGGCACCATTGTGGCAATCATCTGTTAAATAAACCCCTGATAGGATCACAAATCAGCGTTGTCTCATATTCTGAAATGCAAAAATTGAGATCTGAATTGCCGAGCAGTATGATTGCGTATAGAAACATGTTCAATTAGAATTATCTAATCAAAAGCGATCAAGTGAGTACCTTATGCAAAATGATATAGATGTAAATGCAATGGTAACTAATGCGGAAAGTGCGGCTAAATGGCTTAAAGCTATAGCGAATCCTTATCGCTTAATGATTCTGTGCCTTTTACTGGATAAAGAGCTGAGCGTGACGGAACTGAATGCGACAGTTCCTTTAAGCCAATCGGCACTATCACAGCATTTAGCAGTATTGCGAGCCGAAGACTTAGTCGATACCCGTAAGAGCTCCCAGATTGTGTATTACAAGCTTAAGAATGAACAAGTCACCCAAGTGATTTCCATTCTACATAGTCGTTACTGCGCGGTATAAATAGTTAAACGACGCCATGCAGTCATAAAGCCCTAGCTGAGACTAGGGCTTTATCATTTTTACAGCTTGCTAAAGTGCGTTCCGAAGGCTTCGACTTTACCCCAATCGGTAAACTCGAAGGTGCCCTTCAGGTCAGTCGGCCCTTTAGTCATCCACATGATAAAGCGGATCATGGTCCGGTCGAATAAGCCGTATTTAGGGTAATCAATCTTGCCTGCAAAAACTGCCAATTGCTGTGGTTGCCACAGCGATAATTTAAGGAACTTTTGCATGTAAGGATTCGTTTCTGGCGTGTTCTTTAATGGCTTACGCGCCACCACATTTACAGTGAAAAAACCGTTAATTTTTGCACTTAACACCGCGTGGTTGCGATTTACAAACTGATATAGCTCAGGTCTATGTTTACCATAACGAATACTCGCACCAATCAGCACTTTATCGAAATCGACAAGACTTAAGGCCTCGGCCTGCTCTAAGGTGACTAACGACACCTGCTCACCCGCTTGTTCGGCAAGCGTTTTGATTTTTCGGCAAATTTCCAGTGTTTGGCCATCGATTGTCGAATAGATAATTAATGTCTGCATATCAATCCTTCCAGAAAGTTGGCGTGAACAAAATCAACAAGGTAAAGACTTCGAGGCGACCAAATAACATGGCCACCACCAGCACCCATTTGGCGCCATCACCGATACTGGCATAGTTACTCGCCACTTCCCCAAGCCCTGGGCCAAGGTTATTTAAACAGGCAGCGGTGGCACTAAAGGCCGTAATATCGTCCAGCCCCATGGCCATTAGCGCCAACATACACAGTACGAAAACTAAAGCATAGGCAGAGAAAAATCCCCATACTGCATCGACAACCCGATCAGGTAACGCCTTGGAGCCAATACGAATCGAGAACATCGCCTTAGGGTGAACCAAGCGCTTAAGTTCACGAGAACCTTGCAATAACAGCAGGATAACCCGGATCACCTTAATCCCGCCCGCAGTTGAACCACCACAACCACCGATAAAGCTTGAGAAGATCAACAGAATCGGCAGGAAAAGCGGCCACATATGGAAGCTTTCGGTACCAAAGCCTGCGGTTGTCGCTACCGAAACAGCTTGGAATAAAGCGTGATCTAAGGTTTCTTCTGGCGAGTCATAAATCCCGGAGTGATAAAGGGTTAAGAAACAAATCGCCGTTAGCACCAGCTGAATCGCCACCAGCATCTTGAACTCGGTATCTCGAAAATAGACTCTAAAATTGATCCCGCGGCGCGAAAATGCCGCAAAGTGCACGCTAAAGTTCACTGCAGAGACTATCAAAAAGAATACGCAAATCAGATTGATTACAGGGCTGTTAAAGTAGCCCATACTGGCATCGTGGGTCGAAAAGCCCCCGATGGCGATGGTCGAAAACGAGTGACACACGGCATCGAATACGCTCATCCCCGCCAGCCAATAGGCGCCAGCACAGGTGATGGTTAGCAGTAGATAGATGTACCATAACGCCTTAGCCGTTTCGGCAATCCTCGGCGTCATCTTACTGTCCTTCACTGGGCCCGGTATTTCGGCGCGATACAGCTGCATGCCCCCAACGCCCAACACTGGCAGAATCGCCACAGCTAGAACGATGATCCCCATACCGCCGAGCCATTGCAGCAAATGTCGATAAAACAGAATGGCCTTAGGTAAGGAGTCCAGCCCGACAATAACGGTGGCTCCCGTGGTGGTCAGTGCGGAGAATGATTCGAAGAAACTATCGGTCCAGCTGAGATCGGGTTGGCTTGAGAAAATAAAGGGTAAGGCACCGATGGAGCCAAGCACTGTCCAGAACAGGACCACAATCAGGAAACCCTCGCGAGTTCGTAATTCCTCTTTGCAGCGACGATTAGGATACCAGAGCCAAAAACCGATAAATAAGCTAACAAAAAATGCCTGAATAAACGCAGTACCACCGCCATCGTTATACCAAATGGCGATTAAGGCTGGCGGCAGCATAGTGATGGAGAACAGGCCGATAAGCAGACCTATGATTCTTATTATGGTTTTGTATTGCATTCCGCGTGTTCAATTATTCCATTGGCTGCAAAGGTATTTTCAGCATTTTGCATATTTTGGCATAATTTACGCAAGCATCACAGCTCAAACTCTGCGCGCAGGCTGCCCTGACTCAACGTTGCCAGCGATTCATTCAATATACCCTGTTGTTGTTTGCCAATTTCAAAGTGGATATCAACGGCTTCGGCAAATTGCTTATCGATGATCACCGCTTCTAACTGTTGTAATAAATGTTCGACATCCCTTAATTGGGTGTAATCACAATACAGTTTTGCAGGATAACGTAATTGCTTCAATCGCGTCGGCAATTGCCCTAAACCTTGGCGTAATCCCGAAGTATAGGCACGCACTAAACCGCCCACACCTAACTTAGTACCGCCATAGAAACGCACCACCACGGCACCGACTTCACCGAGATTCGCGCCTTGTAATACTGCGAGCATTGGACGACCAGCGCTGCCCGCTGGCTCACCATCGTCACTCGAACCGATGGCAATGCTGTCGTTAGGCGCTCCAGCAATAAAGGCATAGCAGTAATGGCTAGCGCCGGGATAATCTCGCTTTATGTCAGTAAGTACTAACTTCAACTGCTCTAAACTCGTGCAATGAAATAGAAAAGAGATAAAGCGGCTATGCTTTATCTCTTCTTCTATCTGCACATTTTCACTCGGTATCAGATAACTTTCGAGCACTCGCTCTCCCTAAAATCACGCTAAGCCCAGTTCGCGGGTCATATTTTCGTTTCGATCCTGATGCACAATCACATTATCCTCGATACGAATACCGCCAAAAGGTCGCAGCTCATCAACGGTGCGCCAATTGATCTGCTGACCACGGCTATCTTGTTTTAGCTCATTGAGTAAAGTGTCGATAATGTATAATCCTGGCTCCATCGTAAGCACTTGGTTTGGCGCCAAAATACGGGTGCAACGCAGGAATGGATGGGCTTCAGGCGCCGGAATATGAGTGCCACGTTCATCGAAGGCAAAACCTCCCACATCATGCACTTGCAAGCCTAGCATATGACCGAGTCCATGGGGGAAGAAGGCACTGGTAATGCCTTGGTCGACTAAGCCTTGGGCATCGCCCGTGGCTAACTCAAAATCCAGCAGCATTTGTGCGACTTTGCCATGGGTCGCCAAGTGTAAATCGGGATAACGCACACCCGGACGCATCATATCAATCAGTTCGAGCTGCGCCTTGTTCATGGCAGTAATTAATTCGTCGAAACGATTCTTCTCAAACGCATAGGTACGAGTGATATCCGACGCATAGCCAAAATAACTAGCACCCGCATCAATTAAAAAAGATAAACGTCGCGCCGGATTTTGGTGCTCGAGTGCGGTGTAATGCAAAATCGCCGCATTTTGGTTTAAGGCAATGATATTACCGTAGGGCACTTCGTTCTCGCCCTGTCCCACGGCAGATAAATACTGCTGCTGAATTTCAAACTCGCTGGCACCGTTATAGAAGGCATTTTTAGCCGCTAAATGCCCTTGCACCGCGATCTGGTTCGCTCGGCGCATACATTCGAGTTCATATTCGGTTTTAGTGGTACGGTGAAAATGCAGATAGCTCATCACAGAGTCAGGATTGCGACTGGTGAAACCCAGCACCTCAGCCACATCTAAATGCTCACCCAAATAAGCCCAGTTAGCGATATCGGCAGGCAATAGTTCGGCAACCTTATCGGCCTTAGTGAGTAATTTGATCTCAAAATGCTCGGTCCAGAACATCTCCGGCACGTCAGACACCTTATGCCAAAAATCCACTGGGCGATAAAAAATCAATTGCGGCTTATCGCGACCATTCACCACTAACCAACAGTTAGGGTTATCCAACACAGGTAACCAAGCCTTGAAATGGGGATTGGCTTTAAAAGGATAATTAATGTCGTCCAAAAACATTCGATGTGGCTGACCCGAGTGGATCACTAAACCTGATAATGCTTCACGCGATACAATTTCAGCAACTCGACGATTAAGCTCGGTGATGTGGGCATGATAGTGATGAGCCAAGTGATCCATGTTTCATATCCTGTAATGAACGATAGTTAATAAAAAAACCGCAAATCTGACTAAGCCATATAGGCTCAGTGTTTTCCTCTACTTACGCCCTCATTTCGCACGGGGTAGCAAATTCTCGATTTAAGCCTATGCTTTTAATTCTAAAAATAAAATTACCCAACTAGCCAGCGAGTAATACCGCTAAAGTACAAATTCCCACTACGTACTCTTTCGCGTAATCTGGCACTTCTACACTTTGTGCAGTGTATCACAAAGCTGAAAATTCACTCTAGCCGACAAGAAATTAAACAGTCGTTTAAATTGGGTGTTGTAATTTATCGAATTTCGAAGCACACTGGCACACAACTGGTCAAATGATGGCCGAAGCTGCTGTGAGATAGAGAGTCGTACTAACACCAAAAAATAATGGTGGGTATCACTTTTAAGCCAAAAGGAAGCAAGCAATGATCTACCAAAGTCCTACAATTCAGGTTGAGTTACTCGAGGATAATATTGCCAAGCTGTGCTTTAACGCACCCGGTTCGGTGAACAAATTCGACAGAGAAACACTCGCCTCACTCGATGCCGCATTAGACAGCATTAAACAACAAACAAACATTCAGGCATTAGTGCTGACCTCAGGTAAAGATACCTTTATCGTGGGTGCCGACATTACTGAATTTTTAGGCTTATTCGCACAAGATGATTCAGTACTGCTCTCTTGGGTTGAACAGGCCAATGCCGTATTCAATAAACTTGAAGATTTACCTTTCCCAACCGCTTCAGCGATTAAAGGTTTTGCCCTAGGCGGCGGTTGTGAAACCATTCTGGCAACGGATTTCCGTATTGCTGACACCACAGCCAAAATCGGTCTACCCGAAACCAAGCTAGGCATCATCCCTGGCTTTGGTGGCACAGTGCGTTTACCACGTGTGATTGGTGCTGACAACGCCCTTGAGTGGATCACCACGGGTAAAGACCAAAGCGGCGAAGATGCATTAAAAGTCGGTGCGGTTGATGCCGTTGTCGCTCCAGAAGCCTTGGAAGCTGCGGCGATTCAAATGCTAAAAGATGCAGTAGCAGAAAAGCTTGATTGGCAAGCGCGTCGCCAACGCAAGATGTCACCACTGACCTTACCTAAACTCGAAGCCATGATGTCTTTCACGACCGCTAAAGGCATGGTTTTCTCTGTCGCAGGCAAACATTACCCAGCACCAATGGCAGCGGTAAACGTAGTTGAACAAGCATCAACCAAAGACCGCACCGAAGCACTACAAATTGAACACCAAGCTTTCATCAAGTTAGCGAAAACCGATGTAGCCAAAGCGCTTATCGGTATCTTCCTTAATGATCAATTCGTTAAAGGCAAAGCTAAGAAAGCGGGCAAACTCGCTAAAGATGTGAAAAGCGCAGCCGTATTAGGTGCAGGCATTATGGGTGGCGGTATCGCTTACCAAAGCGCCAGCAAAGGCACGCCAATCGTGATGAAGGATATCGCTCAACCTGCATTAGATTTAGGTTTAGGCGAAGCCGCGAAACTGTTATCTGCGCAAGTTGCCCGTGGCCGCTCTACCCCAGAAAAAATGGCTAAAGTGCTGAACAACATCACCCCAGCATTAGACTATGCCCCAGTGAAACATGCTGACGTAGTTGTCGAAGCTGTAGTTGAGCATCCAAAAGTGAAGGCGCAAGTACTGGCTGAAGTTGAACAATACGTCAGTGAAGATGCGATTATCGCCTCTAACACGTCAACTATTTCAATCAACTTGCTAGCGAAGAGCATGAAGAAGCCAGAGCGCTTCTGTGGTATGCACTTCTTCAACCCAGTGCACAAAATGCCATTAGTTGAAGTTATCCGTGGCGAGCACAGCTCAGAAGAAACCATCGCATCAGTTGTCGCCTACGCCAGCAAAATGGGTAAAACCCCAATCGTTGTTAACGATTGCCCGGGCTTCTTCGTTAACCGCGTTCTCTTCCCTTACTTTGCTGGCTTTAACGGCCTGCTCGCCGAAGGTGGCGACTTTGCCGCTATCGACAAAGTGATGGAAAAACAATTCGGCTGGCCAATGGGCCCTGCTTATCTGCTAGACGTTGTCGGTTTAGACACAGGCCACCACGCCCAAGCAGTAATGGCCGAAGGCTTCCCCGATCGTATGGGCAAATCCGGCAATGACGCGATTGACGTGATGTTCGAAAACAAACGTCTCGGTCAGAAGAATGGCAAAGGCTTCTACGCTTACTCTGTGGATAGCCGCGGTAAGCCAAAGAAAGACGTCGACCCAACCAGCTACGAGCTGCTGAAGGCCGCCTTTGGTGAACAAAAAGCATTCGATGCGGATGAAATCATCGCACGCACTATGATCCCAATGATTATCGAAACCGTTCGCTGTTTAGAAGAAGGCATTGTGGCATCACCTGCCGAAGCAGATATGGGCTTAGTCTACGGTTTAGGCTTCCCACCATTCCGTGGTGGTGTGTTCCGTTACTTAGATACTATGGGCGTAGCGAACTTTGTGGCTTTAGCAGACAAATACGCTCACTTAGGTGGTTTGTATCAAGTCACCGACGCCATGCGCGCCCTTGCAGCCAACAACGGTAGCTACTACCAAGCCTAATTAGCGGGAAAGGAATTTAATTATGAAACAAGCTGTTATCGTAGATTGCATTCGTACTCCTATGGGCCGTTCTAAGGCTGGGGTGTTCCGTAATGTACGTGCAGAAACACTCTCTGCCGAATTAATGAAAGGTCTATTACTGCGTAACCCGCAATTAGATCCCAATACTATTGAAGACGTTATTTGGGGCTGCGTGCAGCAAACCCTAGAGCAAGGCTTCAACATTGCCCGTAACGCATCATTGCTGGCAGGTATCCCGAAAACGGCTGGCGCCGTGACAGTAAACCGCCTATGTGGTTCTTCAATGGAAGCCATCCACCAAGCGGCACGTGCCATTATGACCGGCATGGGCGACACCTTTATCATCGGTGGTGTTGAGCATATGGGCCATGTGCCGATGAACCATGGTGTGGACTTCCACCCTGGTTTAGCCAATAACGTCGCTAAAGCCTCCGGCATGATGGGCTTAACCGCAGAAATGCTCGGCAAGCTCCACGGCATCACCCGTGAGCAGCAGGATGCCTTTGCTGTTCGTTCACACCAACGCGCTTACGCAGCCACAGTTGAAGGCCGTTTTGCCAAGGAAATCTATGGCATCGAAGGCCATGATGCTAACGGTGCACTGATTAAAGTACTGCACGACGAAGTGATTCGCCCAGAAACGACCATGGAATCGTTAGCAGCACTGCGCCCAGTATTCGACCCTGCAAACGGTACTGTGACTGCGGGTACCTCATCAGCCTTATCCGACGGTGCTTCAGCGATGTTAATTATGGAAGAATCTAAAGCGCGCGCTTTGGGTCTACCAATCCGTGCTCGCATTCGCTCTATGGCGGTTGCAGGTTGTGACGCAGCTATTATGGGTTACGGCCCAGTGCCAGCCACGCAAAAAGCACTGGCTCGCGCAGGCATTACCGTTGCTGATTTAGATGTTATTGAACTAAACGAAGCCTTTGCCGCACAATCTTTACCCTGCGTTAAAGATTTAGGCCTGTTGGATGTGGTCGATGAGAAAATTAACCTCAATGGTGGTGCTATCGCGCTTGGCCATCCACTGGGTTGCTCTGGTGCGCGTATTTCAACGACGCTGATCAACCTGATGGAACACAAAGATGCAACCTTAGGTTTAGCCACTATGTGTATCGGTTTAGGCCAAGGTATTGCAACCGTTTTCGAACGCGTTTAATCCTTAACGATTCTTCCTTCAAAGCCGGACTCAGTTCCGGCTTTTTTATGCAGCTTTAAAATCATTGTGAAATAATGCCACGCTAAAACGTCGATGATAAAGTTGCTAAGCCAAAAACGCTTAAAGTTAGATTATCTCGATTTTATAGCAGCTATAAAAGTCCCGTATTTTTTATGATGAAGAGATCCATCCCATTCTCAAGCATTTGAGAAAGATTAGAGACCACGAAATAACATTGTTCCACGTGAAACATCTCACTAATCCTGACTCTCGAATAAAACGGAATAAAACCAATTACCCGTTGCATCACAAAATCAGGCCGCCAACTTGGTTTATCCAAACCACTGGAGTAACATTAGCCAATTCTGTTTAACCGTTCAGTCGAGGTCATATGAACGACGTTTTCACAACCGCACAACACAAACTGGATGCTCTTGGTTTGCGCTGCCCAGAACCTGTAATGATGGTGCGTAAAACGGTAAGACAAATGGCTCAAGGAGAAACACTGCTTATCATCGCGGATGATCCTGCTACTACCCGTGATATTCCCAGTTTTTGTGAGTTTATGGATCACACACTGATCGCCAGTGAAACCAATCAAACACCCTATCAATATTTGATTAAAAAGGGACTCTAAGTCCCAACATCGACATTAGGATAAGGACATCAAACATGCCGAAACTAGTTGCTATCGCCTATAAAACGATTAAACGCGGACCAATGAATGAGGTGCTGTGCGCGAATGTCACCCAGCACAGCGGTATTGAAAAAGATGTATTTGGTCGCCCAGGCAAAAGGCAAGTCACAGTACTCTCGCTCCAGCAATGGCAAATAGCGTGTCAAAGTATAGGTGCAAATTTACCTTGGACGACTCGCCGCGCCAATCTTTTAGTCGATGGATTAACTTTTAGTCCTGCCGATGTGGGTAAGCAGTTACTGATTGGGGATCTCTGCCTCGAAGTCACAGGAGAAACTGATCCCTGTAAAAAGATGGACCAAGCTCATGCCGGCTTAGAGTCAGCACTTACACCTGATTGGCGAGGCGGTGTCACTTGCCGTGTCATCAATGATGCCATGATCCACATCGGCGATCCCGTCACATTAAACTAATCATCACTTCCTGGAGAGTAAGCTGCATTACTCTCCCACAGTTTCTCCACCTCAGCTGCTGCCCCTCGGTCATTAATTGAAACAGTATTTCCGTTTTCCTTACAGGGTATTTGTGCGATAACTTAGCGTAGCATTAACAAATATTTATCCAACCTGATAACAATCAAGCCCTAGAATAACGATAACAGGACATAACATGTTGAAACCTAAGCTGACACCGCTTTATATCGCCCTGATGCTTGGCCTTAACTCCCACGCTGTACAGGCAGCAGACGCCCAAAAAACGAGTTGGGACGTCAATGCGCCAGCCAATGCCCCGCTAGAAAAAGTGGCAATAGATGTAACCGAAGGCACTTGGATGAACATCAGTGTCAGTCCAGACGGCAAACATTTAGTATTCGATTTACTCGGTGATATTTATCAAATCCCAGTCACGGGAGGTGAAGCAAGACCATTAGCTCAAGGCATAGCCTGGCAAATGCAGCCCGTTTATAGCCCTGATGGTAAACACATCGCCTTTACCTCGGATGCGGATGGTGGTGACAATATTTGGATTATGGATGCCGATGGCAGCAATCCACGCACCGTCACATCAGAAACCTTTCGCTTACTCAACAGCCCAGCGTGGAGCCCTGATTCGCAATATTTAGTGGGTCGTAAACATTTTACCGCCAGTCGTAGTTTAGGTGCCGGCGAAGTCTGGCTCTACCATGTAGCAGGTGGCGAAGGTGTAAAACTCACCAAACGCCCAAATGATGAGAAAGACTTAGGCGAACCCGCCTATTCACCCGATGGCCGCTATATCTATTTCAGCCAAGATGACACCCCAGGAAAAACCTTCCATTACTCTAAAGACTCAGTAAACGGCATCTATAAAATCAAGCGTTACGATACCAAAACAGGTGATATCGAAATTCTGATAGAAGGGACTGGCGGAGCCATTCGCCCAACCCCAAGTCCTGATGGCACCAAACTAGCCTACATCAAGCGTGATGATTTCCAATCATCCTTATATTTGCTTGATTTGAAATCCGGTGAAACCACTAAACTGTTCGGCGATTTAGACCGCGATATGCAAGAGACTTGGGCAATCCATGGTGTTTACCCGACGATGGCATGGACTCCAGACAACAAAGACATCTTCTTCTGGGCTAAGGGCAAAATTAACCGCCTCAACGTTGCGAATAAAACGGTCACCGATATTCCATTTTCCGTAAAAATCCAATTAGACGTTCAGCCTTCAGTACGCTTTAAACAAGATATTGATAAAGATGTATTCGATGTAAAAATGCTGCGAATGGCACAAGTTTCACCGGATGGCAGTAAGGTCGCCTTCGAAGCATTGGGTAAAATCTGGTTGAAGACACTTCCCGATGGCAAGATGTCGCGCTTAACCGAGTTAGATAACGATATCGAAGAACTCTATCCCCAGTGGTCGCGTGATGGCAAAAATATTGTCTTCACAACTTGGAATGACCAAGACCAAGGCACAGTACAAGTGATCAGCGCTAAAGGTGGCAAAGCGAAACAACTTACCACTGAGCCAGGAAAATACGTCGAGCCCACCTTTTCTCCCGATGGCGAACTTGTGGTGTATCGTAAAACCCAAGGCGGCCATCTCACACCTCGAACTTGGTCGCAGGAACCAGGCCTGTACAAGGTCGATTTAAAAACCAAACAAAATAAGAAAATCTCCGCAGAAGGCTATCAAGCACAATTCGGAGCCTCAGCCGATCGCATATTTTTTATGAATAGTGGTGAAGATGACACACCGCAGCTTGCCTCTATTAACTTGGATGGGTTTGATAAGCGCGTTCACTACAGCAGTAAGCATGCAACCGAATTTAGAGTCTCACCCGACGGTAAACAGCTCGCCTTTGCCGAGCGCTTTAAAGTTTGGGTGACGCCCTTTGCTAAACATGGTGAAACCGTTGAAATCGGCCCTAACGCCAGTAATCTTCCTGTCACTCAGTTAAGTGTGCGAGCTGGCGAAAGTATCAGTTGGAATAGCAAGAGTAATCAACTCTATTGGACTCTTGGCCCAGAACTGTACCAAGCCGATGTTGATTCGCAGTATCTCAAAAAGGACGTGCAAGCTAAGCCAAGCATTATCAATTTAGGCTTTACTGAAAAAGCTGATGTTCCACGTGGAACAGTCGCCTTTGTCGGCGGTAAAGTGATCACCATGGAAAATGACCAAGTCATCGATAAGGGTGTAGTGATCGTCAAAGACAATCATATTGTTGCTGTTGGCGACGCTAACACGGCAATTCCAAAGGATGCACAAGTTATCGATATAAGCGGCAAATCCATTATGCCAGGTTTGTTTGACGCTCACGCCCATGGCGCCCAGGCCGATGATGAAATCGTGCCCCAACAAAACTGGGCACTCTACTCTGGATTATCCCTAGGCGTGACGACCATCCATGATCCATCGAACGATACCACTGAAATCTTTGCCGCTTCTGAGCAACAAAAAGCTGGTAATATCGTTGGCCCGCGGATTTTCTCCACTGGAACAATTCTCTACGGCGCAAATGCACCCGGATACACCTCGCATATCGACTCACTCGATGATGCAAAATTCCATTTAGAGCGACTCAAAAAAGTTGGTGCCTTTAGCGTTAAGAGCTACAACCAACCGCGTCGCAATCAAAGACAACAGGTTATCGCTGCAGCTCGTGAACTCGAAATGATGGTCGTGCCAGAGGGTGGCAGCTTACTGCAACATAACCTGACCATGGTTGCCGATGGCCATACCACCGTAGAGCACTCATTACCCGTGGCAAATATTTATAACGACATTAAACAGTTCTGGAGCCAAACTAAGGTCGGTTACACTCCAACCTTAGTCGTCGCCTACGGCGGTATTTCGGGTGAAAACTATTGGTATGATAAGACCGATGTGTGGGCTCATCCGCGCCTGTCTATGTATGTGCCAAGCGATATTTTGCAGGCTCGCTCTATGCGTCGCCCCCATGCACCAGACGGTCACTACAATCATTTTAACGTTGCTAAAGTGGCGAATGAGTTTAATAAATTAGGCATTCATCCAAATATTGGCGCCCACGGTCAACGTGAGGGTTTAGCCGCCCATTGGGAAATGTGGATGTTCGCCCAAGGCGGCATGAGCAATATGGATGTACTCAAAACTGCGACCATTAACCCAGCCACCACCTTCGGCCTAGAGCATCAACTTGGCTCAATTAAAACCGGTAAGCTTGCAGACTTAATCGTTATCGATGGCGATCCATTAGCGGATATTCGAGTCACAGATAAAGTTACTTATACCATGGTCAATGGTAAGTTGTTCGATGCAGAGTCGATGAACCAACTCAATGGCAGCAAACAACAGCGTAAGCCTTTCTTCTTCGAGAAAATCTAATCTCAACAAGATGAAATAACAAAAGGCATGTTCCACGTGGAACATGCCTTTTTATTTTGGATTTTTAGCTCAATAAAATAAGTACTTATTTGCCGCCACAGCAAGCATCATAGGCGATGCAATCAACTAGATGATCGTTCACCATTCCCACAGCCTGCATAAAAGCATAACAAATCGTTGGGCCAACAAAGTTAAAGCCGAGTTTTTTTAACGCCTTGGACATTGCCTCAGACTCAGGTGTTTGCACAGGCACCTGCGACATGGAAGTAAACTGATTAACCATAGGCTTACCACCAACAAAGCTCCACAGAAATTCAGCAAAATCTTTGCCATCCGCAGTGTAGGCTAAATAGCCTTTTGCATTACGAATAATCGAATGGATCTTAAGGCGATTACGCACAATACCTGGATTGTTCATCAACTCTTCAACCTTAGCGTCGTCGAAAGTGGCAATGACTGTCGGCTCAAAATCCGCAAAAGCTTGTTCGTAGTTTTGCTGCTTCTTTAAGATAGTAATCCAAGACAACCCGGCTTGTTGGCCATCTAAACAGAGCTTGGCAAACAACTCCTTCGAATCATAAACTGGGCGTCCCCACACTTTATCGTGGTACTCACGATACAAGGGATCATCGCTGACCCAATTACAGCGGATTTCTTCCATGGCCTATCTACCTTAACGTTTTAACAAAGAAGGTAAAAAATAACCTACATAAGCAGAGATCTACAAGGTATAATCGAAACCATTTTCTATTCAAGCTGACGGCAGTAGACAAGTAGACATGACGACGAAACACGACGTAAAAACATTTCAGGGTTTCATTCTAACCCTACAGGAATATTGGGCGCAGCAAGGCTGTGCAATCGTTCAACCTTTAGATATGGAAGTCGGTGCGGGTACATTCCACCCACAAACTTTCCTACGCTCTCTAGGGCCTGAGCCAATGAGCAGTGCTTATGTGCAGCCATCGCGCCGCCCTACCGACGGCCGTTACGGTGAAAACCCAAACCGTCTGCAGCACTACTACCAATTCCAAGTCGTGTTAAAACCGTCACCGGATAATATCCAAGAACTCTATTTAGGTTCTCTGCAAGCTCTAGGTATTGATACACAAATCCATGATATCCGTTTTGTGGAAGACAACTGGGAATCACCAACACTAGGCGCTTGGGGCTTAGGCTGGGAAGTCTGGTTAAATGGCATGGAAGTGACTCAGTTTACTTACTTCCAACAGGTTGGCGGCTTAGAGTGTAGCCCTGTCACGGGTGAGATCACCTACGGTTTAGAGCGTCTCGCCATGTATATCCAAGGTGTGGATAGCGTGTACGACCTCGTATGGACCGATGGCCCGATGGGTCGCATCACCTACGGCGATGTGTTCCACCAAAACGAAGTTGAGCAATCGACCTATAACTTTGAGCACGCAGACGTCGACTTTATGTTTGCCCTGTTCGATCAATGCGAAAAAATGTGTCAGCACTTATTGTCGCTTGAAAAACCATTACCTCTGCCAGCCTATGAGCAAGTGATGAAAGCCTCGCACGCCTTCAACCTGCTCGATGCACGCCACGCCATTTCAGTGACTGAACGTCAGCGTTATATCCTGCGCGTTCGTACAATGGCTAAAGCCGTTGCTGAATCCTATTATCAGGCACGCGAAGCGCTTGGCTTCCCAATGTGTAAGTAGAGGTAACACATGAATTTTGAAAACTTACTCATCGAGTTAGGCACTGAAGAACTGCCGCCAAAGGCGCTGCGTAAACTGGCTGAGTCTTTCTTAGCAAACTTTACCGAAGAATTAACCAAAGCCGATTTAGCTTTTAAATCAGCTATTTGGTACGCTGCGCCCCGTCGTCTCGCCATTAATGTGACAGAACTAGCGCTTGCTCAAGCGGACAAAATCGTTGAAAAACGCGGCCCCGCTGTCAGCTCAGCTTTTGATGCCGAAGGTAAACCAACCAAAGCCGCAGAAGGTTGGGCACGTGGTAACGGTATCACTGTTGACCAAGCTGAGCGTTTGGTGACCGACAAAGGCGAATGGCTGGTTTATAACGCCAAAGTAGAAGGCGTTGAAACTAAGAGCTTAATTGCTGCTATGGCACAACGTGCGCTGGATAAGCTACCCATTCCTAAGCCAATGCGCTGGGGAAGCAGCAAGACACAATTTATTCGCCCGGTTCACACCGCTACCATGCTGTTAGGCAGTGAGTTAATCGAAGGTGAATTGCTCGGCATTAAATCGGCACGTAATGTTCGTGGTCACCGCTTTATGGGTACAGGCTTCGAGCTTGACCATGCAGACAACTACCTGACGCTGCTGAAAGAAAAAGGTAAAGTCATCGCCGACTACGAAAGCCGTAAAGCCTTAATCAAAGCCGATGCCGAAAAAGCGGCCGCTAAGATTGGTGGCACCGCCGATATAGAAGACGACCTGCTGGAAGAAGTCACCTCTTTAGTTGAATGGCCAGTCGTATTAACCGCAAGCTTTGAAGAGAAGTTCTTGAACGTGCCTTCAGAAGCCTTGGTTTATACGATGAAGGGCGATCAGAAATACTTCCCAGTATTCGATGATGCTGGTAAGTTGCTGCCAAATTTCATCTTTGTCGCGAACATCGAATCAAAAGATCCGGCGCAAATCATTGCTGGTAATGAGAAAGTGGTTCGTCCACGCTTGGCTGATGCTGAGTTTTTCTTTAATACAGATAAGAAGCACACACTAGAATCACGTTTGCCAAGCCTTGAGACTGTGTTGTTCCAGCAACAACTCGGTACCTTAAAAGACAAAGTGACTCGTATCTCTGCCCTAGCCGCCTTTATTGCCGAGCAAACTGGCGCTAACGCCGTTGATGCAGCGCGCGCTGGTTTATTGTCTAAAACAGACTTAATGACCAATATGGTGATGGAGTTTACCGATACGCAAGGCACTATGGGCATGCATTACGCCCGCTTAGACGGTGAAACTGAAGCCGTAGCCTTGGCCATGGAAGAACAATATAAGCCAAAGTTTTCTGGCGATACGGTTCCAACAGCTGCAGTTTCTTGCGCAGTAGCCTTAGCGGATAAACTCGATACCTTAGTCGGTATCTTTGGTATTGGTCAGGCACCTAAGGGCGCTGCCGACCCATTTGCCCTACGCCGCGCCGCTATCGGTGTGCTACGCATTATCGTTGAGAACAAACTGCCACTTGACTTAGTAACACTGATTGCTAAGGCTCAAGAACTCCATGGCACCAACTTAAGCAACGCGAATGCAAGCGATGAAGTACTTGAGTTCTTAATGGCACGTTTCCGTGCTTGGTACCAAGATAAAGGTATCGATGTTGATGTGATCCTCGCCGTATTAGCACGTCGCCCAACTCGCCCAGCTGACTTTGATAGCCGTATCAATGCGGTATCACACTTCAGAAGCTTAGAAGCCTCTAGCGCTCTGGCAGCGGCGAATAAGCGTGTATCTAACATTCTGGCGAAAGTAGAAGGCGAACTACCGACTGCGATTAATTCAGCTCTGTTAGCCGAAGCAGCAGAGCAAGCGTTAGCTGCAAAACTTGCTGAACTTCAGCCTCTGCTTGCTCCACTGTTTGCTAATGCGGATTACCAACAGGCATTAACGCTGCTGGCGAGCTTACGTGAAAGTGTTGACCAGTTCTTCGAAGACGTGATGGTAATGGCCGATGACGAAGCCCTGAAAAACAACCGTTTAGCCCTGCTAAATAACCTACGTGAGCAATTCTTACATGTAGCGGATATTTCTCTACTCCAGTAAGTCACACGTTAGGTACCAATAAAAAACGCGCTGATAGCGCGTTTTTTATTAGCTGCAATTTATTAAAATTGCTGGAGTTTTTCATGCAACGCCTCAAATTGAACTTGATCGAGTCCAACTAAGGCTAACAAGTTACTCAGCATGTCTGCAGGCAATTTACCCGCTTGCTGCAGCATCGAAATCTCACTGATGATATTCGCGCGCCAAACCACTGCGGCAATCCCCTCATGCGGCCGGGTATGTACGTGGGCAAGTTTATCCAGTTCAGCTTCAAAAATACTGGGTAACTGCCAATATCTTGCTAATAACGCACTTAAGGTAAGTGATTTGGCCGTCATCACTTGTCGGAATAACCAAGAATTTGGCTGCTCACCAGGCTCTGCTTGCACAAAAGCATCAAGCAACATTTTGAAGATGGCGAGCTTACCCACATCATGCAGTAATCCTAATAGGAATGCGGTGTCCCTATCTTCTTCACTCAGCTCGCTAGTTAAAAAGGCCACCTGCATTGAATGACGCCAAATCTCAGCGCCAAAACGCCGAAAATAAATGGGTTTAATATCTAGCATCTCACGCACTAGGCAGCTAGTCACAAAGCAACGTAACTGTTCACGGCCAAGTTGTACTAAAGCTTGCTGCAAGCTAGTCACTTCCCGCTCGCCACGCTTAAAGGCCGGTGAGTTACACAACTTAAGCACTTCGACACTCAGTAAGGGATCTTGCTCGATTAACGCCAACAAGTCTTTAGTATCAAACTGTGGATCAGCTAACTTACGGTCTAACTCCAATACCTTAGAGGGAAGCTTAAGCACCTTTTCTGCTATCACTTGTGGCGATGCTAAGGCGAGCTCTATTTCAGCCATTACTCGCCGTTCAAGGTTATTAGCAACGCCACCAGCATCTTTGGTTCTGGCGGGGAATAACAAACTATAAAACAGCGCCGCTAAGTCAATACTCATCGAAGTATCACATTGCTCTTCTACAAGTTTTTTAGGTGACGCTGTCGTTATAGGTTTGCTGAGATCGGTCTGACTAAAGCTTTTAGGTCGCTCAAGTGTTGCTTGTTCACGGATATTAAAAATTTTGTTGAATATGGATTTAATCAAAATATTCCAACCTATGAAAGCTGTGTTTACTGAGCCAGTATTACATTATCCGTCCATTGTAATTGATATGCTAGAGCAGCCACTATCAGTATTATGTGCAGCTTGAGTATATGTTGCCAAACTTAAGATAAGGTTACCAAGTCGAATTGTTTCACGTGAAACCATAGTCCAATTTAGCTTGATAGCGTGAGCAATTTTAATGGCTGAAATGAGCATGCAACAACTTAACCGCTCGGTGAAAAACAAACATAATGTATAGTGATTAGCACGACTCAAAATTGGAAGGCGCTTATGAAACTCTATATCGGCAATAAAAACTACTCTAGCTGGTCGCTCCGAGCTTGGTTAATGGCTGCGAAATCAGGCGTTAAGTTCGATGAAGTGCTATTACAACTCGATACCGATAGCTTCTACCAGCAACTCCAATCCATTTCGCCAACGGTAAAAGTACCAACACTGGTCGATGGTGGCATTACCGTTTGGGATTCACTTTCGATTTGTGAATATATCAATGATTGTTATCTTTCAGGCGCTGCATGGCCACAAGAGCCAAAACAAAAAGCCAAGGCTCGTTCCCTCGCCTGTGAAATGCATTCAGGCTTTCATGCCCTGCGAAATGCCCTGCCTATGAATATCCGTGCCCGTCGATATGTCGAGCTTAACCCCGCGGTTCAGCAAGATATTGCTCGGATCGACAGCATTTGGTCTCAGCAAATGACTGAGTTTACCCCATCCAAAAATCAGGGCACTTGGTTATTTGGCGAGTGGTCAATCGCCGATATGATGTTTGCACCAGTGGTAATGCGCTTCTTTACCTATGAGATTGAAGTCTCGCAAGCGAGCCGAGCGTATATGGAATTTATTGTGAGCCAGCCAGAAATGCAGGCTTGGATAACTGCCGCAAAAGCGGAGACTGAAATTGTCGAAGCCGATGAGGCGGGTGTTGATAGGTAATTTTTTGCAAAATAAAAGGGAAAGCTAAGCTTTCCCTTTTTTATCAATCAGTTATATCTGTAAAAAACGATATTAAACGTCTAGATATTAAACGTCTAAGTTAGCTACGTTCAGCGCGTTGGCTTCAATAAACTCACGACGAGGTTCTACTTGATCGCCCATCAAGCAAGTAAACAATTGGTCTGCACCGACGGCGTCATCAATGGTCACTTGCAGCATACGGCGTGATTCAGGATCCATTGTGGTTTCCCACAATTGCTCAGGGTTCATCTCACCCAATCCTTTATAACGTTGGATATAGAGACCACGTTTCGCTTCAGAAATCGTCCAATCTAGCGCTTCAATGAAGCTGCCAACTTCTTTCACTCGGTCGCCACGTTGCACATAACCACCGACTTCAATCAAGCCTTCTAGGGCTGCACCTAATTTAGCAATACGTTGATAATCCATTGATTGGAAGAAGTCATAGCTAAATAGGTAATGCGTGTCGATACCATGTTTACGGATAGTAATCTTCGGCAGATACACTTTACGCTCAGGATCGAGTACAGGCTCACCAGAATACAGCACGCCGCTGTTTTCTAATTCCACCAACTCATGGATAAAGGCGTCTATCCATTCCTTCATCTTAGCTTCATCGGCCAACATCTCATTGCTGATCATTGGGTGGTAAAGCATCCGATTAGTGATATGCGTTGGATAACGTTGCTCTAAACGGGCAACAATCGCCTCTACTTCGCGGTATTGCGTCACTAAACGCTCTAATGGCTCACCCGACATACCTGGCGCACCTTGAGATGGATAAATGCTGGTTCCATCTAACGCTTGAGTGGTCAGATACTGAGTCAGTGCTGCTTCATCTTTCAGATATTGTTCTTGCTTACCTTTCTTCACTTTGA
Source organism: Shewanella sp. 8A (assembly GCF_023475945.1). Taxonomy (NCBI): domain Bacteria; kingdom Pseudomonadati; phylum Pseudomonadota; class Gammaproteobacteria; order Alteromonadales; family Shewanellaceae; genus Shewanella; species Shewanella sp. 8A. Next base: position 33,833 of record NZ_JAMDJP010000019.1, read on the forward strand.
ATAAAGGCGGCTGAGCAATATACACATAACCACGTTCAATCAGTTCAGGCATTTGGCGGAAGAAGAAGGTCAACAGCAAGGTACGAATGTGCGAGCCGTCGACGTCAGCATCCGTCATGATGATGATGTTGTGGTAGCGAGTCTTATCTGGGTTGTATTCATCACGACCGATACCACAGCCAAGCGCGGTGATTAGTGTGGCAACCTCTTGAGAAGACAGCATTTTATCGAAACGGGCTTTCTCAACGTTTAAGATTTTACCTTTCAGTGGCAGAATAGCTTGATTCTTACGATTACGTCCCTGCTTAGCGCTACCGCCAGCAGAGTCCCCTTCCACTATGTAGATTTCTGAAAGACCAGGGTCTTTCTCTTGGCAATCCGCCAGCTTACCAGGCAAACCACCTAAATCGAGCGCGCCTTTACGACGGGTCATTTCACGGGCTTTACGCGCCGCTTCACGGGCACGAGCCGCATCCACTATCTTACCAACGATTAACTTAGCATCGGCAGGATTTTCAAGCAGATAGTCGTTAAGCTTTTCACCCATGGTTTGTTCAACCGCGGCTTTCACTTCGCTAGACACTAGCTTGTCTTTGGTTTGCGAGCTGAACTTAGGATCGGGCACTTTAACCGAGATAACAGCCGTTAAACCTTCGCGGGCGTCATCGCCAGTCGCGTTGGTTTTGCCTTTCTTGTTATAACCTTCGTTTTCCATGTAGTTGTTTAGGTTACGTGTCAACGCACTACGGAAACCGGCTAAGTGAGTACCACCGTCACGCTGCGGGATGTTGTTGGTAAAACAGAATATGTTTTCTTGGTAACCATCGTTCCACTGCATCGCCACTTCAACGGTAATGCCGTCGTCACGCTCCTGCATAAAGTGGAATACATCTTTGTTTACCGGCGTTTTATTACGGTTCAAGTAATCAACGAATGCGCTGATACCGCCTTCGTATTTAAAGAATTCGTTTTTATTATCACGCTCGTCGACTAAGCGAATCCCCACACCAGAGTTAAGGAACGATAGTTCTCGCACCCGTTTAGCCAGGATTTCAAAGTGAAACTCAACATCACTGAAAGTTTGCTCACTTGGCCAGAAACGGATTTCGGTACCCGTTTTAGTTGCATCACCAATCTCTTTGATTGGCGCATCAGGTACACCATGGGTGTAAAACTGCTCGTGGACTTTACCATCGCGACGAATGGTTAATTGCAGCTTTTTAGAAAGCGCGTTGACCACCGACACACCCACACCGTGCAGACCACCTGACACTTTATAGGAGTTATCGTCGAACTTACCACCAGCATGCAGTACCGTCATGATAACTTCTGCGGCCGATACACCTTCTTCTTCATGGATAGAGACCGGAATACCACGGCCATCATCCTTAACAGAAACCGAACCATCCACATGGATAGTAATTGTGATATCAGTACAATGGCCCGCTAAGGCTTCATCGATAGAGTTATCGACTACTTCGAACACCATATGATGTAGACCCGTACCGTCGTCGGTGTCACCAATATACATCCCAGGTCTCTTACGTACTGCATCAAGGCCCTTAAGGACCTTAATACTCGAAGAATCGTAACTATTCTCTGACATATTATTCTCTCAATGGTTATTCAATTACCGTTACACGTCCGTGTTCCACATGGAACATCCTACTGGGAGGCGTGTGTAACGAATCGACTATTGCTGCCGGCTCAATGGCGGTCACAAACACTTGTGCACCAGTGTCCACTAGCTGTTTCAGCAATAGCTGCCTATGCTGTGCATCCAACTCGGATGGAAGATCATCCACAAGATAAATACTGTGTTTATCTATTTGTTGTTTGAGCAACTTTCCCTGTGCAATACGCAGTGCACAGACTAATAATTTCAATTGGCCACGGGACAGGGCATCCTGCGCCGGCAAAGTGCCTACACGAAGTCTTAAGTCAGCTTTATGGGGACCGCTGACGGTATGACCCGTAGCCAAATCTCTGGGATATTGTGATTCGAGAAGTTGTGCAAAATCCGTTTTGCTATCCCATCCGCGGGTAAATGAAACCTTAACATTCACCTGCGGTAAAAACTCCTCGATTATACCCTTAAGTAGCTCATTTAACGAGTCTACATAACGGTTTCGTATTTCAGTGACCTGCTCGGTATAACGGACAAACTCCCGATCCCAATATTGGATTTGATTATAGGGAGAATTATTTCTAAGCAGTTGATTTCGTTGTTTAAGAACTCGCCTCACATTCACCCACGCCGCATAAAACTGTGGGTCCGAATGAAAGGCCCCCCAATCAATAAACTGCCTGCGGGATTTTGGACCTTCAAACAATAACGAAAAGCTTTCTGGCGTGATGACTTGTATGGGCAAGGTTTCAGCTAAAGTCGATAGCCGTTTGACCTTTTCACCGTCAATTTTGACTTCGGTTTCGCCACTGCGAAAACGCCGTAGACCGATTTTACTGTCGCCGCGGGGTAAATTTAAGGTCGCAAACAGGGTTAGTTTGTCTTGGTCGTTATTGATGACTCGCTGGGATAAGTGGCTGCGAAACGAACGCCCCATCCCGAGAAAGTAAATCGCCTCAAGAATACTGGTTTTGCCACTGCCATTTTGACCATAGATCAGATTAATCCCTTCACTCGGGCTCAGTTGCGCCAATTGAATATTGCGAAAAGAATCAATATTAAGACGGATAAGGCTCATGCGTTACTCATCAAACCGTATCGACGGCTCAGGCCAAGACTCAGGACTGTTATCATACCGCAATTCACATCCATTAGAGTTAATAAGGCAACAAGGGATAAGGTCTGAAGACATATACGCCGCTATAAAGCGGCGTATGGCACTGCGTAGAAATAGGATGACTATAAGCGCATTGGCATAACCACATACATGGAATCTTCTTCCAAGTGGTTTTCCAGCAAGGCACTTGAGTTACCATCGATTAAGGTGATACGCACATCATCGGACTTAAGGTTGTTGAGCACGTCCAATAAGTAACTAACGTTGAAACCAATTTCGAGTGGCTGATTGTTGTAATCCACATCGATGATTTCTTCCGCTTCTTCCTGCTCTGGGTTATTAGCGGTGATTTTCAGTAACCCCGCCTCTAACTGAATGCGTACACCACGAAACTTCTCATTCGATAAAATAGAAGCGCGCGTTAAAGCTTGTTTGAAGTGGTTACGGCTGGCGATAACGATTTTATCACCGCCCTTAGGTAACACACGGCGATAATCGGGGAAGCGACCATCGACTAATTTACTGGTAAAGACTGTGGTGCTGGTGGTCGCGCGAATCGCGTTATCGCCAATGGCAATCGCGATATCTAAATCATCGACTTCCAACAAACGCGCCATTTCCATCACGCCTTTACGGGGCACGATGACTTGTTTTTCAGGTAATTGTGCATCTATGGTTCTGTGACTTAAGGCTAAGCGGTGACCGTCGGTAGCAATGGCGCGCAGCACATTACCTTCGGTTTCGAGCAATAAACCATTCAGATAGTAACGAACGTCTTGGTTCGCCATCGAAAACTGGGTCGCATCAATCAACGACTTCAGCACGCCTTGCTTAAGGGTGAATTCGATTTCCGTCTGAAAGGCTTCCACATTGGGGTATTCTTCTGCGGGCAGGGTTGCCAGCGAGAAACGGCTACGACCAGAGCGTAACAACCATTTGTTATCTTGCTGCTCGACCTTAAGCTCGCTTTGCTCAGGCAAAGATTTAACGATATCTAACAGCTTCTTAGCAGGAACTGTAGTTCGACCTTCTTCGATATCACCATGAATAACCGCCTGACCGACTAACTCAACTTCAAGGTCAGTACCTGTTAATTTGAGTGAGTGACCACTAACTTCTACAAGGAGATTTGCCAAAATAGGCAAGTTATGGCGTCTTTCTACCGCACCACAAACCAATTGAAGCGGCTTTAATAGGGCGTCCCTATCAATTGAAAATTTCATAGTGTCCAAATTCCTTGATTTTAAGAAGATAAGGTTCTAATCAAGTTAGCATAATCTTCTTTAATGTCGTGACTCTCTTCCCGTAGCTGAGCAATCTTACGACAGGCATGTAACACTGTGGTGTGATCTCGACCACCAAAGGCATCACCAATTTCCGGCAAGCTCTGGTTAGTTAATTCTTTGGATAACGCCATGGCCACTTGTCTTGGGCGCGCAACACTGCGCGAACGACGCTTAGACAACATATCAGCCATCTTGATTTTGTAGTATTCAGCTACGGTTTTCTGAATGTTGTCTATAGTGACTAATTTTTCCTGCAGTGCCAAGAGGTCACGTAGTGCTTCACGCACAAAATCAATCGTTATTGGGCGACCAGTAAAGTTAGCGTTGGCGATCACACGGTTTAACGCCCCTTCTAACTCGCGTACGTTTGAACGTAAGCGCTTAGCAATAAAAAAGGCCACTTCATCGGGCAGGTTAATGCCGCTCTCTTGGGCTTTACGCATCAAAATCGCCACGCGAGTTTCAAGCTCTGGCGGTTCAATTGCAACTGTTAAGCCCCAACCAAAGCGGGATTTTAATCTGTCCTCTACCCCGTCGATCTCTTTTGGATAACGATCCGATGTCAGGATGATCTGATGGTTACCTTCAAGCAGTGCGTTAAAGGTATGGAAAAATTCTTCTTGGGATCGGTCTTTATTGGCAAAAAATTGAATATCGTCGATAAACAGTGCATCGACACTACGGTAATAGCGTTTGAATTCTTCGATCGCATTGTTTTGCAGCGCTTTGACCATGTCTTGCACAAAACGCTCAGAATGCATATAAACCACTTTAGCATTGGGATTATTTTTAATGATCCCGTTACCGACAGCGTGCAACAAGTGAGTCTTACCTAGACCAGTTCCACCATATAAGAATAGTGGGTTATATGCACCGCCTGGATTTTCAGCTACTTGCAATGCAGCCGCTTTACCAAGTTGGTTTGACTTACCCTCAACGAAGTTATCGAATTGATAAGTTGGATTGATATTGCTGCGATGGTTAGTGTTAGTCACAGGCTCGGTGGTATTAAATGATGTACCAACAGAAGCCTTAGTTTGGGGATTGGGTACGCGCACTGCTGCGACGGGCGCAGGTTCTGGCTTTTTCGCGGACGGACGACTACCGATATCGAAGCGTAGCTTAGGCGCATCATTACCCATTTGCTCAGTAAAAAACTGATTAATGATATTGATGTACTTATCCCTAACCCAATCGAGCACGAAGCGGTTAGGCGCATATAACACCAAAGTATCTCCATCCATTTCGGCTTGTAACGGTCTGATCCACATACTGAACTGCTGAGCAGAAAGCTCATCTTGCAGTCTTCCGATACATTGTTGCCAAAGTGAAACCGCCACTAAGTTATCCCCAAAAGATCATCAAAAAGAGGTGTATTCTATAGCGAGATCTCAAGGATCGCTATCCTTAAAAAATAATTATCCCCAACAAGATCATTCTTTGTCAGCATCCTCGATCATCAAAGATCAAATTCGATCCTTTTATTCAACAAATAGGGAAAATCCCGCTTTATTAAGCGATCCAGATTGATCTATAATGGCGCCCCTTTGATCTGTTAACAGATCCTCTTAACTACTAGATGTAGTGTCCATACACAGAGTTATCCACATCTTATAGTGTGTGGGGGGAGTTGATCTAAGGATACGCTGGCAGAAATAACCCACTTGCTGACTTTCGTTGTTGACGGGGACAAGTAAAGTGATTACAATTCGGCCTCTTTTTTACCCTTACCTCTATTCGTGGAGATAAGGATATGTTCACTAATAACAAAGACGGATTGCCATCATGAGTAAACGTACTTTTCAACCTAGCAACCTGAAGCGCAAGCGTTCTCACGGCTTCCGCGCTCGTATGGCTACTGCAGGCGGCCGTAAGGTGCTTGCACGTCGTCGTGCGAAAGGTCGCGCTCGTTTATCTGCTTAATTAAGTGGATAACTAGTTGACTAGCTATACCTTTACGCGGGAGTTACGCTTGCTAACTCCCGCGCAATTTAAATCTGTATTTTCCAATCCCATCAAAGCATCTTCTGCTGAAATAACCTTGCTTGCCATTCCTAATTCGGAACAACATCCGCGTCTGGGTCTTACTGTTGCTAAACGCTACGTAAAACGTGCCAATCAGCGAAATCGCATTAAGCGAGTGATCAGAGATAGTTTTCGCCTCAATCAACACAATATTCCTCATCTTGATATTGTTGTGCTGGTTAGAAATGGGGTGATGGAAATGGAAAATGCCGAACTCAACAAGTTGATAGAAAAGCTATGGCGCAAACTCAGTCGCCGCTACAATGGCTAGCAACCACGTTTATTCGTGGCTATCAAATCTTCATCAGCCCAATCTTGGGACCTCGATGTCGTTTCAATCCCACTTGCTCTCATTACGCCATTGAGGCAATAAAAGTGCACGGAACCGCGAAAGGTTGTTGGTTTGCATTGAAACGCATATTAAAATGTCACCCTTTGCATCCCGGCGGTAGTGATCCCGTCCCCCCTAAAAATGACAGGTGTAATAAATAGGCTATGGAATCTCAACGCAATATATTGCTAATAGGACTACTGTTTGTCAGCTTTTTGCTGTGGCAACAGTGGCAAGCAGACAAAGCTCCAAAACCCGTTGCAACCGAATCGTCTGTAGTGGCGAATGCGACCACTAATCACAGTGCTGATGTTCCAGAAGCGGATACTGGTGTGCCAGCAGCAGTCGCTGCGACGCAAAATCTAATCACGGTTAAAACCGATCAGCTCGATGTCCAAATCAACCCTGTGGGTGGTGATATTGTTTTTGCTGCACTGGTTTCACATAAATTGGAACAGGGTAAAGACCAGCCATTTGTTTTGCTTGAGCAAACCAAAGATTACACTTATATCGCTCAGAGTGGCCTAATTGGCCGTGATGGTATAGATAGCAGTGCTAAAGGTCGCGCCGCATTTGCCGCCAGCAAAACTGAATTTACCTTAGCCGATGGCCAAGACACCTTAGAAGTACCACTGACCTATGTGGCTGATAACGGTGTGACTTACACAAAAGCGTTTATATTCCATCGTGGCAAGTTTAACGTTGATATCGATTACAAAATCAACAACACCTCAGCTGCTCCATTACAAGTTCAGATGTACGGTCAGATTAAACAGACCATCAAGCCATCTGAAAGCAGCATGATGATGCCAACTTACCGTGGCGCCGCGTTTTCGACTCAAGATGTACGTTACGAAAAGTACAAGTTTGAAGATATGAGCAAGAGCAATCTCAATCAACCGACTCTCGGTGGTTGGGCGGCGATGCTGCAACATTACTTCGTATCAGCTTGGATCCCACCAGCAACCGATAGCAACACGATTTTCTCGAGTGTAAGCGCTGGCGGTTTAGCGAACATTGGTTTCCGTGGCGCGGTATATGATATTGCACCAGGTGCAACGCAAGAAATTAGCTCACAGTTCTATGTTGGCCCTAAAGATCAAAAAGCGCTATCTGCGTTATCTGATACCTTAAACCTAGTAGTTGATTACGGTTTCCTTTGGTGGTTAGCCGTTCCAATCCACTGGTTATTGATGTTCTATCAATCATTTGTGGGTAACTGGGGTGTGGCAATTATCCTGATCACCTTAACCGTTCGTGGTTTACTGTTCCCGCTTACCAAAGCGCAGTACACCTCAATGGCTAAGATGCGTAACCTACAGCCAAAACTGCAGGAACTAAAAGAGCGTTTCGGCGATGACCGTCAAAAGATGGGTCAAGCCATGATGGAACTGTATAAGAAGGAAAAAGTTAACCCTATGGGTGGCTGTTTACCTATTATTTTACAGATGCCAATCTTTATTGCCCTATACTGGGTATTGCTAGAGAGCTTCGAGCTGCGTCACGCACCATTTATGTTATGGATCCACGACTTATCAGTACAAGATCCATACTACATTCTGCCGCTGCTGATGGGTGTGTCCATGTTTGTGATGCAAAAAATGCAACCCATCGCACCGACAATGGACCCAATGCAAGTGAAGATGATGCAATGGATGCCAGTGATCTTTACCGTATTCTTCCTGTGGTTCCCATCGGGTCTAGTACTGTACTGGTTAGTGGGTAACATTGTTGCCATCATCCAGCAGAAGATTATTTATGCAGGTCTAGAGAAAAAAGGCTTAAAATAAGCCCAAGCGCTAGATCGGAGCTAACAGCTCAGCATATTCAAAAAGGCGGCTTCATTGGCCGCCTTTTCCTTTAGGTAATTTGATCGATATTAATGGGTATTTCCGTGACAACTGACACTATCGTGGCACAAGCCACCGCGCCCGGACGGGGCGGCGTAGGTATCATTCGAATCTCTGGTGATAAGGCAACCGATGTGGCCATGGCCGTATTGGGTCATTTACCTAAACCCCGTTACGCCGATTACTGCGACTTTAAAAATGCCTCAGGCCAAGTGATAGACCAAGGTATCGCACTGTTTTTTAAAGGCCCTAATTCCTTCACGGGTGAAGATGTATTAGAGCTGCAGGGCCACGGTGGTCAAATCGTCCTCGATATGCTGATCAAGCGCGTATTAGAAGTCAAAGGCATTCGCATCGCCAAACCTGGTGAGTTTAGCGAACAGGCCTTTATGAACGATAAACTAGACTTAACCCAGGCCGAAGCCATTGCCGACCTTATCGATGCCACCAGTGAGCAAGCCGCCAAAAGCGCGCTGCAATCACTGCAAGGTGAGTTTTCGAAGGAAGTGCATGAGCTGGTGGATCAAGTCACCCATCTGCGTTTATACGTCGAAGCCGCGATTGATTTCCCCGATGAAGAAGTCGACTTTTTAAGTGATGGCAAAATTGCCAATGCACTCTACAAAATCATCGACAAACTCAGCGCCGTCCAAGCCAGTGCCAAGCAAGGCTCGATTATCCGCGAAGGGATGAAGGTGGTGATTGCCGGTCGCCCCAATGCCGGAAAATCCAGTCTACTTAATGCGCTCGCCGGTAAAGAGTCGGCCATTGTGACCGAAATAGCTGGCACCACTCGCGATGTGCTGCGCGAACACATTCATTTAGATGGTATGCCACTGCATATTATCGACACCGCAGGTTTACGTGATACCACAGATACGGTTGAACAAATCGGTATCGAGCGCGCTTGGAATGAAATCAACAGTGCCGATCGGGTGTTGTTTATGGTCGATGGCACCACCACGGATGCCGTCGATCCCCACGATATTTGGCCGGATTTTATCGATCGTCTCCCCACCAATTTAGGCGTGACCGTTGTCCGCAATAAGGCCGATCTCACCGGTGAAAACCTCGAGATGACTGAAGAAAAAGGCTATAGCGTGTATAGGATCTCGGCCAAAACCGGTCTGGGCGTAGAGGAATTAAAGCAACACCTTAAATCCTTGATGGGTTATCAAAGCAACCTCGAAGGTGGCTTTATCGCCCGTCGTCGTCACCTCGAAGCATTGGATGTTGCCGCAAGCCATCTGCAACTAGGTAAAGAGCAATTAGAGGTTTATCTCGCAGGTGAACTGTTAGCAGAAGAGCTCAGAATGGCGCAACTCGCCCTGTCTGAAATCACTGGCCGTTTTACTTCAGACGATCTACTCGGCAAAATTTTTAGCTCATTCTGTATCGGGAAGTAAAATAGTAAAACGTATCAAACCAAATAAAAACAACATTATGATTTTAAAATAATTTTGTTTTACTGGATTGGAAGCAATTTGAAGGGTTTTGTCGATTCTTACTCCGTATGTGCTCCGAAGATAAATTTTGGAGCACATTTGTAATATAAGAAAAAAACCTATTAAATAAATATATTAGTAGACAAGAATAAAGCCTAAACTTGCCTAATTGGCCAAAATAGAACGAATACTGTTCCTCCACGACCCGATGGCTGGCAGACCACATGGCCGCCGTGAGCTTCAACAATAGTCTTAACCACGGCAAGACCAAGCCCGCTACCGCCACTTTTTCGTGAACGAGAAGGATCGACTCGACGAAATGCTTCGAATACGTAACTGGCGGCAGCATCAGGGATACCTGGCCCCTCATCTTCCACACTTAGATAGCAATTATCATCCGAATGATAGAGTCGCACGGTTAACTCGCCGGGATCTGCATGCTGGCGAGCATTTTCTAGTAGTGCGATTAGCACCTGACGGATACGGATGGCATCACAGTAAACTTGAAGGCTAGAATCGAGTTCCAACTTAAGTTTGAGTCCTCTGGCATCTAAAGCCGCTGCAAAGGTTTCAATCACTGTACTAAGTTCATCCGCTAAACAAACCTCTACACGATGTAACTCTAAGTGGCCATTGTCGTTAAGGCTCAGCACTCGTAAATCTTCTATCAGGTGATTTAAGCCTTCGACCTGCCGTAACAATCCCTCGAACAACTCACTATTAGGACTAAAAACACCTTCCGCTAAGCCCTGCAATCGACCACGCAAAATGGTGACCGGAGTGCGAAGCTCATGGGCAATAGCCGCATTCCAAAACTCCCGCTCGCGGGTCATACACTCTAATCGCTCAGCCATCGCATTAAAGTCACTGACCAGTTGCGCGGTTTCTCCCATAGTATCTTGATCCATTTTTGCGCGTGCGTTGAGTTTACCTAGAGCGACTTCGCGTAGGCTATATGCCACAGAATTCAACGGATTGAGGATTCGCCGAGACAGACGAACAGCAACAAAAAGCGACATCCCCAATGCGGCGGCGATAGTGCAAACAATCCAGATCATCTCCATCCGAGAAGGCATCCAAGTTTCAGAGATGCTGCCAGGCAAGTAGGTCACCGCAATAGCATAGAAAACATAGGAACCAAATACCGACAGGAAAATAATCCCTAGCGTCATCACTGCTAAGGATTGAATAATTTGTCTGCGTAAGCCTGGTGATTGCTTCATACTTCACCACCAAAGCGATAGCCAACCCCCCAGATGCTGAGCGGTACTCCTTGAATATTAAGGGCTTCAAGTTTTTTACGCAGCTTACTGATATGACTATCTACAGTGCGTTCCTGAGTATCACCTTCGGGCAAGCAATTAATAAGTAGCTCCTCACGGCTAAAAACACGTTTTGGCGCCCGCATCAGACAGGCTAACAGTTTAAATTCAGTGAGTGTCAGATCGAGTATTTGCTGCTGACCTTTCAAGTTCACGCTGGCCTCGTGACTGTCTAAGTCGATTTGAAACTGGCCGACGCGCAATATTTGGCTATTGGTAGACGGGTTAATTCGGACGCGTCGCAAAACAGCTTGAACCCTAGCGACCACCTCAGCAGGATTGAAAGGTTTAACCACATAGTCATCGGCACCGAGGCGTAACCCCATTAACTTATCGATATCTTGGTCAAGCGCGGTGAGCATGATCACTGGTGTATCGCCACGGGAACGAATTTCATTCAATACCTTCCAGCCATCGAGATTAGGCATCTGTACATCAAGCAACAACAGATCGGGCTTAAATGTACCGTGCATGGCTAATGCTTGAATACCATCCGTAGCGTGTTGAGTTCGCAGCCCACTTCGCTGTAAATAGGCAATCAGAATCTCGGCAATCTCGGCTTCATCTTCGGCAATCAGTACAAGTGCCGAAGTCATCTGACTTTTTGTGGCATTGAGATTGGACATAAATAGCTCTAAGGCTGAAATTGAAGAACTTTATCACTCCCTCCACACATTCTCCACAAAGCCTCGAATAATTCGCAATAGCGACTCGTCATAATTCAGTGAGTTCTCAAGCATTGGTCAATGTCATCAGTGAGAACGTAGCAAATAGAGGAGAGTTGGTTATGTTCAGCAAAAAACGGCATTTAAACTTGGTACTCTTGGTAGGAATTGCCGTAATGGGATTGATGGGTTGCGACTCCGCGGAGCAGGAGGAAAATACCCCCTCTCTAATCCAGGTTTCTGTAATCACACTGGATAACGAAGCACTATTGGTCACAGAAGATCTACCTGGTCGAGTTGTTGCAGTTCGCAGTGCAGAGATCCGCGCGCAAGTTAGCGGCATAGTTCAACATCGTCTGTTCGAACAAGGCAGCGAGGTAACATCTGGCACAGTGCTATTCCAGATTGATCCTGCACAATTTAAAGCCGATGTTGCTATTGCGGCAGCCACCTTGCAACGAGCCGAAGCCGTATTGGTTCGTTCTCGCCAGGAAACGGCACGCTTGGCCTCCCTGTTAAAAACCGAAGCGGTTAGCCAACAAATGTTTGATGATGCAATTTCCCTGCGCGATCAAGCCGCAGCAGATGTCGCCCAATCCCAAGCGACACTTACGCGGCGCCAGTTAGATTTAGAATTTGCCAGCGTCAAAGCCCCTATCTCAGGGCAAATTGATCAAGCCTTAGTGAGTGAAGGAGCCTTAGTCTCACCGACTGATACCACCCCAATGGCGAGGATCCAACAAATTGACCAAGTGTATGTCGATGTTCGACTGCCAGCATCAATGTTAGACAGCATGCGCCAGCAAGCAAACGAAGCTAACCCAGAGTTAAGCGTAGAGATCCTGAGCAGCAGCGGTGAGTATCTTGGCATGAAAGGTCATATCTTATTTTCGGGCTCCGAGGTGGATACAGGTACCGGCGATGTACTGCTGCGTGTACTCGTTGATAATCCACAACATCGCCTATTGCCCGGTCTTTTTGTAAAAGCTCGGGTTCCAAAGACTTACTATTCTTCCACTCTGAGAGTGCCACAACAGACGGTCACCCGTAAGGCGGGTCAACCCCAAGTATGGGTACTCAATGCGGAGGGCAAGGTACAGCCAGTAGCAATTAAAGTCGATGAGCTAGTGGCAGGCCGCTACCGCGTGATATCAGGACTATCTGCTGGCCAGCAGATAGTCGTTGAAGGCATCGAACGCCTAAGTCCTGATGCGCAGGTTCGTGCTCGGCTTTGGCAACCCACAGCAGAGCAGCAATTAAGTGCAGATGTGCGCTGATTTGGAGACATACCATGCCACAGTTTTTTATTAACCGCCCAGTATTTGCATGGGTGATAGCCCTCTTTATCGTACTGATTGGTTTCATCTCGATTCCGCAATTACCTATCTCTCGCTACCCTTCGGTTGCCCCCGTGTCGGTGAGCATTTATGCCGCTTATCCAGGAGCCACGCCACAAACACTTAATGAATCTGTGATAAGCCTTGTCGAGCGTGAACTATCGGGGGTAAAAAACCTACTGTACTTTGAATCATCAGTTGACAGCTCAGGAAGTGCACAAATTACCGCCACCTTCAAACCGGGCACAGATGCGGAACTTGCCCAAGTTGATGTGCAAAATCGCATTAAGGCAGTCGAACCACGCTTACCTCAAGTCGTACGGCAGAGCGGTCTGCAGGTTGAGTCGGCGGCATCGAGCTTTCTGATGATGATTGGCATGACGTCACCTAATGGTCAATTCGACGAAGTCGCGCTAAACGACTATTTGGCGCGAAATGTTGTCGAGGAACTACGCCGAATCGACGGTGTGGGACGAGTGCAATTATTTGGTGCAGAGCAAGCCATGCGTGTCTGGGTTGACCCCAATAAACTCACCGCCTATGGGCTGACAATGAACGACCTTGCTCTGGCGATTGAACAGCAGAACGCACAAATCGCCCCAGGCCGACTCGGTGATGAGCCAGCCTTGCCCGGACAACGCCTAACAGTCCCATTGACCGTACAAGGACAACTGACCACACCCGAGGAGTTCGCCGCTATTGCCCTACGTTCCAGTGTCGATGGCGCCAAATTGGTGTTGGCTGATGTGGCTAGAGTTGAGCTGGGCGCTCAGTCCTATGGCTTTTCGAACCGTGAGAATGGTGTAACGGCAACCAGTGCCGCGATTCAACTATCCCCAGGCGCCAACGCCGTTCGCACCGCTTCAGCAGTGCGAGAACGCTTAGCCGAACTAGCAACCAGCATGCCCTCAGGCATAAGCTATTCAGTGCCCTTCGACACAGCACCTTTCGTCAAAGTGTCTATCAAAAAAGTAATCTATACCCTGTTTGAAGCTATGGGCTTAGTGTTTCTGGTCATGTTCCTGTTCTTGCAGAAGCTGCGCTACACACTAATTCCAGCCATCGTCGCCCCCATCGCATTGCTCGGCACCTTTGCCGTAATGTTGCTGGCGGGTTTTTCAATAAATTCGCTGACTATGTTTGGCATGGTATTGGCCATTGGCATTATTGTTGACGACGCTATTGTGGTGGTTGAAAGCGTGGAACGGCTGATGGCGACCCAAGGGTTATCTCCCAAAGAAGCGACCTCACGGGCGATGAAGGAAATTACTGGTGCGGTAATAGGTATAACCTTAGTGCTAACGGCTGTGTTTATTCCCATGGCCTTTGGTAGCGGCTCGGTGGGCGTTATCTATCAACAATTTAGTTTGGCTATGGCGGTGTCGATCTTAATTTCAGCCTTCCTCGCCCTGTCTTTAACCCCAGCTCTATGTTCGACACTATTGCATCCTGTCAGTGCAGATCACCAACACAAAAGCGGATTTTTTGGTGCTTTTAACCGCGCCTTCGAACGCTTGACGACTCGTTACAATGCACGGTTAGTACACTTGGTAGGGCGTAGCGGGCGAATGATGGCAGCATTTGCAGTGATCTGCGCTGTACTCGTATTAGCGGTTAAGGAATTACCTTCGTCCTTCCTACCCGACGAAGATCAAGGCTACTTCATGACCTCTATTCAATTACCCACTGGCGCAACGAGCGAACGTACACTAGAAGTGGTAAAAAAATATGAAGCACACGTAGCTACTCGCCCAACATTGGATACCAATATGGTAGTACAGGGCTTTAGCTTTGCAGGCTCAGGCCCAAACGCCGCCATGGCTTTCACTATGCTCAAAGATTGGGATAAACGTAATGGTGCCACAGCGGCAGAGGAAGCAGAACTTGCACAACAAGCTATGGCAGATAACGTCGAAGGTACTGTCATGAGCCTGATGCCACCTGCCATCGACGAGCTGGGGACTTCATCAGGCTTCACTCTATACCTGCAAGATAGAGCCAACCGTGGTGAAACGGCGTTACTTGCTGCACAGGCGCAACTGCTCGAGTTAGCGGCTCAAAGCAAGGTGGTTAGCAATGTATACCCAGATGGTTTACCGCCCGGTGAAAGCATTAACCTAGATATAAATCGACCAAAAGCCGAGGCTATGGGCCTATCTTTCACAGCGGTAAGCAGCACGCTTTCGGCGGCCATGGGATCACAGTATGTCAATGATTTTCCGAATAATGGACGTATGCAACAAGTCATTCTGCAAGCGGAAGCATCTGCACGTATGCAGCTAGATGACGTGCTAAGCCTGCGGGTACGTAATACTAGCGGTGGCATGGTACCTCTGCGGGAGGTAGTGACACCCAAATGGAGCGAATCGCCACAGCAAATGATGCGCTTTCAAGGCTTTCCGGCAGTACGAATTTCGGGAGGTGCTGCGCTAGGTGTTTCCAGCGGAGCCTCCATGGCAGAAATGGAACGCCTAGTGGCACAGTTACCACTAGGCTATGCGATAGCGTGGACAGGGGCATCATTACAGGAACGCCAATCGGCTGCACAGGCGCCGCTGCTTATGTTGTTGTCTGCGCTGGTGGTATTTTTAGTTCTTGCTGCACTGTACGAAAGCTGGTCGATTCCGCTATCGGTAATGCTGGTAGTACCGCTGGGACTCATCGGAGCCGTGGCAGCGGTTATGCTACGAGGCATGCCAAATGACGTGTTTTTCAAGGTGGGGATGATTACCATCATTGGCCTATCAGCGAAAAACGCCATCCTTATCGTCGAATTTGCCCGCCAATTACACGCCGAAGGACGCTGTTTGGTCGATGCAGCAGTAACCGCTGCACGGCTGCGTCTGCGTCCAATCTTGATGACTTCGCTAGCTTTCACCCTTGGCGTCGTCCCTTTGATGCTTGCAAGCGGCGCGAGTGCAGAAACTCAACACGCTATTGGCACCGGCGTTTTCGGCGGTATGCTTAGCGGAACCATACTAGCAATATTCTTTGTTCCTATCTTTTTTGTCTTTGTCATCGGCACACAAGAGCGCATTAAGACCAAGCTAGTAAGGCGTAATAATTCCAAAATGGCCAAAGGATAAACACCTATACACGTGTACTGAGTTTAGACTACTACGCTCCCCACGGAATAGTAGTAAGCTAGTCCTAACAACGGCTGGCTTACTACTAGCATGTTGTTGTACGGCCAAAGAATAATAAATTATTTAAAAATAAAAGGTTTCAAGCTAATTAATCAAAAGTCTATTTATTACTTCCTACTTTCCCAGATATCCCACTTTTAACATGCTGAAAATCCCCTAGAATGGGTTCTTCCATGGCAAAACCTAACAAAAGGTTGCACTTCACATGTGCACCAATAGCTTTCTAACACTTTGAGTAGTTTTATATTTTTAGTTTCTGTATCGGAAAGTAAAAGAGTAAACGCATCCGATAAATTAAAATCAATATTATGATTTTTAAATATTTTATTGATGATTAAAAGGTTGCTACCAAAAAACATATGCCCCTCGTTAACATTTTAACGAGGGGCATTTTTTTGCAAAAAACTGGACCCTACCACAGAGAAGCTATTCCGCAGCCGCGCGGTTTAATCGATCCCAAATATCAGCCCACTCCTCAAGACGAGGCGGCGCTTCAACCAAAAGTGTTTTAATCCCCTTTAGGTCTAATGCGTAAAGAGAGGCATAAAGTGCTTGTCGATATCCTTGGTGGTTGTTCGGTAATATCAGCTTATGTTGGCAATGGATATTTTCCATCTGTGCAGAATATCCCAATATCCCCGTAGCTTCAGGCTCTGCATAAAATTGCGTTGCGAGTGAAGCAGCACAAATCACGACTTTGGCATTAGGTTGATAATGGACTTTCATATTGCCAGAAATCGCTTCTTGATGGCATTCAGGCGTAATAACGGGGAACGGTAAGTAGGGCTGAAAATCCCTCGCGGATAATGGACCACTTCGCAAAATCTCAGCTTGATTTTCACTGACCCGTAAAATAGTCGACTCAGTACCCACACTGCAAATGCCACCATCGAGTACAGCAGCAATCCTTCCATCAAGCCCACTCAATACTTGCTCAGCACTAGTCGGGCTGAGTTTTTTATGTAAGTTTGCAGATGGAGCAGCAACGGCAATATTGAACTGTTGCAGTAGTGATAAAAGCACCGGATGATCAGGCATTCTTATCGCAATACTGGGCAATCCACCAGTTATGACATCCGAAACCGAGGGATGATGCTCAAAGATAAGTGTCAGCGGCCCAGGCCAAAACGCCTCGGCAAGTGGTGCAACCCAATCTGGAATAACGTTAACCCAACGAGAAAGCTGATCGATGCTGCCAATATGAGTTATGAGTGGATGATTTCTAGGACGTTGTTTAGCCAAAAAAATCTTTTCAACCGCTTCAGGGTTACTGGCATCCGCCGCAAGCCCGTAGACAGTTTCAGTCGGTACCGCGACTAGTTCGCCCGCGATTAGCAACTCTCCCGCACGTTGTAAATCAGCAGGATTCAGCGCATTAAGTCTTTCTGTTCTCATGGATTACACCAGTGGCAACGATAAGGATCAGCCACACTCTCCTCTTTGGTTTCAATTTGTTGATATTGGCAGTGAAGACATTGACGGATAAAAGCTTTAGCGAGATCTGTTGGCGTACCACACTCGCGGCAAGGCAAACCAACGATGCGATCGCGCAGCCAGAAATCCGCTTGATGGCATTGTGGGCAGTGTGTTTGAAGGCGTTCAACCAGTTGCTGTGCAGCCTTGATAATATATTGCTGCCGCAGCGGAGAATGCATCGCGCGAAGGTCTGGAGCGACATCAATTGGGCAAGCAAAACGACCATTTTCAGGCCCTAGATTCATCGCTTCTAATGTGGCCAGCAACATATCTAGATTGGCTAAACCTTTGCTCGTATGGCCATCAACCTTAACTATCCACGCTTGACCCTCTTCAGCACCAGATAACGCCGCACAAAGTGCACTAACATCATCCCCTTGGTAACTTTGCAAGCTTACCGGACCAGATACATTCGCTACGATATCAATACTTTGCCTTGCATCATGCAGTACGATAAGCTCCGTATCCCAATTCATTATTCCTGGCAAAGGCCCTCCCCCAAAACTACCTTCGCTGCCTAACCCCGCCTCTAACCCTGTTAGCTCACAGGCGAGTCGCGCTTTTTTCTTAGCGCACTCTAGTGGTGAAAGCGTTCGCTCAACTTCTCCAGAAAAGGTGCCCAGCATGTCGGTATCAAATGCATCCGTTGCGACAATTTCAATCCCAAGTGGCGACAGAATTGGCGCAATTTGTGCTGCCTTGCCATGTTTGCTTAACAGGGCAATTCGCTTTGGTATTTTATAATGTGATTGATGATCCATGATGAATACTCACTCCTGAAGTGAGGGGGCAATTCTTAACTTTAAGCAAACCTAGCCTTACTCAATATCCTCTACAACGCTATAACGACGCTGAATAAGGAAGGCTATTGTTGCCGTATCAGTGATAGGATGTAAAATAGATAGATATTCACATAACGTTCTACATAAGTGAACGATTCTATGAGAAACCTCAATTTTCACCATCTACATTACTTCTGGACTGTCGCTAAAGAAGGACATTTAACTCGAGCCTCCCAGAGACTAAACGTTTCACAATCGGCTTTATCATCCCAGATCAGACAGTTAGAGGAACAACTAGGGCATGAACTGTTTCACCGTCAGGGCCGGGCATTATTACTGACAGAGGTTGGGCATCTCGTTCTCGAGTACGCTGAAGGAATTTTTAATTTAGGCCACGAATTGCTTTCAGTTATGGAAAATGGCGAGCACCAAAGGCTTCAGCTACTAAGAATAGGTGCAGTGGCGACCCTTTCACGCAATTTCCAAGAAAACTTATTACGCCCGGTCATTAAATTAAATAACGTCAAACTTGCTTTAAAATCATCCAACTTTGATGATCTACTCGAGCAATTGCGTGTACATAAATTAGATTTGATCCTCTCAAATCGCCCTGTAGCTTCGGACTCTTCAACCCCTTGGCGCTGTAAATTAATTGCTCAGCAAGGCGTATGCTTAGTCGGCCCAAATAAAGCGGAATTCAATGCATTACGCTTTCCAGAGGATCTCACAAAAGTAAAATTACTATTACCTGGCCCCGACAGTGATATTCGTAGGCAATTTGATTTGTACTGCGAGCAACATGGGCTCTCACTAACCCCTTATGCAGAAGTCGATGATATGGCGATGCTCAGACTATTAGCACGGGATTCGGGTGCGGTGGCCGTAGTACCTGAGGTGGTTGTACAAGATGAGATTCAAGCGGGACTATTGAAAAACTACGCGGCCTTAGATTGTGTGACTGAAAGTTTTTATGCCATAACCGCTAAAAGACACGTTGATTTACCAATCTTGCATACTTTGTTAAGCACAAAAATGGAGTAACTGATATCACAATCAGTCGATTGGGATTGATTTTAGTTGCACATAAGCGGCAGGTGCGTTTATTCATCTATTAACCCGATCTGAGGTTAAATAGCATATGTTTGCCAGCCAATTTAGGGCTGAAATTGGCTGGCATTTTGCAGTATCATTGGCTTAAACCAATGAATTACCATAATTTAAACATCTTAACCAAAAAATATCAGCTCAATCATACCTGCCGATAGTGATCTTGCATTTGGTATGAACGGGCATACAGTGAAAACACTAATGCCGCCAAAATAGCAAAACCCGCAAAGAAAAACATTTGGAATGCCGTCACGCTCATCCCTGTTTGCATTATTTGCTCAGTCACAGCAGGACTTTTAACACTCACATTGGCAAGCAATACCCAAAGGTTACCAACGGTAACGGAAAGCGTCCAAAAACTCATGATAGTCCCTTTCATCGCTTTAGGCGCTTGGCTATAGGCAAACTCTAATCCTGTCGCCGAAACCAGAACTTCACCAAAAGTCAGCAAAGCGTAAGGTAAAATTTGCCAGAAGATCGAAAGTGCTGAACCACCATCCATCATCAATTGAATCGTCCCCACCACAATCCAACTCAATCCAGTAATGGCAATCCCCGCCCCCATTTTACGTAATGCGGTTAACTTAATCCCCATACGCTCAATCGCGGGGTATAACACAAAGTTATTGAATGGGATCAATAGCATCACTAACAGTGGATTTAAAGCCTGCATCATTGCAGGTTCAAACCACGAAGGTTTAACCATATCATTGGCCTGCAAAATCCAAGTCGAAGCCTTTTGATCGAATAACGACCAAAATGGGGTCACCAACGCAAATAAAACCAAAATTCGAAGGACTGAACGTACACCATCTACCGCAATATCAGGATGACAGCTTCGAGCACGCTCAAGTTGTAATGAAGCGCCAGCCCCTACAAACCCCATCAGTAGCACCATAGCACTACAAATGCCCGCGACGATTCCTAGAGTTGGGATATTCACCAGCGCATAGGCAGCAGATATCCCACCAATTAGTGCCAACACTAAACCGATATTTCCCTTACCTTCCACTTTAGTAAGCAAGGCGCTGCGGATCACAGGTAAAAAACCATGGGGATCCTTTGGTTCTGGCGGCATATGCACATAACGCTTACGACCTAACCAGAAAAATACCGTCGCAATAAACATCAGCACGCCGGGGATCCCGAAAGCAACAGCGGCACCAAAGTTTTTAAGTAACAATGGCATAGATAAGGATGCGAAAAAAGAACCAAAGTTGATCGTAAAGTAGAACATATCAAAGGCTTTTTGAGCCAATGACTTATTAGTCTGATCAAATTGATCGCCCATAAAGGAAGATACTAAAGGTTTTATCCCACCAGAACCTAAAGCAATTAAAAATAACCCCGTATAAAAACCTTGCACACTGTGCTCAAAAATCGCCAAAAAAGCATGGCCCACGCAATAAAGTAAGCTTAACCAAAGAATGGTGTTGTACTTACCAAAAAATCTATCCGCAATCCAGCCACCCAATAATGGGAAAAAGTACACACCAATTACAAAGGAATGGAACACATCCTTAGCTACAGCGCCACGGAGCTCCTCCGGAATGGACAGCAAAAGTGCTGTCATTAAGAAAGGTGTTAGAATGTTGCGCATGCCGTAAAAGCTGAAACGCTCACAAGCTTCACTGGCAATAATATAGGGGATTTGACGTGGCCATTTTGGCGCATCAACAGGTGTAGTCATCTGTTATCCTATTATAATTGTTATAAAAAACTTAAGGTTATCGGTATAAAACCAAGATTGCAGCCAAGGATACTAACAGACTGCGAATCAATATTGGCTAAATTTATACAACAAAATACGCTAAGTAGATGTAAGCCCCAAAAATGATAGAAAATTAACGACCACAGAGAGCAGTAACAATGACCAAAATTGCTATATTAGTCGGTACCACCCTCGGCAGCAGCGAATATATTGCAGATGAAATGCAGGCTCAGCTGACCAAATTAGGGCATGAAGTAGACACTTTTTTAAGTCCAACACTGGATTCACTGCAACCCTATTCCCTCTGGATCATCGTTTCATCAACCCATGGCGCAGGTGATCTTCCCGATAATCTACAGCCATTTTGTAAAGAAGTTCTACTCAATACACCAAATCTACACCAAATTAAGTTCGCATTATGTGCCATTGGTGATTCGAGTTATGACACCTTTTGCCAAGGCCCAGAGAAGCTTGTTGATGGACTTGAATATAGCGGTGCAAAAGCGTTTGTGGATAAGATCCAGATCGATGTACAACAGGATCCTGTGCCAGAAGACCCAGCTTTAGCGTGGTTGGCACAATGGCAAGATCAAATTTAAGATCCTCATTTTCAAAATACCTGAAACAACCCACAGTTTAGATCTTATTTATCCACAAAAAACTATTTATATGTATATTTTTGTGGATAAACTATTATTTAGATCTGATCAACCTCTGTGCTATTCACATCATGATCCGCTTAAAGATCCACCCTGTGGATAAATAGCGGATCTATCCCCACCTTTAATGACAGTAGATCTCGGTTAGATCACAGGATCAAAAGCTCATTAACCACTGATATAAAAGAGAAATTAGCCTTACCCACAGGAAAGTGCGATCCTAATAGTAAACATAATAAGAAGATCTATATAAAGATCTTAAGATCTATTAGTCCCGATCCACTGGATCTATTTTCGAAAAATGATCATTCACCTCAATCAAAGCAAATGCTAAAATGATCGGCTCTCATTGGGTCACTTAAGTTTTTAAAGGTAAGGTCATGCATTTTCATGAACGGTTTGATGTTATTGTAGTTGGTGGTGGTCATGCCGGAACTGAAGCCGCATTAGCCGCAGCAAGAATGGGTTCTAAGACATTATTGCTAACGCATAATCTTGATACTTTAGGACAAATGTCATGTAACCCTGCGATCGGTGGCATTGGTAAAGGTCATTTGGTTAAAGAAATCGATGCATTAGGCGGTGCAATGGCGATCGCAACCGACTATGCAGGGATCCAATTTAGAACCTTAAACTCGAGTAAAGGCCCAGCAGTAAGAGCAACTCGTGCACAGGCAGATCGCGCGTTATATCGTCAGAAGATCCAAAATATTCTGCAAAACCAACCTAACTTACGTATTTTCCAACAAGCTGTAGATGATCTTGTTGTAGAAAATGATCGCGTTATCGGTGTCGTTACCCAGATGGGATTAGCCTTCGAAGCCGCTGCTGTCGTATTAACCGCAGGGACTTTCCTCAGTGGTAAGATCCATATAGGGTTAGAAAACTACAGTGGCGGTCGTGCAGGCGATCCACCATCTATCGCACTCGCCCATCGTTTACGCGAGTTGCCTATCCGTGTTGGCCGTTTAAAAACCGGTACACCACCACGTATCGACGCCAATACCATCGATTTTACTCAGATGACAGAACAAAAAGGTGATACGCCATTACCTGTAATGTCATTTATGGGCGATTTGAGCCATCACCCGAAACAAATTTCTTGTTGGATCACCCATACCAATGAAAAAACACACGATATTATTCGTGGAGGTTTAGATAGAAGCCCTATGTACTCCGGTGTTATTGAGGGGATCGGCCCACGTTACTGCCCTTCTATCGAAGACAAGATCCATCGTTTTTCTGATAAATCATCGCACCAGATCTTTATCGAACCAGAAGGCTTAAACACCAATGAGATTTACCCTAACGGGATCTCTACCAGCCTTCCCTTTGATGTACAGTTAAATTTGGTTCGTTCGATCAAAGGGATGGAAAATGCTGAGATCGTACGTCCAGGATACGCGATTGAGTACGATTATTTTGATCCTAGAGATCTTAAAAACTCGTTAGAAACCAAAACCATTAATGGATTATTCTTTGCTGGCCAGATCAACGGTACAACCGGTTATGAAGAAGCTGGCGCCCAAGGTTTACTCGCAGGGATGAACGCAGCACTGCAAGTTCAAGGCAAAGAAGCTTGGTGCCCTCGTCGCGATGAAGCTTACATCGGAGTATTGGTTGACGATTTATCAACCTTAGGCACTAAAGAACCCTACCGCATGTTTACCAGCCGTGCCGAATACCGCCTATTGCTGCGTGAAGACAACGCCGATCTGCGTTTAACAGCAAAAGGTCGTGAACTGGGTCTGGTGGATGATGCACGCTGGGCGTCTTTCAGTGAAAAACTGGAATCGATCGAATTAGAGCTACAGCGTCTACGTAGCCAGTGGATCCATCCAAATTCTCCATTAGTGCCAGTGTTAAATCCGCACTTGGATACGCCTATTTCTCGCGAAGCATCTTTTGAGGAATTACTTCGTCGTCCAGAAATGGATTACAACAAACTGATGCAGATTGAAGGCTTTGGTCCTGGTCTTACCGATCCACTCGCCGCTGAGCAAGTACAGATCCAAGTGAAATATTCTGGTTATATTCAACGTCAGCAGGAAGAGATCAATAAAGCGGTACGTAATGAGAACACGGGTTTGCCATTGAACCTTGATTACAAAGAGGTTCCTGGGCTTTCAAATGAGGTGATTGCTAAGTTAAATAGCCATAAGCCTGAAACCATTGGTCAAGCGTCACGTATCTCAGGTATCACCCCAGCAGCGATTTCAATTCTGCTAGTACATCTGAAAAAACGTGGTTTATTACGCAAGAGCGCGTAAAAGCTAGCTTAATCGCCAGTTTGGTCGCAGAAGGGAAGCATTCAGGCTTCCCTTCGACGTTTCAGGGCTTCATAATAGCCGACGAGTTTATCATTGCATTTTTGTTGAGGTTGTTCAGTGTTATCTGCCCAGTTAGAGGCCTATTTAGCCGAAATTAATCTGCCCGCTACCGCTGAGCAGAAAAAGCAACTGCTTGATTTTGTTGGCATGCTCAACAAATGGAATAAAGCCTATAACTTAACCTCAGTAAGAGATCCCAAGATCATGCTTGTCCGTCATATCATGGACAGCTTAGTGGTATCAAAACATCTGCAAGGTGAACGCTTTATTGATGTTGGAACTGGTCCTGGACTGCCTGGCATCCCATTGGCGATTATGAATCCAGATAAAACTTTTGTGCTACTTGATAGCTTAGGTAAACGCATTCGTTTTCAAAAACAAGTAGCCTTCGAATTAGGCATTCATAATATCAGTTCGATAGAAAGCCGAGTTGAGGCCTATCAACCCGAGCAAAAGTTCGATGGTGTGCTAAGCCGTGCCTTTGCGTCAATCCATGATATGTTGACATGGTGCCATCACTTGCCTGCTGAGCATGGGCAATTTTATGCGCTCAAGGGACAACTGAGTGATGAAGAGATGCAACAAATCCCCGCTGGCTTTGCGATAACTGAAACCATCGAACTCAAGGTGCCAAAACTCGATGAGCAAAGACATTTACTCAAAATAATCAAAGAATAACAGGCTTAAAGCTCCTCATTTTGAATGGATTTTTAAGTAGGCAATAAACCAGAATTTACATACAGGGTGACATTGTGGGTAAAGTAATTGCCGTGGCCAACCAGAAAGGTGGCGTAGGGAAAACAACAACTTGTGTCAATTTAGCCGCCTCATTAGCCGCGACTAAGCGTAAAGTACTACTGATCGATCTTGATCCACAGGGCAATGCCACTATGGGCAGCGGTGTCGATAAATACGAAGTCGAAAACACGGCTTACGAACTGCTGGTAGAAGAAAAGCCCTTCGATGAAATAGTGGTCAAAGACACCACGGGAAAATACGATCTAATTGCCAGTAATGGCGATGTGACTGCGGCGGAAATCAAACTCATGGAGTTTTTTGCCCGTGAAGTGCGGTTACGTAATGCGCTCGCGCCGATAAAAGATCAATACGATTATATCTTTATCGATTGCCCTCCTTCGCTCAACATGTTGACGGTTAATGCTATGTCGGCGGCGGATTCTGTGCTGGTGCCAATGCAGTGTGAGTACTTTGCACTGGAAGGTTTAACCGCCTTGATCGATACCATCACCAAATTGGCAGCCGTGGTGAATCCTGGTCTTGGGATAGAAGGGATTTTACGCACTATGTATGATCCGCGTAATCGTCTTTCAAATGATGTGTCCGATCAGCTAAAACAACACTTTGGCGATAAGGTGTATCGCACTGTTATTCCGCGTAACGTGCGTTTGGCCGAAGCGCCGAGCTTTGGTGCACCCGCTATGTATTATGATAAATCGAGCGCGGGAGCTAAAGCATATTTAGCGCTGGCTGGTGAGATGATCCGCCGTTCCGAACAGAAAACTCAGGCTAAGCGAGCGTAAAGGAAAACCATGACGTTAAAGAAAAGAGGGTTAGGTAAAGGCTTAGATGCCTTACTGAGTAATAGCCACGCCGCGAGTAAAAAACACACGGAAGAAGTGGTCGTTGTCGATAAAAAAGAAGAACTTATCCATCTTGATCTCGACCTATTACAGCCGGGAAAATACCAACCTCGTAAGGACATGTCTCCCGAGGCATTGGAAGAACTTGCCCATTCCATCCGTAATCAAGGCATTATCCAGCCGATTGTAGTGCGCCCAGTTAGCAATAACCAGTATGAGATTATTGCCGGTGAGCGCCGTTGGCGCGCTTCCCAATTGGCGGGTGTTGAAAAAATCCCTTGTATCGTTAAAGCGGTTCCCGATGATGCCGCTATTGCTATCGCCTTGATCGAAAACATTCAGCGTGAAGACTTAAATGCCATGGAAGAAGCCATTGCATTACAACGTTTAATGCAAGAATTTGAACTGACTCACCAACAGGTCGCCGATGTTGTGGGAAAATCTCGGGCGAGTGTATCTAACTTGTTACGTTTAAACGGTTTAAATGAGCCTGTTAAGCGTTTACTCGAGTATGGCGATATTGATATGGGCCATGCGCGCGCTTTGCTCGCAATTGAGGGTGAAGAACAAACAAATCTGGCGAGATTAGTGGCAGCCAAGGAATTAACCGTTCGCGAAACTGAACGATTGATTAATCAAACCTTAAATCCACCCAAACCCGTCGAAACTACGACTAAAGATCAAGATGTTTGTCGTTTAGAGCAGCAGTTAATTGAAAGATTAGGTGCCAAGGTTTCGATCGCTCATAGCAGTAAGGGGAAGGGTAAAATTGTAATTAACTATCAGAATCTGGCTGAATTAGACGGAATTCTTAGCAAAATTCGTTAATGTCTGTAGATTAACAGTTTTTAATGTAAATTTGTGACATATGTTAATTTTGGATTTTGACTGTTTTGACGCTATATCACGTTAAAAGTGCTGTTTTTCCTTATCTCAAAGTTGCAATGAAGGCGTGAAAAGGTATACTTTCGCAAGCTTTTTGTGCATCGACATAAATACGGATATTTGTCATCCGGTCATCGAAACAAAAAGTATAAATGCGGAGAGGATGAGTTGAGTAAGGTTTTAGCGCGTCGTGGCCGGTGGTCAGCCTATAAATTGGTGATGATGCAGGCGGCGGTGGCTGGGGGTGCTTCAATTCTCTTTTTCGTCGTGTGGGGAGTTCAGTTTGGCTATTCTGCATTAGCAGGTGGTTCAATTGCTGTGCTCCCTAATTTTGTATTCGCGACCCTCGCTTTCTCCCATACGGGAGCAAGTTCAGCTGCAAAAGTGATTAAAACTTTTTACTGGGGGGAAGCGGTAAAGTTGCTGTTAACCATCGCAATGTTTTCGCTAGTGTTTATCAATCTTAAGGTCGCATTTATGCCTCTTTTTGTTTGTTACGTGCTGACGTTGATCGTGCATTGGACAGCTCCTTTATACTTCAAGCAAAGTTAAGTGGGATGAATCATGGCTGCAACTGGTGAAGCGTTAACACCGCAGGGCTATATCCAGCATCACCTTACCAACCTACACGTTGGTGAAGGCTTCTGGACATGGCACATTGATTCGTTGTTCTTTTCGGTTGGTCTTGGTGTTCTGTTCCTGTGGATTTTCCGTAGTGTTGGTAAAAAAGCGACTTCAGGTGTTCCCGGTAAGCTGCAATGCTTTATCGAGATGATCGTGGAGTTCGTTGATAACAGCGTGAAAGAAAGTTTTCATGGCCGCAATGCCGTGATCGCGCCTTTAGCTCTGACCATTTTTGTATGGGTATTCATGATGAACTTCATGGATATGCTCCCTGTAGACTGGCTGCCTTGGCTAGCAAGTTTAGCGGGAATTCCATACTTAAAAGTGGTTCCGACGACTGATGTAAACATCACCTTCAGCTTAGCTATCGGTGTGTTTGTGCTGATTATTTACTACAGCATTAAGGTCAAAGGCGTGTCTGGTTTTGTTAAAGAACTGACGCTACAGCCCTTTAACCATAAGGCAATGATACCCGTCAACCTCCTATTAGAGACTGTTACCTTAATCGCTAAACCAATTTCATTGGCATTGCGTCTATTCGGTAACTTGTACGCAGGTGAGTTGATCTTCATCCTTATTGCGCTGATGTATGGTACCAACTTGTTATTATCTTCCCTAGGTGTGACTCTGCAACTAGGTTGGTTAATTTTCCACATTTTGGTTATCACGCTGCAGGCGTTTATCTTCATGATGTTGACCATTGTTTACTTAAGCATGGCCCATGAAGATCATTAAGGATTGCTGAAGAAATTTTAAACTAAATCATCAACTAATTAGATTTAGATTTTAGATACTGGAGATACAGATGGAAACGATTTTAGGCATGACAGCTATCGCTGTTGCTCTGCTGATTGGTATGGGTGCTCTTGGTACTGCAATCGGTTTCGGCTTATTAGGTGGCAAGTTCCTGGAAGGCGCTGCGCGTCAACCAGAAATGGCTCCTATGCTGCAAGTTAAAATGTTCATCGTAGCGGGTCTGTTAGACGCCGTAACAATGATCGGTGTTGGTATCGCATTATTCATGCTGTTCACCAACCCACTGGGTGCAATGCTGTAAGAAAACGCTTCTGTCTTAACTCTAAATAGGAGGCTGTTGTGAATTTCAACGCTACCCTAATCGGTCAGACGGTCGCCTTTATCATCTTCGTGTGGTTCTGCATGAAGTTTGTATGGCCCCCTTTGATGAATGCCATCGAAGCGCGCCAAAAAAGGATTGCTGACGGTCTAGCTGATGCTGATCGTGCGGTAAAAGACCTAGAGTTGGCTCAAGCGAAAGCGACTGACCAACTAAAAGAAGCCAAGGTGACGGCTAACGAAATTATTGAGCAAGCTAACAAGCGTAAAGCTCAAATAGTGGAAGAAGCTAAAGCCGAAGCAGACGCTGAGCGTGCCAAAATCATCGCTCAGGGTAAAGCAGAAATTGAAGCTGAACGTAATCGCGTGAAAGAGGATCTGCGTAAGCAGGTTGCTACTCTTGCCATCATGGGTGCTGAGAAGATCCTTGAGCGTTCTATTGATCCAGCCGCCCACAGTGACATAGTTAATAAACTAGTCGCTGAAATTTGATAAGGGAGTTTGAGTTATGGCTGAATTAACCACCATCGCTCGCCCTTACGCAAAGGCAGCTTTTGACGTTGCTGTTGAACACAACGCAGTGGATACCTGGGCCGAAATGCTCACGTTTGCCGCATTGGTTAGTGAAAACGAAACCATGCAGCCACTGCTGACTGGCTCTTTAGCCAGCACCAAACTCGCCGCACTCTTTATTAGTGTGTGTGGTGAGCAAATCAATGAGCAAGGTCAAAACTTGATAAAGGTAATGGCTGAAAACGGTCGCTTAAAGGTACTACCTGCTGTATCTGAGCTTTTTGCTCAATACCGTAATGAGTGGGCAAAAGAAGTGGAAGCCGATGTGGTTTCTGCAG
This sequence comes from Shewanella sp. 8A, assembly GCF_023475945.1. Classification (NCBI taxonomy): domain Bacteria; kingdom Pseudomonadati; phylum Pseudomonadota; class Gammaproteobacteria; order Alteromonadales; family Shewanellaceae; genus Shewanella; species Shewanella sp. 8A. Next base: position 63,084 of record NZ_JAMDJP010000019.1, read on the forward strand.
CTGAGCTCAGCTCTGAACAACAGCAGCAGATCAGTATTTCTTTAGGGAAACGTCTCGCACGCAAAGTTAAGCTGAATTGCAGCACTGACGCCGCGCTTATCGCCGGTGTAATCATTAAGGCAGGTGACTTAGTCATTGATGGCTCTGTCCGCGGTAAGTTATCGCGTCTGTCTGAAAAGCTGCAGTCGTAATTGGGAGTTTGAGCATGCAACTGAATTCCACTGAAATCAGCGATCTGATTAAGCAGCGGATCGAGCAGTTCGAAGTCGTTAGCGAATCTCGTAACGAAGGTACTATCGTTGCGGTTAGTGACGGCATTATCCGCATCCACGGCCTAGCCGATGTGATGCAAGGTGAAATGATCGAACTGCCTGGTAGCCGTTTTGCAATCGCGTTGAACCTTGAACGTGATTCTGTCGGTGCCGTAGTAATGGGCCCTTATGCTGATTTAGCAGAGGGCGTAAAAGTTAAAACTACTGGCCGTATTCTGGAAGTTCCAGTCGGTCGTGGCCTGTTAGGCCGCGTAGTTAACACTCTGGGTGAGCCTATTGACGGAAAAGGAGCTATCAACAACGATGGTTTCTCTCCTATTGAAGTGATTGCTCCTGGTGTTATCGAGCGTAAGTCAGTAGATCAACCCGTTCAAACTGGTTATAAAGCCGTTGACGCTATGATCCCAATCGGTCGTGGCCAACGTGAATTGATCATTGGCGACCGTCAAACTGGTAAAACAGCCATGGCGATCGACGCAATCATCAACCAGCGCGATTCTGGCATTAAGTGCGTATACGTAGCAGTAGGCCAAAAGGCTTCTACTATCGCTAACGTAGTGCGTAAGCTAGAAGAACACGGTGCATTAGCTAACACTATCGTTGTGGTTGCTACAGCTTCTGAAGCTGCTGCGCTGCAATACTTAGCACCGTACTCTGGTTGTGCTATGGGTGAATACTTCCGCGACCGCGGTGAAGATGCTCTGATCGTATACGATGACCTGTCTAAGCAAGCAGTTGCTTACCGTCAGATCTCGTTACTATTGAAGCGTCCACCAGGCCGTGAAGCTTATCCTGGTGACGTATTTTATCTACACTCTCGTTTACTAGAGCGTGCTTCACGCGTAAACGAAGATTATGTAGAAAAGTTCACTAAAGGTGCAGTAACAGGTAAAACCGGTTCGTTAACCGCGCTGCCTATTATTGAAACTCAGGCGGGTGACGTATCTGCATTCGTACCGACCAACGTAATTTCGATTACTGACGGTCAGATCTTCCTTGAGACTGATCTGTTTAACTCTGGCTTACGTCCAGCGGTTAACCCAGGTATTTCTGTTTCTCGTGTTGGTGGTGCGGCTCAGACTAAGATCATCAAGAAACTGTCTGGTGGTATTCGTACTGCTCTTGCACAGTATCGTGAACTTGCTGCGTTCTCACAGTTTGCATCTGACTTAGACGATGCAACTCGTGCTCAGCTAGAGCATGGTGTGCGTGTTACCGAACTGATGAAGCAAAAACAATATGCTCCTATGAGTGTAGCTGCTCAAGCTGTGTCTATTTTCGCAGCTGAAAAAGGTTACCTGAAGGGCATTGAGCTGAAAAAAGTTGGTGATTTCGAAGCCGCTCTGCTCTCGTACATGAACAGCGAGCATGCTGCTTTAATCAAGCTTATCAACGAGACTGGCGATTATAACGCCGATATCGAAGCTGAATTAAAAGCTGGCCTCGACAAGTTCGTAGCAACCCAAACCTGGTAACAATGATAGAGGTGTCTTAAGACACCTCAGGTCCAGATTGGAGAGTAGAGATGGCCGGCGCTAAAGAGATTAAAACCAAGATCGCGAGTGTAAAAAACACTCAGAAGATCACGTCCGCCATGGAAATGGTGGCAGCCAGCAAAATGCGCAGAGCGCAGGAACGCATGGCTGCGAGCCGTCCATACGCGGAAAACATGCGTAAGGTGATCGGTCACGTAGCGCAAGGTTCTCTCGAGTATAAACACCCCTACTTAGAGGTGAGAGAGGCTAAGCGGGTTGGTTACATTGTTGTAGCAACCGACCGTGGCCTTTGTGGTGGTCTGAACGTCAACCTCTTTAAAAAGGTTGTTGCAGACGTGAAAAGCTGGAAAGAGCAAGGTGCAGAATTTGAATTCTGCCCTATTGGTGCTCGTAGTGTGCAGTTTTTCAAAAGCTTCGGTGGACAGGTTTCTGCCCATGCTTCAGGTTTAGGCGATGCGCCAAAGCTCGCTGACCTGATCGGGACAGTACGTGTGATGCTAGATGCTTACAACGAAGGCAAACTGGATCGTCTGTATGTAGTGTTCAACAAGTTTGTAAACACTATGACGCAGACTCCTGTGATCGAGCAGCTGCTACCTTTGCCTAAATCGGAAGATGATGAGGTTGCTCATCGTTGGGACTACATCTACGAACCTGATCCAAAAGCCCTTTTGGATACCTTATTGGTTCGTTATGTAGAATCTCAGGTTTACCAAGGTGTTGTTGAAAACATTGCTTCCGAACAAGCTGCCCGTATGGTGGCGATGAAGGCGGCAACGGACAACGCGGGTACACTGATTGACGATTTGCAATTGGTCTATAACAAGGCTCGTCAGGCTGCGATTACGCAAGAACTGTCGGAAATTGTTTCTGGTGCCTCTGCGGTTTAGGTTAGGTAACGAATACAAGTTTTAGAGGATTAATCATGAGCACAGGTACTGTTGTCCAAGTGATTGGCGCGGTTGTGGACGTAGAGTTTCCACAAGATGCCGTACCTCAGGTATATGACGCTCTGAAGATCACAGGTGAAGGCTCCTGTAATGGTTTGGTGCTGGAAGTTCAGCAACAACTAGGTGGTGGTGTAGTTCGTACCATCGCTATGGGTACTTCTGATGGTCTGCGTCGTGGTCTTGAGGTAGTAAACTCAGGTTCACCTATTTCTGTTCCTGTTGGTACCGCCACTCTTGGCCGTATCATGAACGTTTTAGGCGACCCTATTGATGAAGCTGGTGCAATTGGCGAAGAAGAACGTTATGTGATTCACCGCAGCGCTCCTTCATACGAAGAGCAATCAAACACGACTGAACTGTTAGAGACGGGTATCAAGGTTATCGACCTTGTATGTCCATTCGCTAAGGGTGGTAAAGTAGGTCTGTTCGGTGGTGCGGGTGTTGGTAAGACAGTTAACATGATGGAACTGATTAACAACATCGCTAAAGCTCACTCAGGTCTTTCTGTATTCGCTGGTGTAGGTGAGCGTACTCGTGAGGGTAACGACTTCTACTACGAGATGAAAGATTCTGGCGTTCTCGACAAAGTAGCCATGGTTTATGGCCAAATGAACGAGCCACCAGGAAACCGTCTGCGTGTAGCACTGACCGGTCTGACTATGGCTGAAAAGTTCCGTGACGAAGGTCGTGACGTACTGTTGTTCGTTGACAACATCTACCGTTACACCCTAGCCGGTACTGAAGTATCAGCACTGTTAGGTCGTATGCCTTCTGCGGTAGGTTACCAACCCACTCTGGCTGAAGAAATGGGCGTTCTGCAAGAGCGTATTACTTCAACTAAGACGGGTTCTATTACCTCTGTACAAGCGGTATACGTACCTGCGGACGACTTGACTGACCCGTCACCAGCAACAACCTTCGCTCACTTAGATGCGACTGTTGTATTGTCACGTCAAATCGCTTCTCTGGGTATTTACCCAGCGGTTGACCCATTGGATTCGACTTCTCGTCAATTAGATCCATTAGTGGTTGGTCAAGAGCACTATGACGTAGCTAACGGTGTACAAACTGTTCTGCAACGCTACAAAGAGCTGAAAGACATTATTGCGATTCTCGGTATGGACGAATTGTCAGATGATGACAAGATGACCGTTTCCCGTGCACGTAAGATTGAGCGTTTCTTGTCTCAGCCTTTCCACGTAGCAGAAGTCTTTACTGGTTCTCCTGGTAAGTACGTTTCTCTGAAAGACACTATCCGTGGCTTCAAGGGAATTCTGAGTGGTGAGTTCGATCACATTCCAGAACAAGCGTTCTACATGGTTGGTTCTATCGACGAAGCTGTCGAGAAAGCTAACAAAAAGAAATAACTAAGTAGTCATACTTAGTTTTTTAAGGAGAACGGGATGGCAGCCATGACAGTACAGCTTGATATAGTCAGCGCAGAAAGCAGTATCTTCTCTGGTCGCGTAGCGAGCCTACAAGTGACCGGTTCTGAAGGTGAGTTGGGCATCATGCATGGCCACGCTCCACTGTTAAGCTATATCAAACCTGGCATGGCGCGCATCGTCAAACAAGACGGCAGCGAAGAAGTGTTTTACCTTTCTGGTGGTTTACTGGAAGTACAACCTTCTTCTGTTTCTGTGTTAGCTGATGTGGTTATGCGTGCCAAAGATATTGATGAGCAGGCAGCATTAGAAGCCAAGCGTCGTGCAGAAGCCCATATGGCAACTGCGGGTGCGGACTTTAATTATGATGCCGCTATGGTTGAGTTAGCGAAAGCAATGGCTCAATTACGTGTTGTTGAAACCATCAAGAAAAACATTGCCAGATAAAGGTTATTGTTTGTGATAAAAGGCGGTTATCGAAAGATACCCGCCTTTTTTGTTGGTTTTTTCGCTGCGTTTTGAGATCTGCCTTTCGCTTTGCTGCGCCTTTCCGTTAAAATTGCGCCATTAAATAGAGCTCAGTTTATCCCTTTGGGATGTTAATCAAGGATATGGCAATGGCATTAAATGTAGTGATCTTGGCAGCAGGAAAAGGAACTCGCATGCGCTCGGATCTTCCTAAGGTATTACATCCTATCGCTCATAAGAGCATGGTGCAGCATGTGATTGATACTGCACACCATATTGGCAGTGATGCTATACAGCTCGTTTATGGCTACGGTGCCGATAAATTAAAATCCGCTTTGGGTGAGCAGCAACTCAATTGGATGTTGCAAGCCGAGCAGTTAGGCACTGGCCATGCGGTCGCTCAGGCGATTCCTAATATCGATGATAATGATACTGTACTGATCCTTTACGGTGATGTGCCGTTAATCCAAGCCTCTACGCTTGAAGCATTACTTGCTGCGCGTCCCGATAATGGCGTGGCGATTTTAACCGTCAATCTAACCAATCCTACTGGCTATGGCCGTATCGTGCGCGAACAGGGCAAGGTTGTCGGTATTGTCGAACAAAAAGATGCTAATCCAGAGCAACTTGCTATTAATGAAGTTAACACGGGCATTATGGCGGTTCCTGGTAATGCATTAAAAACGTGGCTTGGCCGTTTATCGAATAACAATGCCCAAGGTGAATACTATCTAACGGATATTATCGCCATGGCCCACGCCGATGGGGTTGAGATTAATACTGCTCAGCCGCAATCTGCTATCGAAGTGGAAGGTGCCAATAACCGCGTGCAGCTTGCACAACTTGAGCGCGCTTATCAGGCCCGTGAAGCCGAAAAGCTGATGATTGCTGGCGCTAATTTGCGCGATCCAAGCCGTATCGATATCCGTGGTGAAGTGACCGTGGGTATGGATGTGATGGTCGATGTGAATGTGATTTTCGAAGGTAAAGTGGTGATTGGCAATAACGTTAGCATCGGCGCTGGTGCAATTCTTATCGATTGTGAAATTGCCGACAATGCCGAGATCAAACCTTACTCTATTATCGAAGGCGCTAAACTCGGCGTAGCAGCCAGTGCGGGGCCTTTTGCCCGTTTACGCCCCGGTGCCGAGTTAATGCAAGATGCCCATATAGGCAACTTTGTTGAGATGAAAAAAGCCGTTTTAGGTGTGGGGTCTAAGGCGGGTCACTTAGCCTATTTAGGCGATGCGCAAATCGGTGCGGGTGTGAATATTGGTGCGGGCACTATTACCTGTAATTACGATGGTGCCAATAAACACTTAACTGTGATTGAAGATAATGTGTTTGTGGGAAGTGATACTCAGCTGGTGGCGCCGGTGACTATTGGTAAAGGCGCGACGCTCGGTGCAGGGTCAACAATTACCCGTGATGTGGGTGAGGATGAGCTAGTGATCACCCGTGTTAAGCAAAAACATCTGACTGGCTGGCAACGTCCGGTAAAGATTAAGAAGTAACGGCTTCATTTTTTGTTATACAAAGCGGCAATTAGCCGCTTTATGTTTTTTTGTCAAAGGTCAAAATCCTCACCAAATAAAAATCAGCTAAATTAATGTTGAGTTAATACTGTGGTGTTATGGGTAATTCATTGTTTTTATTCAAAGTTGATCTAAGTCACGCTAAATTGTAAATCCATGTAAAGTTCCTTAAATAAAAACAATTCTTATTTATATTGCCTGCAATTCTAAGACGAAAGGTCTACTTGAGGTGTTGGCAATGGTATTTAAATATTCAGTTGTAGGTTTGGCCGTTGGGGCTGCATTAATGGCGATGCCTGTTATGGCAGAAGCGCCAAACGATGCAAATATTGAACGTATTAATGTAACAGGCCGTACTTTTAACGATTATAAAGTCGGTAGCGCATCGGGCGCTATGCGTGGCGATATTGACTTAATGGATACCCCGCAGTCCGTTAATGTTATCCCTGATTTTGTTACCGATGAACAATTAGCAACAAACCTTGCGGAAGTCTTAGTTAACGATTCGAGCGTAACGGCGGGTACCACTCGTTGGAACCGCCAAGTCTTCAGTATTCGTGGCTTCGAACTCGATTCGGGCAACGGTTATCTCATTAACGGCCACCAGCAATGGTCTCATTACGTTCAACCTATTGAAACGCTGCAGCAGGTAGAAGTTCTTAAAGGCCCTTCAAGTATGTTGTATGGCCAATCCGGTCCTGGCGGTTTGGTTAATATGGTCACCAAAAAGCCGACCTATGATTCAATGCTCGATTTAGGTTTTGATACTGATGGCTACGGCTCTACCCGTGCGCAGTTAGATGCGGGAGGCAGCTTAAACGATTCTCAAAGCATTCGTTATCGTGGTGTGCTAGTTAAACAAGACACTAAATACTGGCGCGAATATTCAACTACTAATGAAAACCAAGAGCGTGATCGTTGGTTGGGTTACTTAAACTTAGAATTTGATATCAGTGATGATGTTTTGTTATCGGTTAAGTACGACCATACCCAAGACAAAGCGGGCATCGATGCGGGTGGCTGGTTAGATAAACAAGGCAATGTGATTGGCGAGCGTAAAACCGTATGGGACGCGCCTTGGGCCTTTACCGATAATACTGTTTCAAATTTAGGTGCTGATCTGACTTGGCAAATGAGTAACGACTGGAAAGTTAAAGTCGGTTACAACGATCAACAATTTAATCGCCAACGTTTCGACTCTGCCCCTGTTTATGCGGCAGATCCCTTCACCAAGGGGTATAGCATCAAGCCTTTTGATCGATATGACGATTGGCAGCATAAAACTGCTTATATTGATTTTACGGGCGAGTTTGAATTAGCAGGCTTGGAGCATCAATTCCTTATTGGTGCCAACTATTTAGATTACTTCTACCAGCAACAAATCGCTCGTGGTGCAACTCAAACAGTGATCCCTGGACAACCGGTTGTTCAGCCTGACCTTGATTACCATCAGGGCAAATTAAGTGCTCCAAGCGAATACAAATACTACGGTTTCTATCTGCAAGATTTAATGACCATCAACGAACAATGGAAATTGCTTGCAGGTGTACGTTATGACGAGCAGAAAAAAGACGGTGAAGGGGAAAATAGCTATGCCGTATCGCCAAAATTCGGGGTGATTTATTCGCCTATGGATAATGGCAGTATTTATGTCAACTATTCAAAAAGCTTCACCCCACAAGGTGCAGTGAATAACGAATACGATATCAATAACAAACTTAACCTAAAGCCTGAATACGGTATTCAATATGAAGTGGGAACAAAGTGGGAACTGTTTGACGATAGTTTGCTGCTAACGGCAGCGGTATTTGATATCACACTTGAAAACATTACCATTTCAGAAAAATTGCCAACGCCTATTGGTGATTATACTGATATCACCACCCAAGGCGGAGAGCAAAAGCACCGCGGCTTTGAAGTCGGTGCCCAAGGCAAAATTGGAGATAGCTGGTTTGTGACATCATCTATGATGTATTTAGATGCTGAATATCAAACGGGTGATGCTCGCGAAGGTAAAACGCCTATCGATGCCCCTGAATGGTCGGCCAATATCTGGACTCGTTATGAAGTAACCGATAACTTTGCAATGAACTTCGGTGCTATCTATGTTGGCGAGCGTTTTGCAAACGTGGATAACACTATCAGTAAAGACGGTTATGTCCGCTTCGATATCGGTGCTGCCTATACTATGGATATTATGGGTAAAGACGTTAGCATCCGCGCGAACGTGAGAAACCTATTTGATACTGAATACTTAGATGGTGGTAGCGATAAGATGGTTACTATCGGCCAAGATCGTAACTTCAGTGTGGCGCTTGAAGCTAAGTTCTAATTTCACTTTCTACGCTTAAGTTTTAGCTCGCTTAAAGCAGTTCATCGATAGGTGAACTGCTTTTTTATTATTTTTCATAAAGTTAATTAATCCAATTTAAAAGCCACCCATCTTGATTCGAAATTATCTTTCGAATACTAGCAAAAATGTTTCGTTTCTTTATAATGTAAGTTTCGAATCGAAAGTTAACTGAAAGGTTTTATGAATAAACGAAATACACAGCAACGACGCCACAGTATCATCTGCATCCTGAATGAACAGGGTGAAGTGAGTGTCGATGAGTTGTCATTACGTTTCGAAACCTCAGAAGTGACTATTCGCAAAGACCTTGCTGAACTTGAAAAAACCGGACTGCTGCTACGCCGCTATGGTGGTGCTGTAGCCATTCCCGATGAAGTGACGCAACAGTTTTCTGCCAAGATAGCCCCTAATAAGTTATCCATTGCTAAAGCCGCGGCGCAGCTGATTAAAGATCATAATCGCATCATCATCGACAGTGGCACCACTACTTCAGGCCTGATTGCTGAACTCAACCACAAACGTGGGCTGGTGGTCATGACCAATGCCCTGCATTTGGCTAATGCGATTCATGAGCTGGAAAACGAGCCGACCCTATTGATGACAGGTGGAACCTGGGACCCGCATTCTGAATCCTTTCAAGGCCAAGTCGCCGAGCAGGTATTACGCTCCTATAACTTCGATCAACTCTTTATCGGTGCCGACGGTATCGATCTAGCGCGCGGCACCACCACCTTTAATGAGCTGACAGGTTTAAGCAAGGTGATGGCTGAGGTTTCGCGCGAAGTGATCGTTATGGTGGATTCGGACAAAATTGGTAAGCGGATCCCTAACTTAGAATTACCTTGGTCGCAAATCAGTGTGCTAGTCACCGATGCTCGCATCGAAGAGAGCGCCCTTAATCAAATTACCGAGCAAGGCGTGAAAGTCATCTTAGCGCCCTACTCGCCTTAGGCATTTGCCCGTGATAAGCCAGAGCAAATGACTCAAACAACTTCATTTTTATTTTTCATTTTATAGGTAAAAACTATGTGCGGAATCGTTGGCGCCGTGGCGCAAAGGGATGTGGCCGAAATTCTGGTCGAAGGTTTACGTCGTTTAGAATATCGTGGATATGACTCCGCAGGTGTTGCCGTGATCCACAATGGCGAACTCAATCGCACTCGCCGCGTGGGTAAAGTACAGGAGCTTTCTGCCGCACTCGAAACCGACCCGTTAGCGGGCGGCACTGGTATTGCTCATACTCGTTGGGCGACCCATGGTGAGCCAAGCGAGCGCAATGCTCACCCACATTTATCTGAAGGCGATATTGCCGTGGTGCACAATGGCATTATCGAAAACCATCATAAACTGCGCGAAATGCTTAAAGAGCTGGGCTATCACTTTAGCTCTGATACCGACACCGAAGTGATTTGCCACCTAGTTCACCATGAATTGAAATCTAACGACACTTTACTGGCCGCGGTGCAAGCCACGGTGAAACAACTCGAAGGCGCTTATGGTACTGTGGTGATTGACCGCCGTGATAGCGAGCGCATGGTCGTTGCGCGTTCAGGTAGCCCTCTGGTGATTGGTTTTGGTTTAGGTGAAAACTTTGTCGCGTCTGATCAATTGGCGCTGCTGCCTGTGACCCGTTCTTTCGCGTTTTTAGAAGAAGGTGACGTGGCTGAAGTGACTCGTCGTACCGTGAGCATTTTCGATGTGCATGGCAATAAAGTTGAGCGCGAAGTTAAAGAATCAGAAATCACCCACGATGCCGGTGACAAAGGTGAATATCGCCACTATATGCTCAAAGAGATTTATGAGCAGCCATTGGCACTGACACGCACTATCGAAGGTCGCATCGCTAACAAGCAAGTGCTCGACACGGCTTTTGGTGATAATGCTGCTGAGTTCTTAAAAGATATCAAGCACGTACAAATCATTGCCTGTGGTACTAGCTATCATGCGGGTATGGCGGCGCGTTATTGGTTAGAGGATTGGGCTGGCGTTTCTTGTAATGTCGAAATCGCCTCCGAATTCCGCTACCGCAAGTCACATTTGTTCCCTAACAGCCTGTTGGTGACCATTTCTCAATCCGGTGAAACTGCCGATACGCTTGCAGCGATGCGCCTAGCCAAAGAAATGGGTTATAAGGCGACACTGACCATCTGTAACGCGCCTGGCTCTTCCTTAGTTCGTGAGTCTGACATGGCGTACATGATGAAAGCAGGCGCCGAAATTGGCGTTGCTTCAACTAAAGCCTTTACCGTGCAATTAGCGGGTTTATTAATGCTGACTGCGGTGATCGGTCGCCATAATGGCATGTCGGAGCAAATGCAGGCCGAGATCACCCAAAGCCTACAGTCTATGCCTGCCAAAGTGGAGCAAGCATTAGGCTTAGATGATGCGATTGCTGAATTGGCGGAAGACTTTGCCGACAAACACCATGCCTTATTCCTTGGCCGTGGCGATCAATACCCGATAGCGATGGAAGGCGCGCTAAAACTTAAAGAGATCTCCTACATCCATGCAGAGGCATATGCTTCTGGCGAGCTGAAGCATGGCCCACTGGCCTTGATTGATGCCGACATGCCCGTCATCGTGGTGGCGCCAAACAACGAACTGTTAGAAAAGCTGAAATCTAACGTTGAAGAAGTGCGTGCCCGTGGTGGTTTAATGTATGTGTTTGCCGATGTGGATGCGGAATTTGAATCTGACGAGACTATGAAGGTTATCCCGGTTCCACACTGTGATATCTTTATGGCACCGCTGATTTACACCATCCCACTACAGTTGCTGTCCTATCACGTTGCCTTAATTAAGGGCACCGATGTGGATCAACCACGAAACCTCGCTAAATCGGTGACGGTGGAATAAATCGGAAGCAATAAAAAACCGCCTATTGTGTGAGTAGAATAAAGTTTCATACCAAGTAATAAAGATTCATACTAAGTATTAAAGTGTCATACTATAAGGCGGCGTTCTCCAATCGGTACGCTGCCTTTTTTGATTACGGATGCTATGGCTCTAAGAAAGTTCTGCCCCAATAGTGATCTGAGATCTATCCGAAATGTTTTGCGAAGTGATAGCCTATTAATCAAAATTTAATATTGACACAACAGTGAATACTGTAACGTTATCGATTCATTTTATTTTGCCCAAATGACCATTAGGGATGAACATTTTGAAGAAAGTCCTATTTAGAACAAAAGAAGCGGCCGAGGCTCAAACAGGATATTTCAGAGTCTCGAGCCTGATGATAACCAGCGAACTAGCGTATAAAATTTACTCTTATATAATAAGCAACAAACTAATCACATTCGCTCAGCCAAACCAAAGAAAAACTTGTCATAATACCTATACTCTTAATTTTACGCTCAAGCAATACCATAACAACGACCATCCCAAAGCTTACCTATCCAATCCTGGCGCAATTGGCTATTACAAAAAAAAAGTAAAAACAACAAGATACCGTATTAACCCAGGAACGCCGGAATCTTATATATCAGTTCACCCTCCAAGCGACAAGAGCATTCAGGAGTTTGAAGCATTGAAAGCACGCTCACCAACATTAGAGCAAATATACTTCTGGATAGTTCAAAAGTATCCGAATGATTTGCTATGGATGGACTACTCGATGAAGCCAATAAATCCTTCGCGATTAATAACTGATGCCGAAGACGATAAATAACAATTCATTTAAGACCGACGCCTCTACTTTTCGGCGCAGCTTAATTCTGGTGCTACAGAGGTGGGGGCAGGCCTTCTCTTTTGCCAGTTAGTTTGCCATACCTGAATTAATCCATAATTTATTAATTTGGCGAAAGCACTGACTCACTTCTGTCCAGAAACGTGTTTGAATGGGACCGCTCTCTCTGTGGATGCCCAAGACAACCAGTATGATACTTTATTACTCAGTTGTAGCGTGACTCAGACTTTGTAGTAGGAATTAGTATGAATCTTTATTTCTGGGTGAGTATCATTTAAAACGGTACAAACAGGGTTACTTGACTGCTTAGTATGAAACTTTATTCCTCTCCTACACCTATGTGGGAGAGTAATAAAGTCTCATACTAAGTAATAAAAACTCATACTCAGTATTAAAGAATCATACTAAGGCCGCAAGTTCTCTGACTCGCGGCTTTTTCTAACGCCAAAATATCCTAAAGTTAGCAATGAGGGTAGTTGTCAAAAGAGTTACCGGTTAATACTAGTATTAGACATAGTCACCAAGACCATATTGATAAGCACTATAAGGTTGTAAAAATGTTGCGAAAAAGTTTATTTTGATGTAGGTTATTCGAGTTTTAGCTCGAATAATAACTAAAAAATGGATTTTCGCATGTTAGAAATGGCATTTTCAAATCGCATACTCGCACCGAGTATTACTTTAGCCTTGTCTTTGCTGACATTTTCAGTGCAAGCAGCAGACTCATCCTCCTTACCGTTCCAAATACTCCAAAATACCAGTTTTGATGGTTGTCCCTATTCTGGGGAGGTTGCTATTTCTGTTGATTATGAATTAGCTGGAGCCAACATTGGTGAATTAATCGTTTCAAGTCTAAGTAGTGGGCAACAATTCCCATTAGCTCAAAAAGAAGTTGAAAGTGGTGCGGGAAGTACCGTTTTTGTCTTTCAGCTCAGTGACTGCATTGATGATATCAATGTGACACTAAACCCATTTTAAGTTGCAAATATTTAATACCTAATTTACGTGAAAGTAAGGATGCCTCATGTCTAGTCATCGTCGCCGTTTATTCGCTGCGCTCATATTGCTATTTGGTACAAGCAGTCCAGTGCATTCAGAGGTTGTAGGTTTGTCCTCTGGAGAGTTTCGTGTTGACGAAAGTGGGGGGGCATCGTATTCGATAGCAATGCTATCACAGGGGTAAACTTTACTAGCAGTGATCGCTTTTGTTTGGATGGACAGCGGTTAATTTTACTGTCTGGTAGCTATGGCGCCCCCTATTCAACTTATATAAAAGCAATTGATGACTTTTCAGTTATCACCGCTATGGGTGGAACTGAAGCAACGGGTCCTGATTATTTTGAAGTCCAGACTAAAGCGGGTGAAATCTACTATTACGGAAATCCACAACTATCTGGTTTAGTTGCAACAAACCAAGCAGACGCATATGTTGAGCCGAGTAATAAAACTGGACTGGCTAAGACTTGGGCAGTAAAGGTGATTAAGGATGTTAAAAATAACTATATTCTTTTTAATTATCTTAACTCAAAAGCAGAAGGCTCATTTTATATTGATAATATCCAATATTCAGTAAAGTTGGGTGACAGTACTGCCGCTAATCAGATCAAATTTGAGTATGACGACTACAATAAGGGTTTTTTAGGTTACCAAGCCGGCGCTGTTGCAAGGCATAAAAAAATACTCAAGCGTATTGATGCTTCGGTGGATGGCAGTATTTTTCGGTCTTATTTTTTAACCTATGAAAATAGCAATTTTATTGAAGAGCGTACATTACTCACATCAGTTCAAGAGTGCCCTGATAATGATGCTGATATGGCCAACTGTTTACCAAAAACCAGCTTTAACTGGCAACGGCCTGCGTTATCAACCAGTCAAATGAAAAATGTATGTGACTCTGAGACGGGTTATTGTGAATTAATCCCTGTCGATACGAATTATAAGCCGTTTGAAAATTATTCGACGATTGGTAGTGGATCTTCAAATGTGTCAACCTCCCAAGTTTTTGATATCAATGGAGATGGCTATCAAGACCTTATCTATGTCAATGGAAGTAATTGGAATGTAAAGTTAGGACCGAATTTCGGTGCCGCCCAAACAATGGCTTCAACAGGTGCTTCCAAGAAAGAATATGCGCTTAATATCGACTATAACGGTGATGGTGTTAGAGACTTACTGGTTGCCAATTCTGCTACAACTAATTGGCATGCTCTCTCATTCCAGTCTAGTACACAAGAATATCAAGTATGCCTTAAAGGAGAGCCCTGCGAAGATCATATTAGACAGTTGAATTATACACTGAAAAACCTTGGCATACTTGCAACTGGTCTTGAAAATGGCGCCCAGGTGATGGATGTGAATGGTGATGGGCATGAGGATATTGTCTTTAGTGCAGGTAATTTCATTAAAGCACATATAAATAATGGCAATGGAACTTTTACTGCAAATAAGACACTTTATACTTTTACCGATACAGTATCATCAACTGATCTTAATTTCGGCATACAAACTCAAACTGCCGATATGAAGTCTGCCAGTGCGGTTGATGTCAATGGTGATGGTCGTTCTGACTTAGTCATGAAGGTGACAACAACAGTTTCAGGTTGTTATGTTGGGGGAAGATTAGACAGATATGTCAGTGATCCTATTGAATGTAGGATTGATTTGATGGGTACTTGGAAAACGGAGACGTCAACGAATCATTTACTTTTTGTTTCTACTGGAACTCTTCTTAATCCACAACTCAATTTGCAACAAACTCTTGGAAAATATGATGACACGTTACGTGTAGCCGATCTTAATGGTGATGGCTTAAGTGATTTGCTGTATGTCAGTAGCGATAAATGGTGGTATCGACTATCTGATGGCGTGCAATTTTTAGCTTCAAGAGACGCGGGCCTAACAACCTCAAGTACAAAAAAATATCTAAATCAATTCGTCGATCTTAATGGTGATGGACGTGCAGATGTATTGCATGCAACCTCAACATCAAGTTGGAGTATTTATTTCTCTCGCCCTGTCACAATTGGGGACAAAGTAAATTTTGAATATCGTGGAGTCATGGCATTTGATGCCAATGCTACAGTTCGATTTGGTGACACTACTGGTGATGGGAAACTTAATTTATTAACGTCAACGGGGAGCAGTTGGAAGCAATATTATAACCGTAAAAATATTAAAGAATATGCCATTAATACTATTACGAATGGCTTTGGCGTTAAGACGCAAATAACCTATCAGCCAATGACGAATGCTGCCGTTTACGTGACTAATGCTTCAGATGCCGATGCAACAACCAATACCTTCTCACCACACTCAGGGATGCAATTGGTTAGCCGAGTAGAGACGGAGAGTAACCTTGGTGTAAATGATAAAGTTTCGGTCAATTATCAATATGGTGGTTTTCTTGTACATAAACAAGGGCGTGGTTCCCTTGGCTTTCAAATGCTACGCACCATTGATAATCAAACCAAGGTCATTACTGAAACCCGTTATAGTCAGGCGCATGGCAGCAATGATTATGCTCAGGCGGGTATGCCTGTGGAAACGATTCAGTCTCGAGAAGGTCAATTACTCTCACGCGCAGTCAATACGCTCGATGTGCTAGCAACGGCTAATGGCGGCGTATGGCCCTATATCGCCTCATCAGAAGAAGAAAGTTACGTATTAGACAGCAATCTTGTCAGTACCTTAACGAGCGTAACCAATACTACAAACCAATATGATAGCTGGGGAAATTTGCTCGAAAGTGAGGTCACTGTTTCGGATGAATACTCCAATGATACGCTTACAACGACGAACACCAATACTTATGGCACTGGTGATTGGGAGCGCTTTGGACGTTTGGCTACTGCCACAGTGATAAAAACGCGAACGGGCGATCCTAAAACCCATGTTAGGGAAACCACCTTTGATTACTATCCTGATTTGATGCTTAAATCTAGTATTCTGTCGCCTAATCAAGCCGCTACTAAACTAACGACTGTGTATGGCTACGATACTTGGGGTAATAAAACCTCGGTTTCTGTTACTGGGTATAGCACGGCGACGGATTCAAGTATTACCCGCACAACAACAAGTAACTATGGTGCTAAAGGGCGTTATCTTAAATATACCGATGATGCACTTGGGTTTAGAACTAGCTTCCTATACAACAATCTAGATGCTGATGCAGTGTCCGGTGTAATTAAATCCATCAAAACGACCGATGCAAACAATGTCGCTAAAATTGAATATTTTGATGATTTAGGGCGTTTAAAATCAATCGATCATCCAGATGCTAAGACAACAACAGTGACTCAGGCATTCTGTAGCAGTTGCCCTAATAATGCATACTATTTTGTCAGAACTACCTTAACAGGCAATCCAACCGAAGAAGTCTATTTTGACAAGTGGGGTCGAGAAGTTGTCGCTCAAAAGACCAGTTTTGACGGTACTTGGAATAAAGTCATTAAACAATATGACTCGCAAGGGCGTGAATATCGAGTCTATGAACCCAATTCCAGCGTTTATACTGAATTTGCTTATGATGAATTAAATCGACCACAAGTCGTGACTAAACCTAATGGCGCGACGGTAAAAAATTATCTGTATGGATTTGAAAGCCGCACCCTGAATGAGCTCGGCGTGCAAAGCAGTACCTATCAGAATGGTTTTGGTGAAACGGCGTACACCTTAGATGCTACGGGTAACACAGTGACGTTTACCTATGACGCCCAAGGTAATGTGACAGAGACTGTCACAACAGGCGAAGGTACAACTTATACCGTAGCCGTAACCTATGATGACTGGGGAAGAAAACTAACCACTAATGACCCTTCAAAGGGGCTCTGGCACTATACCTATAATGCCTTCGGTGAGTTATACACTCAAACCACCGCTAGAAATCATACTTTTACTTTTAGCTATGACAAGTTGGGTCGTAAGATCCGCAGTTATGAGCTAAATGAAGGTACTTTGTGCTGGAATTACGGTATCAGCAGTGATAAAGGCCGTTTACTTTCTACTGAAAAATATGAAGGAGTTAATGCAACTTGTGCATCAGGCAGCCCAACTTATAAAAATAGCTTCACTTATTATCCTGATGGGTTAGTTAAATCCACATCAACCTTAATCAATGGGGTAACTTACACTCAGAGTCAAACCTACGATAGCTATAGTCGTCCCTTTGTGACTACTTATCCGATGGGCACTACCGCCTTTGCGGTGAAGAACGTTTATAACGGTTCGGGTTACCTATCAGAGATTCGCAATAATGCCACGAATGCCTTGTTAAAGCGGGTCGACTCTATGACGGCCCGTGGTCAAGTAGATAAAGTGACTTATGGCAATAATGTCACCACAACGGCGGATTTTGCAGAGAACACAGGTTGGTTATCGAGTGTCGATGTTAAATCGGCTGCAAACCTACCACTCGTTTATACCGAAGTAACCCACGATGATATCGGCAATGTGTCAAGTCGTTGGAGCAAGTATGGCGCATCGCCCGGCAGCAATAGCGAATTCACCGAAACCTATGGTTACGATATTCTGACTAATCGACTCGAAGATCGCTCTATTAGCATTACATCAGGAAGTACAGTACTTCCCACGAATTTTAAAGATTATCAAAATTTCGATTATGATGACTGGGGCAATATCAAGTTTAAAACCGGAGTCGGTTCTTATTATTATGATAAAAATAACCCCCATCGTCTTATCGATATTTGTCAAGGTAGCGGTTGTAACGTCAATACTGTTGCAGCAACAGCTCAGTGCCCAGAAGGATACAGTAAACAAAGCATTAATGGGCCATGTGAAAAGTTAGTTTATGCTAGTGAGGCTTGGCAATCGCCCCAGTATATTTGTCCTCCTAATCATTACTTAGTTGGTAATATGTGCAACTATGATTTTTCTGGAGGAGGAACGACAAGTTCCCTTAGTAAGGCAGCATTTGTTCCTCCAGAGGATTGTATTGGTGGCTCATGTCCTAAACCAGCTACTTTATCTGTATGCCCTTACGGGTATACGGTTGTGGGTTCTAAATGCTACACCGTTAGCACCGCTTCTCCAGTTTATAGTTGTCCCGTGGGATACACATTATCAGGGCAAACTTGCACTTCTCGCCCTCAAAGTGCGTATCACATGACCTATGATGCCAATGGCAATACAAAAACAGATGGAACACGTACCTTCACCTACGGCAGCTTTGACATGGCGACACTTATCGTTAAGTCGGGCAGTAGCTCAACTATGCAATATGGGCCGGAACGTGAACTGATTTATAAATCAGATAGCTTTGTCGAAAATGGTAAAAGCGTTACCTACCAAACCACCTATTTAGGTAATTATGAAAAGGTCTATCGCACCGGCGGCGCTGGCACACTAACCGAACATAAGTTCTATGTCGGTGATATCATTTTTACCCAGCGCAGCAATGGTTCAAACGATACCTTCTATCTGCACAAAGACCATCAGGGCTCTGTGATTGCAACCACTAATGCCAGTGGCACAGTGGTATCGCAAGCCATTTACGATCCTTGGGGCAAGCGTACAGCGGTATATTTGACGAGTGTATTAGCTAATTTCACTTACAGTGAACCCACGGATAGAGGCTATACAGGTCATAAGCATATTAAGGACTTAGATATTATCCATATGGGGGGGCGGATTTACGACCCAACATTGGGCAGGTTCTTGCAAGCTGATCCGCATATTCAGGCCCCGATGAATAGCCAGAACTACAACCGTTATAGCTATGTATTGAATAACCCACTGAGTTATACCGATCCGAGTGGATATTTCTTTAAAGCTTTGTTTAAGGCTATAGGTAAAGTTAAATGGCTCTCCACTATTATCAGTGTTGCATTAAATTTTATACCCGGCTGCCAAGTATGGTGCAGTGCGGCTTTTAATGCGGCAGTAACTTACGCGGTAACAGGTAGTCTTAAAGGTGCATTAATCGGAGCATTTGTCGGAGCGATATCTCCCGGAGGGTTTAGTCCGGGCGCGTTCTTAGCAAGAGGAATAATTGGTGGCTTAGCATCAAGAGTTCAAGGTGGGAATTTTGG
Source organism: Shewanella sp. 8A (assembly GCF_023475945.1). NCBI lineage: Bacteria > Pseudomonadati > Pseudomonadota > Gammaproteobacteria > Alteromonadales > Shewanellaceae > Shewanella > Shewanella sp. 8A. The sequence continues at coordinate 82,277 of NZ_JAMDJP010000019.1, forward strand.
GCATGGATTTATAGCTGCTGGGGCTAGTGGTGCGGCGGGAGGTATTGGTAATGTTCCATTGCGAATACTCGCGTCTGCGGTTATAGGGGGAACAGTTTCCAATATTACAGGCGGAAAGTTTGCTAATGGTGCAACTAGTGCGGCTTTTGCTACTATTGTAGAAGCAGGTTTTAAGGGGGATTTTAGGTCTGAGGCCGATGTATCGCAGACAAACTCCCAACAAACTGTCAAAGGTGATGTTAAAGCATTTGAAAAAGAGCTTAGAGATTTAGAAATAAATGGTACATTAAGCTCTAAGAGGAAATTCAAAACTGCGGATGATGCTGCCAAAGAAGTTTTAAGTGTCACAGCGCCATTGTCAGACAAATACGGTCTTGAAGTTGGGGGGAATATTACTCAAGATGGGAAGTTCTTCAGTTATACATCTCCGGTAGTTGGTGAACAAGGGGCCGTGGGCGTAGGGTTTTATGGAGTTGCCGGGTATCATACTCATCCAAGTGGCAGTTTAATGTTCTCAAATAAACTTAACAACTTTTCAAACAACATTAACGGCGGAGACTCAGTTTGGGTATCCCAATCAAAGCTACCACTTTATCTTGGTGTTGGCACTGCTGGTAATGTTCGAATAGGTGTGTGTGAATATAGGAGCTGTTCGCATATTGGTCAATTTGGAACTAATCCATCAAGAGTTATACAGCCATGAAATACTTACTAGTGGTTTTTACTATAGGGCTTATGTCTTGTTCTAGTAAAAATTTAGCAATAGCTTCGACCTCAAAATATGAGGAGCAAGTGAGAGTTTGCGCTGTAAAGTTTGAAGATGTTGCTCAAGTTAAACTTCCAAAAGATATTGATAGAGCATACCTGCACGAAGGGAAAGACATTAGTGACATTCTTTTTACTCATGGAAGTGTTGGCACATTTTCTGACAGGAGTGAAGATTATCAATCTTTTGTAGCTTGTAGAGTTGAGAATCACAAGCCATATAAAGTGCTTCGGCTAAAGTATTTATACGATGATTTATTACCTGTAGTTGATGATGTTAAGAATGATTTGAATATATACGAATCTACTGTTTTAGAAGTTTTGCTATTAAAGAAAGGGACAGGTTTTGAGTTTTTTCAGCAGCAGATATTTTCTGAAGAGCGTTTGGCGAGATAGAGGATTTAATAGGATTGCTTGCTGAGTGTGTGATTCATAGAGATCGTTTCAATCTTCTCAGCTCCAATTCAAGCCTGTAGTTTTGTTCTTGAAGGGGTTCTTTTGCTGGTTCATAAAGCTCCTGAACCTCTTCAGAATAAGGCGTTTGCTCAGCCATTTCGAAGTATCGCTCCATGGGTGTTTTCCCATGGTGTGCGCTATGAGGCCTCTCCCAGTTGTAGTAGGGTCAATGGGTCAAACGATACCTTCTATCTGCACAAAGACCATCAGGGCTCTGTGATTGCCACCACCAATGCCAGTGGTACTGTGGTATCGCAGGCGATTTATGATCCCTGGGGCAAGCGCAGCACCGTGTACCTTGAGAGCTTATTGGCTAATTTCACTTACAGTGAACCCACGGATAGAGGCTATACAGGTCATAAGCATATTAAGGACTTAGATATTATTCACATGAGTGAACGGATCTACGACCCAACCTTAGGCCGATTCTTGCAGGCGGATCCGAATATTCAGGCGCCATTGGATTCGCAAAGTTATAACCGTTATGCCTATGTGCGTAACAACCCCATGTCGATGACAGATCCGAGAGGGTATTTCTTTGATTCACTAACTAAGCTTGCTGGATTCCTTGGTGGTGGAATTGAAGGTGCTGCATTATCTCATCATACCCATAGATTTATTGCTAATAGTCAAACCTTAACGTCATTAACTGTAGCGGCAGTGGGTATAGTGACGACTGCATTTTGTGGACCTTGCAGTATCGGCTTTACTGCACTAGCGACTTCGAATTTGACCTATACTACATCTCAGCTAAAGAAAAATTGCAAAATGAATTAAGTTGGCCATGTTTTGGTAACGCGAAAAAGAGGCTATTGTATCGATGACAATTCTCTTTGATAAATTGGTGTTACACTCATAAAAAATCGATTAGTGAGGTATTGATATATGAGTACCAAAGAGTGGATTTATCAAGAAAATGAGCTGTTTGGGCTTTATCAAGAAATTACCTTCGACAAGGATAATGACAATCCCGCTGTTATTGAAATAACCAATCCTATTGATTTCAAAATAATTTATGAGTCGAATGCTGAAGGTAAATTTTTCGGAAGGCTGGACGCTGAAATACCAGCAGATGTGTTTGATAAAATTGCGATTGCTTGGGGCTTTGTTTCCTAAATCGATTCAGCGAACAAAGCCCCTCATAATCGTCTAAATATCAAACTACACGGTAAGTTACAGGCATGCCTAGCCCTGTAAGCTTGTTCAAAGCCT
>NZ_JAMDJP010000020.1:0-83072 GCF_023475945.1 Shewanella sp. 8A
GGCTTTAAATTCTTGCGTATGGATCTTGCGGGGTTTCTTTGTTGACATACTTCACCTCAATAAGCGAGTTTACTCACTTAGCGAGATGTCCAAAAGTACCGGATCGGATCACTCTGCTTCAATAGAGTCAGATAAGATAGCATTAGCCGCTTTAGTTATACCCTCTAGTGACTCGTTCCAGCTCAAGTAAGCGTACTCAGGGAAAGCTGCCTGTAAGTCTTGCTTCCACTTCTTATATTTAGCGTCATCGCTGAACTTAACAAACTTATACGAACAAGAAACTGTATTTAGTATCGAACGCATTTTTTCATAAATTGTGTGGCGTCCTTCACCATTATCATTAATGAGGTTCTGTTCCTCTGGATTATAAGTCGTCATAGCTGTATTGACTTGAGCTTGAGTCGAACTGTAAATACTAGCTAAGCTCTGCTCATCCGGATGGTAATGAGAGTAATATATTTCAGTTACCCCTGTATCTGCGTTTATAACCCTAGCTTTATAAAAGTACCTACACTGGTCATCCATCAATCTTGCAGATTCCAGCACCCACTTTAGGTGGTTAGATATATCTGCGGCGTCTTTATCAAAATCTTCAATTTGAAACTTACCAATGCATACAATAAACTTTTGTTGATGATCTTCCGTTAGCTCAAATAGCTCAGGCAGTCCTTGTTCACCTAAATAAACATTAATTTCAGTTTTAGTTAATGCAGTATGCGATAAATCATTTTTTTCGGTTTTATCATTTGGGATAGACACTGAAAAAGACTGCTCTAACAACAGTCTTGCCGAGTTCAATGATGTTGTTTTACCACAATCATTCTCTCCAATTAGCACTGTTGGAGAAACGGACTGAATTTCAAGTGCCGTTTTTTGAGCACTTTTATAATTTATAGTAATGACTTCTTTGAGTAACATTTTATTTATTCCCTAGACCACCGAAGTTAAATTTTTGCGATATGCATAACGATTAAGCTAAGGGGCTGCGGAACGCGGTCCCAGCGAACGAAGTGAGCGCTTTGAGCGCGTTGTTAGGAGACTGCATACGCAAGCTCCGATTGTTTGATTTCTACATCGAAACCGGATTCTAGCTCCAGAATAAATGTTGGTTCTGGACTGAGAGATATAAGAGAAACTAGCGAACCTTTGCTGCCGGAGTGTGTGCCACTTACGACAAGCACGAAATCATTATGCTGATAGGCCACACCAGAAATTGGCGTATGGCTGAGGAACGCTTGATTGAGCTGCACAGACTCCACAAAGGCTCCTAACAGTGTATTACCCGCTCTTCTAATAAAACCCAACCCGAATAGAGTTGAACATTGGAATTAACCGAGTAAATAATTTAATTATGCCAATAAGTTAGCATCATCCTCAGCGGGCTATCAACATTTTTCATCCAGGAAAATCGAGACTTTATTTACCGAGAAGCATTTTGGCGCGGTAAATAGTATTAGGCAAAGTGAAAGTGTAATAATTTCAGTTAATTTCATAAACACCCAAGCAAAAACCGATACCTTTTTAGTCTCGATTTGAAGCCAGTTTATAAATTTCCCAGAAAGATGGGACGACAGGCACAAATCTTTAGGACTAACAGCTAACACCAAGGCAACAGAAGTTCACCTTCCCCTGCGAAGTTGCTGAAGGGCGTTGAAGAAAATCGCGTGAGCGAGGCATGGATGCCTCGCTAGCTTTCGGGGTACAGGATGTACCATCGGAAGCGTTAGCCATTTTCGAATAAGCACGAAGCCACTAACTAATGCATGTAACTTCGCTAGGGGCGTCTTGGAGCATCCAAGGAGGATAGGACGAGCAGTCCTCCTTGGTCGGGGGTGGGGTGAAGCCCCACGACTTTGATTCACCTCGGCCGTTATGCCGCAATAACTAGCAATATCGAAATATGGGGCTGTCACAAGTATCCGAGGATTAACTTCCAACATAGTGGTTTAAGAAGTTAATCTTCCACCTTCAAAATTACCGCTGGGTCATAAGCTGTAGCTAGAACTACACTTCCACATCCCTGACCTCGTCAGCAAAACTAAGGTAACGTTCACATCTCGCCAGTAACTGCGCTTTGTAATGAGCCACAAATGATGCTTCATCTTCATCAAGGGGCGGGAGCATTAAAATCACCTCCGCTATTGCCTGCGGTATTCTCCGCGCTATTCTCGTTAAGTTACTGACTAATAAATTTCTTGGTAAACCCAAGCCATCCATAAACGCGGCTAATTGATAGGCGTAAATGCTATTTGGCTCAAATTCGTCATCAATAGCCATCGCAAGCTGTTGTTCAAAATCCTCATACATAGCCACGCTGACCAAATCGTACCAAGGCGTTGGCTCCATTCCGCTTGGCGTCATAAAAAATGAGTAGTTTTTACCGTGTGCATCGGCATTGCCGGTCAGTAAATTGAATAGCGCCCATTGCAGCATATCCTGCTTAGCTGCCACGGGATTGCGGCATTTTGCGGCAAGACTAAATAGCCTGTTAAAACTGACCCCTTCACGAATATCTTTAACATCGCGCCCCGTACCGAAATTACGTTCATATTTTTTGCTTACACTAAAACCAAGTGCTTGGCAGCTATCGACAATATGCCTTCTTAACACCCTTTGCTCGCTTGGTATATAACGTCTGTCAAAGCGTTCAACACAAAGGGCTTTGTAACTGCCAAAATGAACAATATCGACATTCGCCACATTCATTCCAATCACTTTGGCTAAACGCATCGTTATAAATTCATTGATCACTAAATGATGATATTTTTCGAATTTAACTATATGGGTCGATGACAGCGTACCTTCGGCAAAGGCAAATTCTTTCCCGTTATAAAACAGGTTTAATTTAGGTTGAACACCCGCTACCGATAGTCGAGGTTTGCCGTCCCAGATTTCCATCGGCCACATTGTTGGATCTTCAATGCGTTGAATCACTTCTTCAGCCTTAATTGGCCGCAATTGTGTTTCAGTCAGTAAAGCCCCTTTAGGAACGAAAGCGATGGCACCAGCGGTATCGAGACCAATGGCGCGGATCAAGGCAAAGGTATTCCCCTTAGAGACGCCAAGCGATTCAATAAGATAATCTAATCCTTTGTTTTCTGGTAATAAGTTGACCAAAAACATTGATATTTGATTGCTCGTTCCTGTGCCATCTAAAGGAATCGTTGGGGATAGTGGAAATCCACTTTGCTGCCAATCTTTGGTGTAATACACCGCAAAGGTGTCGGTCGTGGCATCAAAGGATAATTCCCCGATCATTAAATCACCGAGGTGCATCTCTAGCGTAAGCGTTTTAGCTGTACTCATAGGTTAATACCAGCCGTTAGTTTCGGTATTGCTGGTTTGAGCCGAAACGATATCAATCCCCAGACCATCAAGGATTTTGAATACAGTTGAGATATAAACATCCTCACCCTTTTCAACTCGGATCAGCGTTTTTTTGGTTACGCCGCACAGCATGGCCGCCACGTCTTGAGTAAGAGCAGCACTTTTCCTGCGTTCTTTAATTAACAAGCCGAGGGATTGTTGATTTAGCGGTGATGCCATTATCGTCTCCAAAAGTGTAACTTCCTACACCTTAGCCTTAATAACAGTCTCATTCAATCTAAAAGTGTATATAAGTACACTTTTTGATTGTTGATAATGACAAACCCACTAAAAGTGTACAATGTTACACTTTAAAAGCAATTTTCAATGCTTAAACCCCAAAAAGTGTAGGTAAGTACACCAGAAACTTACTCACGTAGTTAGACCAAAAAAACAAAACCCCGACTCAGTTACCCGAGTCGGGGTTTTCATTTTTCTCTTACAAGAATTTGGGTTTTAAGCGATTAAGCTAAAGACCGCTGATGTTTAAGTTATTTTTGCGCGGGATAAATCGTGTTAGTACAAGGCGCTGTGAGCGTAGCATACGTTGTTTGTATGTGAGCGAGCAGCAACGCCGTAATCACCGATTTAAACCAGCAAAAATTACATCATGCCGCCCATTCCGCCCATCCCACCCATACCGCCCATATCTGGCGCATCAGCTTTTGGCAGTTCAGCTACCATTGCTTCGGTGGTGATCATCAGACCTGCGATAGACGCTGCGAATTGTAGTGCGCTACGGGTCACTTTAGTTGGGTCAAGGATACCCATTTCTAACATGTCACCGTAGGTGTCGTTGCCCGCGTTGTAACCGTAGTTACCGCTGCCGTTTTTCACGTTGTTCGCCACAACAGAGGCTTCTTCACCTGCGTTAGTCGCGATTTGACGCAGTGGCGCTTCCATTGCACGTAGGGCGATAACCACACCGTGTTTTTGGTCTTCGTTAGCTACTTCAACGTCAGCAATCTTAGAAGCTACACGTACCAGAGCTACACCGCCGCCAGGCACCACACCTTCTTCAACCGCAGCACGAGTTGCGTGCAGTGCGTCTTCTACGCGAGCTTTTTTCTCTTTCATTTCAACTTCGGTCGCTGCACCGACTTTAATTACCGCAACACCGCCAGCTAATTTAGCCATACGCTCTTGCAGTTTTTCTTTGTCGTAGTCTGAAGTTGATTCTTCGATTTGTTGCTTGATTTGGCTTACGCGCGCTTCGATTTGCGCTTGTTCGCCGTTACCATCGATAATGGTGGTGTTGTCTTTAGTGATCACAACACGCTTAGCAGTACCTAAATCTTCTAGGGTTGCTTTTTCAAGCTCTAGGCCGATTTCTTCAGCGATTACAGTACCGCCAGTTAAAATCGCTACGTCTTGCAGCATGGCTTTACGACGGTCACCAAAGCCTGGGGCTTTAACCGCTGCCACTTTCACGATACCGCGCATGTTGTTAACAACGAGCGTTGCTAAGGCTTCGCCTTCAACATCTTCGGCAACGATCAGTAATGGCTTACCGGTTTTTGCCAGACCTTCAAGGATTGGTAACAGTTCGCGGATGTTAGAGATTTTCTTGTCGACTAACAGTACGAATGGGTGATCTAATTCAACGCTGCCGGTTTCTGGCTTGTTGATGAAGTATGGAGACAGGTAACCACGGTCGAACTGCATACCTTCTACTACGTCCAGTTCGTTTTCCAGTGCTTGGCCTTCTTCAACGGTGATCACACCTTCTTTACCGACTTTTTCCATTGCAGTGGCAATGATTTGGCCGATTGACTCGTCAGAGTTTGCAGAGATAGTACCTACTTGAGCGATCGCTTTTGAGTCAGCGCAATCTTGAGAAAGGTTTTTCAGTTCAGCAACGGCGGCAATCACGGCTTTATCGATACCGCGCTTTAAGTCCATTGGGTTCATACCCGCTGCAACGGCTTTTAAGCCTTCAGTGACAATGGCTTGTGCCAGAACAGTTGCAGTAGTGGTACCGTCACCGGCGGCGTCGTTGGCTTTAGAAGCAACTTCTTTCACCATTTGCGCGCCCATGTTTTCGAATTTGTCTTCTAATTCGATTTCTTTTGCAACAGACACACCGTCTTTAGTGATCAGTGGTGAGCCAAAGCTCTTGTCTAATACTACGTTACGGCCTTTAGGGCCTAAGGTCACTTTAACTGCGTTAGCCAGAATGTTTACACCAGCCAGCATTTTTACGCGTGCGTCGTTACCAAATACAACTTCTTTAGCTGCCATAATTGAATATCCTTTACATTTTTAATGATTAATTGGAATGTCGAATTGATGTCGTGGATTAACCTACGATGGCCATCAGGTCAGCTTCCGACAGGATCAAGACTTCTTGACCGTCGATTTTTTCTTTCTTAACACCGTAACCTTCATTGAAGATCACTACATCACCCACTTTCACATCCAGAGGTCTTACAGTGCCGTTTTCTAAAATACGGCCATTACCTACTGCAAGGACTTCCCCGCGAGTCGATTTTTCGGCGGCGCTGCCTGTTAATACAATGCCACCCGCAGAAGTTGATTCAACTTCTAAACGCTTAACGATTACGCGGTCATGTAATGGACGAATATTCATCTATGAACTCTCCTAATGATTTAATGCCCAACAATCGAGGCGATTTTGTGATGAAAAAGAGGAGGCATTTCCGCCTTCCCCTTTGATGTGTGTGATATGGGGTTAACCCCTGCCAGATCCAAGTGCCTTTACAAAAAAAAATTCAAATTTTTGATGTCGGTTTTTTCAAGCGGGCACAATCCTGCTAGAATCTCGCCTCCGCTCGCAAACAAGGCACTATTTTCCCCATGAAAGACAGACACGGGCTGCTTAGCGCGCCAATTGGTCGTGTACTGCTCAACATGAGCCTCCCTAACTTGATTGGCATTATGACCATTCTAGGTTTTAGCCTCGCTGACACTTTTTTTATCAGCCAATTAGGGACAGAGCCTTTAGCTGCAATCAGTTTTACCTTTCCAGTAACGTTAATTATTTCCAGCATTGCTATTGGGATTGGTGCAGGCGTTTCCACTAACCTTGGCAGGCTGATTGGCTCGGGTAATGCGCCACGAGCTAAGGTATTTTTGCACGATGCGCTGCTGCTGACCTTTATCCTTATCGCCAGTGTATCCGCTCTAGGTAGTATTTTTATCGAGCCACTGTTTAGTTTACTTGGCGCCAATGAAACCAGCTTGCCACTCATTCATGACTATATGATGTATTGGTATGTGGGCGCGCCGCTGTTGGTGTTATTGATGGTGGGCAACCAAGGCTTACGCTCCACGGGCGACACTCGCTCACCAGCGATGATTATGATGCTGGCGGCGCTGATTAACTTAATCCTCGATCCTTTGCTTATCTTCGGTATTGGGCCTTTTCCGCGTTTAGAGATCCAAGGCGCAGCGATTGCCACCCTGTTCTCATGGCTTGTCGCGTTGTCGCTCTCGGGTTATTTGCTGATCATCAAGCGGCGAATGCTTGAGCGGGCGGTATTTGATATCGATAGAATGCGTGCCAACTGGAGTAAACTTGCCCATATTGCCCAGCCTGCGGCATTGATGAATTTAATCAATCCGCTCGCCAATGCGGTGATTATGGCGATGCTGGCCCATATCGATCACAGCGCCGTAGCAGCGTTTGGTGCAGGCACACGCTTAGAATCGGTGCTGTTGATTGTGGTGATGGCATTATCATCGAGCCTGATGCCGTTTATCGCGCAAAATCTCGGTGCTGGCCAACCCCAAAGGGCGAAGCAGGCTTTGCTGCTATCGCTTAAATTTATCTTTGTATTCCAAACCTTACTCTATATTCCATTGGCGTTTTTGGCCCAGCCACTCGCGAATTTATTTAGTACCGATCCGCAGGTGCTAGAGTGGTTAAGTTTTTATATTCTGGTGCTGCCCTGCGCCTATGGCCCGCTGGGAATTGTGATTATCTTTGCCACGGCGCTTAATGCGTACCATAGGCCGATGAGTTCGTTAGTGATTAACCTGTGCCGCTTAGTGCTATTGATGCTGCCACTGGCGGCGCTGGGATCTTATATTGATGGCGTAAAAGGCTTATTACTCGCGCTCCCCATCACCAACCTCTTGATGGGGATTGCCTGTTATTACTTAGCGCAACGGATTTGCGAGCCGACCAAGGTCACGACCGCCGACGCTATTTAGGTTGTGCTTTTTAGGCTAAAACGCACATCATTGGGTGGGAAGGGCTCCTCCGATGCCTTACAAACTCGGCGCACACTTTGCGTGCTGAGATTAGTTGGTACACCTTTCGGCGCCAGTTCTTTAATAATAAAGTCGATAAAGCGTCTGCTGGCCAAGCTTACATAACGCCTTGATGGGTAGGCCAAATAGCATTCGCCAGGATGGGACTCTATCTCAGGTAACAGGGTAATTAGCTGCCCTGAAGCCACAAAATCAGCCACAACTTCCGCAGGCGCATACACAATGCCGCGCCCTTGCAGAGCAAACTCTACCGCGACCTCGACACTGTTGGAGCAGAAATTCCCCCGAACCCGAACTTCCTGTTCTGCACCAATCCATAACTCATTAAAGATCTTGCCATTTGAGAGCCTAAATAAAGCCACATTATGGGACTCAATCTCCTGTGGAGTCTGCGGCATACCATGTTGCACTAGGTATTGGGGACTGGCATAAAAACGCAAATCCGTGGTGAATATCGGCCGCACCACTAAATCTAAGGTATCTAATGCGTGTTCGACCACAAAGGCTACATCGAGATTATTCTTCACCATATCAACAGATTCTGCGCTACTAATCACTTCAACCGTGAGCTTGGGATGCAGATCCATAAAACGAAAAATGGCTTGCATCAACACATTCATACTGTGGATAGGAAACATTTGAATGCGGAGATGGCCACTGATCTCAGCATCTTCGTTAGTCATCTCAAACAGAGTTTCATCGAGCTGCGCCAAGATATTCTGTGAACGTTGGTAAAAATGGCTTCCAGCCGAGGTCAGCGTCATCGAGCGGCTCTGTCGGTGGAATAGCTTGATATTCAGCTCATCTTCCAATGCCTGTAAACGCCGACTCACGGTCGATTTTGGTAAGTTAAGCAAATCCGCCGCTTCAATCAAACTGCCGGTTTCAGCGATTCGGTGAAATAACGCGAGGTCCTCTGTATTCATTTTTAACTTAATATCAATCTCATTATGTGGGATTGATAATCCCAAAGTATCCCGTTTATTGCAACAACTTTAGCTGATATATTCGCGCCCCTGAAATGTTGATAAATTGTTATTGAGGACTCTCCACCATGAAAGCTTATCGACTTATTCCCTTGGCGGCGTTATTGCCAGCCCTGCTTACAGCCTGCACGCCAGCGGAAAGCCCGGTACAGGCGAGTGTCATCAGACCCGTAAAACTGTTTGAGGTTGCCAAACTCGAGGGCGGAGATTTTAGAACCTTCCCCGCGCGGGTGAGCGCCAATAGTCGCGCAGAATTGTCCTTTCGCATTTCTGGGCAACTTACAGAGTTGGCGCTGGTAGAGGGGCAAAGTGTTAACCAAGGCAGCCTCTTGGCTAAGCTCGACGACAGGGATGCCTATAACAATTTAATGACCCGCGAAGCCGAGCATGAACTCTTAGCGGCGGATTTTCAGCGTAAAACTGAACTCCTAAAGCGTAAATTAATCTCCCAAGCCGAGTTTGATAGCGCCCAAGCACAGCTTAAATCGGCCAAAGCCGCCTTAGCTGCCGCCCGTGACCAGTTAAGTTATACCAAGCTTATCGCCCCTTTTAGTGGCACTGTGGCCAAACGTTTAGTGGATAACCACCAAATTGTGCAGGCTAATCAAGGAATATTAACCCTACAAAACAACCATTTGCTCGATGTAAGTATCCAAGTACCCGAGTCGATGGCCGCGGGTTTAAACACTTATATCCAGCAGCAAAAGTTTGTCGCTAAAGTGCGTTTTAGTGCATTAGCAGGCATGGAGTTTGATGCGAAATTCAAGGAGTACTCCACCCAAGTCACGCCCGGCACTCAGGCCTATAAAGTGGTGTTTTCCCTACCACAACCCAAGGATATTCAATTAGTTCCAGGGATGAGTGCTGAATTAACCCTGGCCTTAATGAAAAGCCCAGACCAAGCAGCATCGGCCATAGTGCCAGTCACCGCTATCGATAAACGCGATCAGGATGGCCGAGTCCAAGTGTGGGTATATCAAACGCAATCGGGCGAAGTGAAACCCACTGCTGTTACCTTAGGCCGAGTCACCAGTGAAGGTGTTGAAGTGCTTGGCGGTATTAATAATGGCGATTTAATTGTCAGTGCAGGTGTATCCCAATTATCCGACGGGATGAAAGTCAAACCACTACGCTGGCAGCGCGGAGTTTAATCCATGAATATTGCTGAGTATTCAATCCGCCACAAAGTCATCAGTTGGATGTTTGTATTACTGCTACTCGTGGGCGGTAGTGTGAGCTTTACCGGTCTTGGGCAGTTAGAGTTTCCCGAATTTACCATTAAAGAAGCCCTAGTCATCACCGCCTATCCGGGTGCATCGCCAGAGCAAGTGGAAGAAGAAGTCACCCTTCCCCTCGAAGATGCCTTACAGCAACTCGATGCGGTTAAGCACGTAACCTCCATTAACAGTGCGGGTTTGTCGCAGATCCAAATTGAGGTCAAAGAAACCTATGACAAAACGAGCCTGCCGCAGGTGTGGGATGAAGTACGTCGTAAGGTCAACGACACCGCAGGACAACTGCCTCCCGGCACTAGCACGCCCAAAGTCTATGACGACTTTGGCGATGTGTACGGCATTTTGTTTAATCTCTCAGGGCCTGACTATAGCAACCGCGAATTAAGCAACTATGCCGATTATTTGCGCCGCGAATTGGTACTGGTGCCTGGGGTCAAAAAGGTTTCAGTTGCGGGCAGCGTAACCGAGCAGGTTGTGATTGAAATATCACAACAAAAACTCTCGGCACTGGGGTTAGATCAAAGCTATATCCACGGCCTGATTAACAATCAAAACGTGGTCTCCAACGCGGGCAGTTTGGTGGTCGGCGATAATCGTATTCGCATCCATCCCACCGGAGAATTTAGCAGTGTGCAGGATCTCGCGCGTCTGATCGTCAGCCCGCCCGGCAGCACTGAGCTTATCTATCTTGGCGATATTGCCCATATAGAAAAAGATTATGATGAAACCCCTGACGTGCTCTATCACAACCGTGGCGAAGCCGCCCTCTCCCTTGGGATTTCCTTTTCAAGTGGCGTTAACGTGGTTGAAGTGGGTAAAAGCGTTAGCGAGCGCCTTGCCGAACTGGAGTCACAGCGCCCAATAGGGATGAGCTTAGACACGGTTTATAACCAAAGTTTGGCGGTGGATGACACAGTAAATGGCTTTTTGATCAATCTATTAGAATCGATTGCCATCGTTATTGCCGTACTCTTGCTGTTTATGGGTTTACGCTCAGGCTTATTGATGGGGGTCATCTTACTGTTGACCATTCTCGGTACTTTTATCGTGATGAAAGTGCTGGGCATTGAGCTGCAACTGATCTCCCTCGGCGCGCTGATTATTGCTTTGGGCATGTTGGTCGATAACGCCATTGTCGTTACCGAAGGCATTTTGATTGGTCTGCGTCGTGGCAAGACTCGCCTTGAAGCCGCCAAACAAATTGTGTCGCAAACTCAGTGGCCACTGCTTGGCGCCACCGTTATTGCGATTATCGCGTTTGCACCGATTGGCTTATCGCAAAATGCCGCGGGGGAGTTTTGTCGCTCACTGTTCCAAGTGTTGATGATTTCCTTATTTATCAGTTGGATTACCGCGATCACCCTGACGCCTTTCTTCTGCCATTTGCTGTTTAAAGATGCCCCCGCAGATGAGGAAGAGCAGGACCCATACAAAGGCTGGTTTTTTAGCATATACCGCGCGAGCTTAACCTTTGCCCTACGTTTTAGAATCGCCAGCATTTTATTAGTCGGTGCCATGCTCGTTAGCGCAGTGATTGGCTTTGGTCATATCAAGAATGTGTTCTTCCCAGCATCTAATACGCCTATCTTTTTTGTCGATATTTGGATGCCAGAAGGTACAGATATTAAAGGCACTGAACGCTTTACCGCCGATATTGAGCAGCAGTTACTCAAGCAAGCCGAGGAACAACATAGTGGCTTAAAACACTTAACAACGGTCATTGGCCAAGGTGCGCAGCGGTTTGTGTTGCCCTATCAACCCGAAAAGGGCTATCCCGCCTATGCGCAGCTCATTATTGAAATGGCAGATTTAGCCTCCTTAAAAGTCTATATGCCAGAGCTAGAAACCTTTTTAAATCAGAGATTCCCTCAGGCACAGTTCAGATTAAAAAATATGGAAAACGGCCCTTCTCCCGCCGCGAAGATTGAGGCTCGCTTCTACGGTGATGATCCCGAAGTACTGCGTGCTCTAGGCGCTCAAGCCGAAGCCATCTTCCATGCGGAGCCGAGTATGGACGGTATTCGCCATGACTGGCGCAACCAAGTGACTTTAATTCGTCCGCAATTAGAAAATGCTCAAGCAAGGGAAACGGGGATCAGTAAACAGGATCTGGATAACGCACTGTTAGTTAACTTTAGCGGCAAACAGATTGGCCTGTACCGTGAAACCAGCCATTTACTCCCCATCGTTGCTCGCGCACCCGCCGAGGAGCGTTTACAGGCGGACAGCCTGTGGAAACTGCAAATTTGGAGTAGCGAGCACAGCACCTTTGTGCCAGCAACGCAAGTTGTAAGCAGCTTCGATACTCAATGGGAAAACCCCTTAGTAAAACGTCGCGATCGGATGCGGATGTTAGCCGTTTTAGCCGACCCTAAACTGGGTAGCGATGAAACCGCCGACTCAGTATTACGTAAAGTCAAAGCTAAGGTCGAAGCTATCAGCTTGCCTGCGGGTTACCACTTAGAATGGGGTGGCGAGTATGAAACGGCGGGCGAAGCCCAAACTGCGGTATTTAGTTCAATTCCACTGGGTTACTTAGCGATGTTTTTAATCACAGTGTTCCTGTTTAACTCGGTACGCCAGCCGTTAGTGATTTGGTTTACCGTGCCATTGGCCTTGATTGGGGTATCGGCGGGATTATTGATTTTCGACGCGCCCTTTAGCTTTATGGCGCTGCTGGGACTACTGAGTCTATCGGGCATGGTGATTAAAAACGGTATTGTATTGGTTGACCAGATAAACCTCGAACTCAGTGAAGGCAAAGCCGCCTATTTAGCTTTAATCGATTCCTGTGTCAGCCGCGTTCGCCCTGTGATGATGGCGGCGATCACGACCATGCTCGGGATGATACCTCTGATCCCCGACGCCTTTTTCGGCTCCATGGCGATCACTATCATCTTTGGTTTAGGTTTTGCGTCGCTGCTGACCCTTATCGTGCTGCCAGTGATGTACAGCTTGGCCTTTAACATCAAACCGAATGCAGTGGCGAGCGAGAAACACTAGCCCGCCACTCCCCCTAAACGCTTCCCGGCGTGGCCGATCGATGCTGCTTATCAGCATCGATTGGCCTTTTCATATTGGGATGTCGAAGAATAGCGGCTAACCCCGATAACTTGAGGCTTTACACAGAGGAAAGAAAGTCGAGCTGAAAAGCGGATTACGCCTTTGGATCTTTGGGTTGCTCGTCTTTATCCACCAATTGATGGCTTTCAGGACGTTTATCGCTAGGGTCGGCCTTATGTTCAAAGTCGCCTTCGTACACATTGCCATCGGCATGTTTATTTTGCTCAAAGGGAGGTTGCTCGAAAGGATTTGTTTGTGAGCCAGAATGAGAGCCAAAGGGACCCGCACCAAAACCGCCGTGCATACCGCCTTGTAAACCCGACACCACTCGCAGTTGCATACGTTTAAACACTAAGGCTGCTATCGGACGACGGGTTAAAGGAGTGAGCAACAATAAACCAATAAAATCAGTCACAAATCCAGGAATAACCAACAATACCCCTGCCATGGCTAGCATCATACCTTCGACAATTTCTTGCCCTGGCGCCTCACCTCGCGCGAGTTTTTGCTGCACTTGCATTAGAGTACTTAATCCTTGACTGCGTACTAAAGATACGCCCAATACAGCGGTAAATAATACAAGGCCAATAGTGGTCCAAGTACCCAGCACTTCACCCACACGGATTAACACTGATAGCTCAACAACTGGGATCAGCACAAATAATAAAAATAGGATTAAAAACATACCGACCTCAGATTTATCTTGCTCGTTTGAAAACTAAATGGGGGCAATCCGGTCTTAATTCAAGTCATTAGGGCGCAGACTGCGCTAAAGCGGTGAAACTTCTGATAGTTAGCTCACTCTTTCGTTAAGCCGTTAATGTATGAGACCATAAAAACACGTAAAGTAGCTTAGCCTAATAGGCTTAAGCGAAGTTTAAGATTGTTAGGGGACGATACCCACACTATGCAACCTCAGTATTTAATGGTCAGCACTAGCTGTCCAGACGACGTTCATGCCAATCGCATCGCCCATGCGTTAGTGGAAGCGCGTATCGCGGCTTGTGTGCATATTTCAGCACCCATCCGCTCGGTCTATACGTGGGAAGGAAAAATCTGTGAAGAGCAAGAAATTAGCTTACACATTAAATGTTTACAAACACGCTATCCAGAGTTAGAACAGCTTGTGCTTAAACTTCACCCTTATCAAGTGCCTGAAATTATTGCCGTACCCGTGACTCACGGGCTACCAGCCTACTTAGATTGGATAAAAGATAACACTCAGCCATGAAAAAACTACTTAGCCTTACCTTTACTGCATTATTGCTTCTCGCGCCTCTCACTCTAAGTGGCAATGCTTTTGCGAATAACTTTGGTTTTCTAAAAAGCGAACCTGAGTTAATGCCTGTTGATCAAGCCTTTGCCTTTGATTTTAAGCAGGAAGGCAATAAGGTTACCCTTAATTGGGTGATTGCCGACGGCTACTACATGTACCGCGATAAACTCAAATTTAGTGTCAATGGCGCTGAATTAGGCACCATTGACCTACCAAAAGGCAAACCTCATAACGATGAGTATTTTGGTGAACAAGAGGTTTACTACACCTATATCGACATTCCCGTTGGCCTAAAGCAAGCGGATGAAAACAGCACCTTAAGCGTCACCTTTATGGGCTGCGCCGAGGGTAAACTCTGTTATCCACCAACCAAGCGCGATGTCAGCTTAAAAGCGGTAGCAGCTAATGATGGGCAAATCGCCTCTAGCGCAGACAGCGGCGAAAATACCAAGCCTGCCGCCACTGACACAGATGCCAAAGCAAGCAGCGCCCCTGCTAAGCCGATTACTCAGCAGGATAGCCTAAGCCAGATGTTGTCTAACGACAGTTTACTCTGGACCTTAGTGATCTTCTTCGGCTTAGGGATTGGCTTAGCGCTCACCCCTTGCGTATTCCCCATGTATCCGATTTTATCGGGCATTATTGTTGGTCAAGGGCAAAAACTGTCGACCGCCAAAGCCTTCACCCTGTCGATGGCCTATGTGCAAGGTATGGCAATCACCTACTCGATTTTAGGTTTAGTCGTCGCGTCGGCGGGGATGAAATACCAAGCGGCGCTGCAACATCCCGCGGTGCTCGTGGTATTAGCCATCCTGTTCTTTGTACTCAGTTTATCCATGTTTGGCTTGTACGATCTCAAACTGCCTTCAAGCTGGCAGGAGAAGATGAACTCCATTTCAAATAATCAAAAGGGCGGCAATCTGATTGGCGTGTTTTTGATGGGGGTAATCTCAGGATTGGTCGCCTCACCTTGCACCACGGCTCCACTTTCTGGCGCCTTAGTCTATGTGGCGCAAACCGGGGATTTATTACAAGGCTTCCTCGCGCTGTATGTGCTGAGTATGGGCATGGGCGTACCACTACTTATCATCGGCACCTCGGGTGGTAAGTTACTGCCTCGCGCGGGCGCTTGGATGAATATCATTAAAACCGTGTTTGGCTTCCTGCTGATTGCGGTATCGATTGTGATGCTTGGCCGTATTTGGACGGGCGTGGTTTCCGATGTGCTTTGGTCGCTTTGGGGCATTAGCTTCACCGGTTACCTGATGCACCAAAATAAGCTCAGCGCCTTTAACTGGAAACAAACCGTACGCTCAGTGCTACTCACCTTAACCCTGCTGGCAAGCTTCTCCTATGGCTTCCAAGCCGTGATGGGTCACTTTGGCTTTAGCCACAGTCCGGTTGCGACTGCGACAACGACTGAGCAAGCCCATGGCTTTAAACGGATAAAATCCATTGAAGATTTGGACCGCGAAATTGCCGCTGCCACGGCAGTTGGTAAGCCTGTGATGCTGGATCTCTACGCTGACTGGTGTGTGGCTTGTAAAGAGTTTGAAGCCATTACCTTTAAAGACGCCGAAGTATTAGCGCGAATGAACAAAATCGTGCTGCTGCAAGCGGATGTGACTAAGAGTGATGCTGTGGATGTCGCTCTGCTTGAAAAATACAATGTCCTCGGTTTACCGACATTATTGATGTTTAACGAGCAAGGTGAACAGCGAGAAGATTTAAGGGTAACCGGCTTTATGGGTCCCAAGGAGTTTGCAGCTCATTTAGATCACTTGGTGAAATAATCTCGACTAAACGCTAACACTCCTCTGCGGCGTTTTAGCGTAAAATCAACAAAAAGCGGACTTTTTTCATTAAAAGTCCGCTTTTTTATCGCGCTGTCATCGATTTCTTATACAATCCTTGTTTATCGTGGACTTTTTAGATTGGAGCATTATGGAACCAGCTATCCTCATTATCACCCTTATTTGCGGCATGCTCGTTAGCCGTATAGGACTGCCCCCACTCATCGGCTACTTAGTGGCGGGCTTTGTACTCTTTGTATTAGGTATTGAAAAAGAAAGCCTGCCACTGCTGCAAGAACTCGCCAATTTAGGGGTTACGCTACTGCTGTTTGCGATTGGTTTAAAACTCGATATTCGTAGCCTATTTAAGGCTGAAGTGTGGGCGGGGTCGAGTGTGCATTTGATGCTATCGATCCTAGTATTCGTCCCTATTCTCAAAATATTAGGGTTATTAGGATTATCTCAACTTACCAGTTTAGGGATTGAGCAGTTAACCTTACTGGCATTTGCGTTAAGCTTCTCCAGTACTGTTTTTGCGGTAAAGGTCTTAGAAGATAAAGGGGATATGCAATCCCTGTATGGCCGTGTTGCTATTGGTATTCTGATTATGCAGGATATTTTTGCCGTACTCTTTTTAACCATTTCTAAGGGCGATGTGCCTTCGGTGTGGGCATTTGCGTTATTGTTATTACCTCTGGCAAAACCACTGATTTATAAAGCCTTTGACCGTGTTGGCCACGGTGAATTATTAGTGCTTTTTGGATTAGTAATGGCACTGGTTGTCGGCGCTTGGTTATTTGAATCCGTTGGCTTAAAACCGGATCTCGGCGCATTAGTTATTGGTATTTTGCTCGCGGGACATAAAAAAGCCTCTGAGCTGGCTAAATCATTGTTTTATTTTAAAGAACTCTTTCTTGTCGCCTTCTTCTTAACCATTGGTCTCAATGGCTTACCCACGATTTCGGATATCGTGCTGGCTACATTATTAGTACTGTTAGTACCGCTAAAAATCCTATTGTTTGTCTATATTCTTACTCGCTTTAAATTACGTTCGCGCACCTCGATGTTAGGTTCCTTTAACCTAGGTAACTTCTCCGAGTTTGGTCTGATCGTCGCTGCGGTTGCCACCAGCAAAGGCTGGCTACCGTCACAATGGTTGGTGATTATTGCCGTGGCCTTAAGCTTTAGCTTTTTATTAGCAGCGCCGCTCAATGCTACAGTCGGAAATATTTATCAACGCTTCCAACAGCGACTCGTTAGGTTAGAAAAACGCCCATTGCACCCAGAAGATCGCCCCATTGCCATTGGTAATCCACGCTTTTTAATCCTAGGGATGGGGCGTATTGGTAGTGGAGCCTACGATGAACTGCGTGCCCGGTTCGACGGTGAGATCCTCGGGATTGAGCATAAGCAAGACTTGGTCGATTTACACCGCGCTAAAGGCCGTAATGTTGTGCAAGGGGACGCTTCCGATACCGACTTTTGGGAGAAGCTTGATAAAGCGCCCAATCTTGAATTAGTGCTGCTAGCAATGCCGCATCATGCGGGAAATCTCTTCGCCGTTGAGCAACTTAAGAAGCTGAATTATCAAGGTAAACTGAGTGCAATCGTACAATATGGTGAAGATGCCGCATCACTCAGAAGTTCTGGTGTGCACAGCGTTTACAATCTATACGAAGCGGCGGGTGCGGGTTTTGTCGACCATGTGGTTCATGAGTTATTACCAGACTCTGAAACGAAGGCAGTTGCCGAGCTAGACGATGACACCAAACAACATTCTGCCGCAGTTTAAGGCGTGTTTACGTTTGTTATCATGAATAAAACTCATCCTATTTAGGCTAAAAATGACTCAGGAAAGGGATTAACCTGAGTCATTACCTCACCCGATAAAACCTATCAAAACCACTAAAAATCAATCACCTTAACTCACTTACACACGCTCAAACATTGCGGCGTTTTTGACTATCGGTTTTCTCTGACAAGCTTATCGTCAATGCCATAGAAAATCTCAGTTACATCGCCGACTTAGTCGTGATATAAATCGAAGACAAGAACGAAATTAGCCCAGCTTTTTTGGAAGTCTTCTCAGCATGTCGAACCCTGCGCAGCGCGCCACCAAGTTATTTGTCCAAACCTTTGGCACTAAAGCCGATGATTTATATCAAGCCCCAGGTCGAGTAAATCTGATCGGTGAATACACGGATTACAACGACGGCTTTGTTTTGCCTGCCGCCATAAATTTTCATACGGTGATTGCCGTTAAACGCCGTGAAGACAACAAGTTTCGCGCCGTTGCTGATGCCTTTCCCGGGCAAATTAAAGAATGGACCTTCGGCAAAGAAACCGAAATCCATCCCGAGGACGGTTGGGTAAATTATTTAAAAGGGTTCACAGCGGCGATGGCCAACACAGGGCTCATTGCCAAGGGCTTAGATTTAGCCGTGGTAGGCGATGTACCACTCGCAGCAGGGTTATCTTCCTCTGGCGCCTTGGTCGTCGCCTTTGGCACAGCTATTAGTGACAGCAGCCAATTACATCTCTCACCGATGGCAGTGGCACAATTAGCGCAACGTGGCGAATATCGGTACGTCGCATCGGCTTGCAGCATTATGGATCACATGGTTTGCGCGATGGGCGAGCCGGATCATGCCCTGCTCATCGACTGCCTTGACCTTGATAGCGAAGCGATTGCAATCCCTGAGAATCTCAGCCTGATCATCATTGATGCGCATATTGAGAAACAACGATTAGCGGCGATTAGCCAGCAGCGACGTGAGGAATGCGCCCAAGCTGCCGAATTTTTTGGTTTAGACGCTCTGCGCCATCTTGAACTGCGTCAGCTTGAAAGTGCCAAGGATAAATTGGATGAAACCCTTTATCGCCGCGCCAAACACGTAGTCACCGAGAATAAACGCACTCAGAGTGCTGCTCGGGCACTAGAGCAAAATAATATTTCTAAATTCAGCCTATTAATGGCTCAGTCTCATCAATCACTGCGAGATGATTTTGAGGTAACACTGCCTGAATTTGACACTTTGGTGGATATTGTTAGCCAAGTGATTGGCGAACGCGGTGGCATACGCATGACCGATGGCTGCGTGGTCGCGCTCGTCGACCATGAGCTTACCGATGCGGTAGTTTCTGCGGTCGAACAGACATTTTTCGAGCAAACAGGGATAGACGCAACCGTTTATCTCTGTTCAGCGAGTGCTGGCGCAGGGCGAATCGACAGTTAATCACGCAATCGCACCTGCTAACTCCGCCACGAATACCATACGAATTCAACCATGAATTGTGTGGTATTTGTCATTTTTAAGAGGCAAAATCAAACGGTTAAATAATCTACGGTAGGCATTTTGACATTGAGGGAAACTAAATGGTGCGTTTCAGTGTATTAGATCCTTGGACCGATCCCCGCGGCGGCGAAATTGAACGCGTGCGGATAGACAATGGCATCATCGCCTTGGAAGTGCTCAGTTTAGGCGGCATTATTCGCGCGCTTTGGACGCCCGATAAACAGGGTGAGCGCGCCAATATCGTTCTAGGCTGCGACAGTGCCGAAGATTACCTGACTCAAAATGCCCACCTTGGCGCTATTGCAGGCCGCTTTGCCAATCGTATCGCCCTTGGCAAGCTGCAATATCAGGGGCAAACCTATCAACTGGATATCAATCAAGCGAGCAACTGCTTACATGGTGGCCGCGAAGGTTTTAACAGAAAGAACTGGCACTTAGGCCCGCTTCCCGATGGGGTAAGATTAACCTTAGTGAGTCCAGATGGCGATATGTGCTTCCCCGGTAATTGCACGGTGCAATTAGACTATCGCCTTGCCGCCAATAATCTCTATGTAGAAATGCTGGCCTCCGTGGATAAACCTTGTCCAGTGAGCCTGACGCAGCACAGCTATTTTAATCTGGATGGTACGAGCAATAATTATCAGCACCAGATGCAAATCGATGCGACACGCTATTTAACGATGAATGAAGTCGGCATCCCGACAGGAATTGCTGAGGTTAAAGATAGTATTTTCGATTTAACTCAAAGTGTTACCCTTGGCGAAAAACTTCACGCTCCCGAACTAACAAGCACCCAAGGTTATGATCATTGCTATTTGATGGATAACCCCGATGGTTCACTACGCCGCTTTGGTTGTTTAAGCAGTCCTGTTAGCGGCCGCGCCATGACGGTATTTACCAATCAGCCTGGCGTACAACTCTACTGCGCTAACTTTTTAGCGGGAACCGTGGGACGAAACCAACAAAGTTTGCACCAACATCAGGGCGTGTGTATTGAACCGCAAAAGCTGCCTGACTCGCCCAATCAACCGCAATTGGGTGATGATGCCTGGTTAGTACCCGGGAAAATCTATCATCATATTAGTCGATATCAATTTGATATTGTTGACTAAAGTTGAAATGAGCATCTGTAGGAATTAAAAAGAAAGGCTGGTAAGGAATAAAGTCGTTTCATTCCTTACCTTTATCCAATGTTGCCGAAGCAAATTGGATATTAATCGTCGAAATCATCGCCCCAATCTTCATCGAAATCAGCACCAATTGCATCGGTTTCGATTTCAGGCTCAACCTCAGGTTTAGCCTTACGTACTGGGCCAGAATCCTTAACGTTGTTCAGATCAATACGAGCTTGATGCTTGCTCATAAATTGAGCGCGAGCCGCTTTCCATGCACCGCTAAACTTAGCCTCAGCAGCTTTTAATGCGGCCTCATCTAAGTCGTATAGGTTCACTTTTACTATGTCTTCTACATACTCAACAATGGCATCACGGTCGGTATTGTAGAGGTAAATTCGTCCAGGGGAAGCCTCTGGCAGCTGGTTGTCGTGGACGACAATCGCATTGCCCTTCGATGTTCTCAGCTCACCATACCAAACCTGTTTCTTTGCTGTGTTATACATATATGCCAATACCCTTAAATCAACACATACACTATGAGTTTTTTAGTCTGAATAAGCGAAGCGACGCTTGCTTTGATCCACGAATAGCGCCGGAAAGTCTCTGACGTTTTCAACTGGGTATTTTTACAGAATATTTTCGATAATCAATGCCTCAAACCATGAAATTTTCACTTATTACGCATTAATTTCGGCCAAAGTCTCTAAAAAAATTTGTCACTAACGACTTTAGTCTAAAAAAACATCACATCAAGTTTTAATTATGCACCTATAACCATTAAATTATTGAAGCGATAAGAGGTTACAGCTTGTAGCTGAGTTAATTCAAAATGTTAATACCACTTTGCCCCTATGTTCGCCCGACTGCATTAATCTATGGGCCTTAGGTGCATCGTTCAATGGGTACGTTGCAAAAATATGCGGCACGATTTGCTGGCTATCAAGTAATGGCCAAACACGTTCGTGTAATTGCCTTGCGATTTCAGCTTTGGCTTCAACCGTTTGTGGTCTTAGGGTTGAACCTGTCCAGACAATTCGCTTAGCCATCAGCTGGAGAATATTAACCTCAGCTTTAGGACTACGTTGAGTTGAGACCGACACCATACGCCCATCCAACGCGAGTGCTTGCAAATTGAGGTTAATAAAATCGCCACCCGCGATATCAAATACCACATTAACGCCTTTACCCTGCGTAAAGCTCATGACTTCTTCGACAAAATTCTGAGTGTTGTAATTGACAACAAGATGGGCACCTAATCCTGAGCAATAGTCGCGCTTTTCATCCTGCCCAGTAGTCGCAATCACTTGCGCACCAAGACGATTCGCCAGCGCAATCGCCGTACTGCCAATGCCACCAGAGCCACCGTGTATCAAAACGGTTTCGCCAGCCTTGAGTCCGGCGCGCATAAACAAGTTACCCCAAACGGTAAAAAAGGTTTCAGGTAACGCGGCAGCTTGCACCATCGAAAATCCTGTTGGAATCGGCAAACAATGAGCGGCATAGGTCAAGGTGTATTCGCCATAACCGCCACCTGGGACTAAAGCACAAACCTTATCCCCCAGTTGCCATTGAGTCACGCCTTCACCTATGGCGCAAATTTCACCAGCCACTTCAAGCCCTAAAATTAACGATGCTCCGGGTGGCGGCGGATAGGCTCCTGCCCTTTGCTTAAGATCCGGTCCATTCACCCCAGCCGCACTTACTCGGATAAGAACTTGTCCGACCCCGACAACCGGCAAGGGAGATCGAGAAAGTTGCATCACCTCTGGCTCACCGGGCTGTTCAATATGTATATGGGCATAATCTTTTGGTAAATCTGACATAGCTAACTCCTTGTACAACTTTGGGATTTCGGCTTATCGCTGCAAACATAGCGGCATCATACTCAGGTTAAAACATGTTAACCCAAACAATGTTGGAATGAACTTTGTTGACCGTTAGCGAGGTAACAAAAGGACGCCAGCAACTTGAATGAAACGATGCCACATTAAAACAATTGCCGTCTACATTACCAATCTTTATTAACCGCACGATAGTTCAATAAAAAATACAATAAAAACATAACGATAAAAACAATGTGAAAAACTTGTAAATTTTTATCGATTTATATTGGATATTTTATGCAATTTATTTCATGATATTTCGGCGCTAACTGAATTAGACAAGCATTAAATTCAGTTGGACCAATGAGGTCCGAGGTTAATTGCTGTAATACATCGGATAACGCCCAAGGAAGATCTGCTTTGCAGATAAAAATAACTATGGATACACCATGAAACAGACCCTACTTTTCGCGGCTATTAGCTTAGCCATCGCTACACCCTCGCTCGCCCATAACCATTCACAACAAGATCCAAACCATTCAATACAAGCGAAAAACACAGCAATCCCCAGTACGTTAGCACCAATAGCTTCACCGTCAGCGCCACTCAATTTTGATGCCAGCCATCGGCCGTTATTACCCAGCAACAGCTTGATAGCCTCCCCTAACGAGCCGACACACTCTGAGTATCTCGATGCACATTCTTCACAACAGCAAGCGTTGCTCGAGAACTCTCCGAGATCAAAAGCCAGCAGCTTTGCCGCCAATGCCGACTGTAGTAACTTTGTTGGTAAATCGGGCCAAGCACTATTAGACGAGCTAACGCAGTCCACACCGCAGTGTGTCGGTAAGCTATTTAATATCAAGGGAAGTGATGCAAGCAGCGTATTTAGTGAGGCGAATGTATCCACAGTTGCTAATGCGATTGCGGCCAAGGCGCCCCAATACACTGGCGTGGATAACCAAGGCATTGAGTCACACATTTACTTTGTGCGCGCCGCGCTTTATGTGCAGTTTTACAATCCCAGCGACGTCCCCGCCTACAGCAGCGCGGTGAAAAACAATTTAAAATCAGCGCTTAATGCTCTCTTTGCCAATAACGCCATTTGGACACTCTCCGATGCCAATGCCAGCGTGCTCAAAGAAGCACTGATCCTGATTGATTCGGCTGAACTGGGGGCTGATTTTAACTTTGTCACCCTCAAAGTGCTCAATGACTACAACAGCACATGGCAAGCCAGCTTTGCAATGAATGCGGCCGCCAATACCGTGTTTACCACCTTATTCCGCGCCCAGTGGAATCCTGACATGCAGGCGCTGTTTGCCCGAGATCATGCCATTTTGGATGCGCTCAACCAGTTCCAACTTAACCATAGGGACTTACTCGGCACCAATGCTGAATATGTTTTAGTCAATGCTGTCAGAGAGTTATCTAGACTGTACTACATTGATGCCATGCGCCCTAAAGTGACCCAATTGGTCAAAAATATCTTAAATAGCACCAGCAAAAATGATCCCAGTAAAGTACTGTGGTTTGCTGCCGCCGAGATGGCAGATTACTACGATCGCAGCAACTGCAATGCTTACCAGATCTGCGGTTTCAAGGCGCAATTGGCCGCCGATAGCTTACCGTTTAATTGGAAATGCTCCGACAGCCTCAAGATCCGCGCCCAAGATCTTTACCAAGATCAAGCCAAATGGGCATGCGGAGTATTAAGTCAGCAAGAAAGCCATTTCCACACGATACTCGAAACGGGAATGCAGGCGGTCGCACAGGATAACAATGATGATTTAGAACTGGTGATTTTTGGCAGCTCGTCAGAATATCAATCCCTTGCCAACAGCATTTTTGGGATCAATACCAACAATGGCGGCATGTATTTAGAAGGCTCTCCCGCAGGACTTAAAAACCAAGCGCGCTTTATTGCCTATGAGGCCGAATGGCGTCGCCCAGATTTTCATGTGTGGAACTTACAGCATGAATACGTGCATTACCTCGATGGCCGCTATAACTTGTTTGGCGACTTCAGCCGCAGCGTATCCGTCAACACAATTTGGTGGATTGAAGGATTAGCAGAATATATTTCGTACCGAGATGCCAACCCCGCTGCCATCGCAATGGGGGAAACGGGCGAGTATATGCTCTCAACCATCTTTAAAAACACCTATGACTCTGGCCAAGACCGCATCTACCGTTGGGGTTACCTCGCCGTACGCTTTATGTTTGAAAACCACCGCGATGATGTTCGCCAGATCCTAACCTTCCTGCGTAATAACCAATATGCTGAATATCAAGCATTTATGGATTCCATTGGCACCCGCTATGACAACGAATGGCGCGGCTGGCTCACCAGCGGTTTAAGCACCACTAACAATGGTATTGTCGATAAAGGCCCAAGTGATGAACAGGCTAATGCCAGTGGTCGCGAAGGTAACTGGGCAGGCCCTGCGGGCACCATCAGCAAAGATTACTCGCCCTGCCAAGTCAGTAACGAAGCATACCGCTATAGCGAGTCAGCCAGCCTCAGTCTTGAGGTACCTATGGAGTGTATTGACGCCAAACAAGGCCGAGCCAGCTTTAGCTTTGCCAATAGTGATCGCTCGGCTCAGGATATTTGGATCAAAATTGGCGGTGGTTGGGGTGATGCCGACATTTATTACGATTCAAGGGGATGGGCAAGTGCTGAAAAAAATCAGGGCTATGGCATCGGCAACGGTAATTACCAAGTGATCAAAGTGAGCCTAAACCCCAATGAACTTTGGCACTATATCACCCTAGAAGGCGATTTTGGTGGTGTTGATATGCTAGTGAGTACCACTGAGTTAGTTGCCGATACCGATCCCGACTTAGGTGATGGCGGCGATACTGGTGGTGAAGTGCCCAGCAATTGCGGTGCCGCAACTATCAATTACGGTAAGCTAACCCTCGGAAAAGATGAATGTATCAGCGGTGGCCGTAATAGCTTTTATTTCTGGGTCGATGCTGACAACAGCCAATTTAGTGTTAGCACAACAGGGGGGACAGGCGATGCCAATATTTACTTTAATGCCAATACTTGGGCAAGCGCGAGCAATGCCCAAGCCAGCAGTGTAAATCAAGGCAACAAAGAGTCCTTTAGCTTTACGGCAAACCGTGGCTGGCGATATATCACGGTTGATACTGCAAGTGAATTTAGTGGCGTGAGCTTCAACCTTAAAGCCGGTGGTGGCAGTAGCGTTCCTAATCAAATTGCCAATGCCTGCGTGACTAAATCCCCTGTGAGCTATACCCAACTCACGCCGGGTGATGCCGTCTGCAGCGCCAATGGCCGTAATGACTATTACCTTTGGGTTCCCGAAGGGACAAGCCAATTAGAAGTACGCTCGGCCCACGGAACTGGAGATGTCAGCCTTTACTCGGGTCGCAGCTGGGCCAATGCCCAGCAATATGAAGCCGCTTCAACAAATGCTGGCAGCACTACGGAGCAAATCAAGGTCAATAATCCCAGTGCTGGCTGGTATTACATTACGCTCCAAAGTGAAAGCCAAAGTACAGGTGTGGCCCTTCAAGTAGATTTACGTTAATCAGCCGCACTATAGCGGTAAAAGCTAAAAGCAAAAATCCCTGCTAGGCAGGGATTTTTATTATTTCAATCGGTTAGCACACTAAAACAGCTTTAGCCTTAACTCAAACTCACACGCTATGTGGTCAATTGCTTAGTAAACTAGCTATTGTTAACCGCGATTAAAAGCAGAGGGTAATCTGACACAGCCACGGCAACGCCATTAAGTGTGGGTGTCCAGATTTGCTCGTCGGTTTAGCGCCAAGCAAGTTTGAAATGTCTTCAGGTATCAAATCATCCCCGCAGATCCGCAAAGCTGCTTGTGAATATTCAAGTGCACCCATCAAAGGCTCTAACGTTTGGTTAAGTGGCGAGCTTTAGCCCGTCCCAGCGAGCGAATTGAACCAGTTGTTATGACTGGTTCGTCGTGCACGACCCTCGAGGCAATGAGCGGTCTTGCTCGTTCCGTGAATAAAGTGAGCGATTTGAGCAGCTTATTATGACGGCCTGACGTAATATTTCCCTTTAATTACAGTCAATATGACATTTGGCACTACTATTACAATAATGCCGATTGTGAGTAATAAGTATTTGTAAGTTAGGTCAATGCTCATGCTTGCAACACCTATGCCCAGAAATAATGCTAGGATTGTTGCAGCGATAGTCTGAATTTTTATAAGTTTATTTCCAACCAGCTTAGCGCTGCATGATTTACAAGTAATCCACACAGGTATTGCAGAAAATGTAATTCTACTCCAATGGATTTTTTTTGAGCACGATGGACAATTCATTTTTCAGGTCTCAGTAGTCATAACGCCCAAATTTAGCGCGGAAAGCATAAATCTAAGCATAAATCTGGCCACCCATTTTTAATCAACAACATAATGTACTTTACGTTTGTCTACAACTTGTAAGATCTGAAAATTGCCTAAATGAGAGAGAGCAAAAGTCACAGGGGCAGTATCTGAGGCAATAAATTGAGTTAATTCTTTCAAAAATGGTGCATTTCAGGCATGGCAAGCCATCCCATAGTGATTGAGAGATATTAGGCGGTGATTATTTTCGAAGTTATATAAGTCGTTGTCAGTTGCAGCGCAAGTGCTGGCAGCTTGATGCAAAGTGCCGTCGTCGCTTTTCGAGATGTTCGCAGTAATCGCTCAGTTCTTGCAAGGTTCCCACGGGACCATGAAATAGTTTGCCAAACTCGGTGGTCAGCTTGAGCCAATTATCATGGGGGATATTTAATCTGTTCAGTATCTTGGCGCTACTTTCACTGATGTTTCCGCGTTTATCATTGCGAATGATTCGGCCGGTATCATCCACCAATTGAAGGTAATCAGTTAATGAAAACGCAATGCCACTGGGTTGGTTGTTGCACTCGTTGCCAATAAAAGGCAGGAGATTGCTCGGCTGCTCACCTTTTAATACGGCCCGAATACGTAGTTGAATACTGGTATGGTCGGATTGTTCAGGTGTATCAGCGAGTTGTGATCTAATGGGACTTTCTTTTAATAAAGAGTAATCAACATAAGTCATGCAGGCTAACACCGCAGCTTCATCGAGTAGGGCTTGATTCTCTATAAAATAAATGGGTAAACCGACCTTCCCAGAAACTGCCTGTGCAGTTATCTTCTTGATTGGCTTGTCTTGCTATCGGTTCGTTGAGACATCGCATAAACCATGAAATATCACACAGACGACTGCGATAAAGGGCGATTGAATGCTTTAATCTGCTGACCTCATAGGCTTCAACTAACTCACCTTTAAAGAATTTTTGCGTTAATTCATCGCCTTTAAACAACTTATGCCATTGCTCAAGCACTTCGCGATCAGTCCAACGATTGGCACTGTCGATATCCACCCGCAGCACCAAATGCAGATAATTCGACATAACCGCAAAGGCCGCCACATCAATAGCAAAAACGGCTTCAAGTTCAAACAGTAGCGATTCTACCCAAGCGCGGCGATGGTCATAGTTTTTACCCGAGTAACTATCATCGCCACATCAAAAAGCCCGCCGAACAACGCGGCTACAGCAATGGTAATAGGGACTGATGTTAAGGTGAGAGTTCAAGGCTTATCTGGGTTCGGCGAGGGCGCGGCATACAAACCTCCTTGTTCAATGCTTAACCAAAGCATAGTAGGAGGTTAACTACCGCGCTGTTAAGGCTGGGTGTCCAGTTTTGCCCTCTCCGATTAAGGTTGGGTGTCCTGTTTTGCGCCTGATATCAAGTAATTACCCATCAAACTGTATAAAAACCGCTACCGCAAAAAAGCAAATTCCTATAGCATCATTTATTCCAATTGACTTGGATGTGGCTGCGTTATGACCTGCAAACAGCGCATCGCATAAATACTAAGACGTTATGTATCAAGGAAGGTTATGCAAAAATTTATAGCTACATTATTTTTTCTTTCGTTCGGTGTGTTTGCAAATGACAAATTACATTTGGAACTTATCAATGGTAGTTGGGAGTGTCCTGAAACGACTCAGGAGGAAGAAGTTACCATCAAAGTTAATACAAGATATTCGTACAATGTTTCTAATTTAACATATTCCTATGACTCTAAAGCAGAAATGCTATATCAAGATAAATTGCCTGTAGGTACTGTCCAAATAATTGAAAAAGGTGCTTTCTCATACCAATCATCCAAAATGGTATATGAATTACAAAGTATTGAATCTGTAGTTTTGGATGATCCATTAGAGGCTATTACAGCTGAATTAATTAAAGAAATGGAAGCTGATTTGAAAAGTGATAAAACAGAGTATGAAACAACTTTGATTAACGAGTTAGAATGGGAAACTCTTAACCCTAATGATAATTCAAAAGTCATGTGTCACAGAGTTATGAACAGCCTCAATCGCTAAGGCTGTTCATAATTTTGTTAAATACTCAGCGGGCTTTAACTCAACAGTCAACACTATTGCTCACAAGGCGAGTTAGGGTGATTGGCGAGGCGACCGTCCGCATCATGGACGGGGCGGCCGAGCATCCACGGATGGACTTGCTGCGCGTCGCTGAACAAGCAACCGAACATGCCTATGCTCGAATGCGATAATTTATCGACCGAAAAGAGTAAATCGAGCAAACCATTGTTAAAGAATAAAACATGGACAACCACTCTTAATTGCGCGGCAGCTTGGCACAATGTCCGTTGTCGTATTTCTAGATGTTCGCAGTAATCGGTCAGCTCTTGCAAGGTTCCCACCGAGCCATAAAATAACTTGCCAAGCTCGGTCGCCGCTCGATAGCCAATAGTTAAGTGTGATCAATAGCTAAGTGCGATACAGCACTTTAACTACATGCCAGCCAAATTTGGTTTTCACTAAATGCGGCACTAATAACTCACCAGAAAAGGCGACTTTATCGAACTGCGGCACCATTTGCCCACGCTTAAATTCACCGAGATCGCCGCCCTTTTTCGCCGACGGACATGAGGAATAGCGCTTGGCTAAGGCGCCAAAATTCGCGCCTTTATTCAATTGCTTAATAATATCTTCCGCCTGCTCTTTGTGTTTAACAAGGATATGCACTGCGGCTGCGGTTTTAAACATCTTGTACTCTCTTTATCAAAAACAGCGGTGCAATTAAGTTGCACCGCTATTATCGCTTTACCTATTAAAAATAAGTATTACTGACCCAAAATCTTCTGCCACCACTGCAACGGCTCGCCGCAGTTTTTAGCTGGATTATAAGTGCCTCTCAGGGCGGGTAATGCCTCAGTATTACTGCATCCCGCTTCCTTGGCTTCACCCGTATCTCGGTCAAAATAGCCTTGGATCACACCCGATGGCGGAATAGAACGCAGCCCAATGGGTGGACGCTCCTTCAAGAAGGCTTGGTATACCGCCATGGCGCCACTGCTACCGTAGAGGCTGGTCTTACCGTTATCATCGCGACCGACCCAAATCGCAGCCACGTTACGCTCATCAAAACCGGCGAACCAAGAATCACGGCTATCGTTACTGGTACCAGTTTTACCCGCCAGTGCCACACTGGGGAAGGCATTGCCTAAGCGCGTTGCCGTACCGGAGCGCACGACTTGCTGCATGGCATATTGCACCAAAAAGTCGGTATCCGGCGTAATCGCTTGCTCTTTGGCTGAACGCGTTACGGGTAAAGGCTGATTATCACTATCGAGCACTGCGGTGACTGTGGTAAGTTTACGGTAAGCGCCGCTATCGGCGAGGGTTTGATAAACCTGTGCTACCATTAAGGGCGAACCATTCACCGCGCCCAGTAGCATCGAGGGGTATTCGTTAAGCGGTTCTTCCCAACCCGATTTGGCCAGCGTGGTTGCCACCGCATCGACTCCAACGGCAATCCCAAGGTTTACCGTCGGCACGTTCATCGATTTTTTCAGCGCCGTTAACAACGAAACTTGGCCGCTAAAGGTCTTATCAAAGTTCTGCGGTGACCAGGTTTTGCCTTGCTCATTCTTTAGGGTAATCGGCTGATCTTTAAGTGGCGATGCCAAAGTAAATTTACTATTTGGTGCCAAAGCGGTGGCGTACACAAATGGCTTGATAAGCGAGCCAATAGGTCTTCGGATCTCCACTGCGCGGTTATAACCGTCAAAGCCCGGCGTTTTATCACCCACCATAGCCGCGATACCGCCAGTGTATTTGTCGGTGACCACCATACCAATCTGCAACGACTTGTTGCCTTTATCTAAGCTCTTAAAGGTTTGAGTCACAGCGATTTCGGCGGCTTCCTGCGCCATAGGATCAAGAGTGGTATAAATCTTCACTCCAGATTGTTTTAATAACGCATCGCCGTAGCGCTCATTAACCTCTTGTTTAACCAAGGCATAAAACGCAGGTAATTTTTGATGCACAGGCTTATTGGCATTACGCAAACCCAAGGGCGACTCCACCGCCACCTTATATTGCGCGGTCGTCAGCTCGCCAGACTCCATCAATAACCGCAGCACTAAATCGCGGCGCTCTAAGCTGCGCTCAGGGTAGCGCCATGGGTTGTAGTAAGATGGCCCCTTAATCGCCGCCACTAAAAAGGCTTGCTGCGCCGTGGTTAACTCACCGATGGGACGACCAAAATAGAATTGCGAAGCCAGCCCCATACCATGCACGGCACGGGATTTATCTTGCCCCATATACACTTCGTTGAGATAAGCCTCGAGAATCTCTTCCTTGCTGTAGCGAAAATCGATAATCACCGCCATTAAGGCTTCGCGAACTTTACGCAGCAACGAGCGCTCGCTCGACAGAAAGAAGTTTTTCGCCAACTGCTGGGTCAGTGTCGAGCCGCCCTGAACGGTACGACCCGCACTGATATTCACAAAAGCCGCACGCAGAATCGCGAAGGGGTTCACCCCGTGGTGCTCGTAAAAACTGCGGTCTTCCACCAGCAATAGTGCCTGCACAATATGTTTGGGCATATCTTCGGTAGAGACAAAGAGCCTGTCTTCACCGTCGCCGGTGATCATGCGGTCAAGTAAAACGGGTTCTAAATGGAATACCGCTAACTGGCGCTTATCTTCCATTCGGGCAATCGCGCTGACGCCTTCACTATCGAAGGTGATCATCACTCGCTGTTCTGGCTGATCGCCTTCGGGATGTAAAAAGGGTCGACGCCATAATTCGATTTTGGTGCTCGATGCCGAAAACTCACCAACCTCGCGGGGGTTAGCCACTTTGCGATAGCCAAGTAGCTTTAACTCGGCCATCAACTGCGGATGACTCACCGCAGCTCCTGGGTATAACGCCATGGAGCGACTAAAAACTTGTGCAGGTAAATGCCATTTTTGCCCTTCAAACTTACGGGCGATAATTTGGTCGAGGTAAATACCGTAGAAGGTCACAACGGCGAGGCCGATTAAGGCGAGCTTCCAGGTGAGCGACCAAATTTGCCCAAATAGGCCACGGCTTCGCTTCGCTTTACGTTGGGCTGGCGCTTTTTTTGTCGTATGAGTTGTCATATCTACTTCATCATTTATGCGTTAACGGCATCAGTCATAGGCACAACACAAGGTTGTAAATCAAGGCAGTCTAAAGGCTATGACTGAGATAAACCTAAGGTTTTTTTCTTGGTATATTTTGTCGGTAGCGTATTGGCAGGGTCGTCCGGCCACAGGTGTTTAGGGTAACGCCCACGCATTTCTTTTTTCACTTCAACATAGGGCCCTTGCCAAAAACTGGCGAGATCTGCCGTCAGTGCCAAAGGGCGCTGAGCCGGAGACAGCAGCTCCATCGTCACCTTCAGCTTACCTTGGGCTAGTAGCGGACTGTCAGCCATACCAAAGGTTTCCTGCAAGCGAACCCGCAGTAAGGCGCGACCCGAAGTATCGTAAACTATGGGCGCGAAAGTGCCCGTGGCTAAAGGCCATGAAGTCGGCAACAGTGCATCGAGCGCCTGCTGCTGCGACCAACTCAATTGATTCATCACTAAGCTAAAGCAATCGAGTTTTTGTAATTGCGGCAGATTATTCACATTTTCAAGGTAAGGCGCCAGCCAAGTTTCAAGATCGGCCAACAGGGCGGCATCGCTCATATCCGGCCAATCAGCATTCGGATCTAAGCTTCGCGCTAAATGCAATCGCGCTTGAAACTGCGCTAAGTTATCGTGCCAATTAAGAATTTGTAACCCTTGCTGACGGATATAACTCACTAATGCCGCCACAATTTGCGCCCGATTGGGATTAGCAATCGTCTCGGATTTCAGTAATATCTGCCCGACTTTCATTTGACGTTCAGCCACCGCGCGGCCTTTAGTTTCATCCCAACCGCACTGCTCATGAGTATCAACCAAGTCGGCCAACTCATGCTCAAATAGGCTCGGTTGCAACGGACAAGCTAAATAGATCCGCCCAGCATTTTTACCTTCGGTTTCTTGAAAATCAGCCACCACCAACCAAGGCGTTTGCGCTAAGGCATCTTCAGCGTTGAGCACCACACCCGTTCCATTGGCCAATTGATAACCCTCGACACCGCGGGATTTGGCGATGCGATCGGGATAAGCCTGCGCCAACAGTAAACCGACATCCTGATGATGCGCATGGGAGGCGATGGCCACTAAATCGGCCTGAGTGAATTGCTTATCTAGCGCCAGCTTTTTAAGCCATTGTTTGGCCTGCTGCCCCGCACTGCCTTGGGTGGCAAAATGCAAGTAATTCATGATATCTGCGCCTTTGCGTGGCAATCCCCGCGCCTCTAAAATACCCGCAAGCAAGCAGGCCAAGGCCGCAAGTTCTGTAGAATGGGATTTAGCAGCTAATAACATGTGCGCGAGGCGCGGATGACAGCCCAGCTCATAGGCGGCTTTGCCGTGCTGAGTGAGTTTGTTTTGCCCATCGACCACGCCTAAGCGCTGCAGCAGTTGCCACGCCAGCGCTTCGTTCACGCTCGGCGGCGCTGTCAATAACAGCAAATCGCTGAAGGATTTAGCGCCCCAATAGGCACAGTCATGGGCCATTGAGACTAAATCGGCTTGGCTGATTTCGGGCTCATCGGCTTTGAGCAGACGTTGATGCTCTTCTTGGCCCCATAATCGAATACACACGCCCGCCGCTAAACGGCCAGCGCGGCCAGCACGTTGGGTTGCCGAAGCTTGGCTAATACGTTTAAGGCTTAAGCGCGTAACCCCCGTTTTAGGGTTAAAACTCGCTTGGCGTTTATAGCCACTATCGATAACCAGCCCAATGCCTTCAATGGTGAGACTCGACTCGGCAACGTTGGTGGAGAGCACTATTTTACGCCTGCCAATATCGTCTGCCTTAATCGCCCTATCCTGTTCCTGCGCAGACAACTCGCCATAAAGCGGACAAATTGCCACACGGCTACCATCGAGGCGCTCCGCCAAATACTGTGCCACCCTGAGGATTTCCGCCTTACCGGGTAAAAACACCAGTATATCCTGCGGGCCACTATCCGTTATTGAGGTAGCACTATCCGTTATTGAGGTAGCACTATCGAGCACGGTGCGGCTCAGATGATCGAGCCAATGCTGCTGTCCCGCGACAGCACGGTAGATGATTTCAACCGGAAAACTGCGCCCTTCACTCTTGAGCAGAGCTGCGTTTGGCATTAACTCACTGAGCGCAATGCCAGATAAGGTTGCCGACATGGCGAGGATTTTTAAGTCATCCCGCAGTGAGCTTTGCACTTCAAGAGCGAGGGCTAAACCAAGATCTGTGGTCAAATGCCGCTCGTGGATCTCATCGAAAATGATCATATCGATCCCGGTCAATTCAGGATCTTGCTGGATCATTCGGGTTAATATCCCTTCGGTAACGATCTCAAGCCGAGTCTCACCACTGACCTTTGACTCACCGCGCACCCTAAAACCGACCTCTTGCCCTACCGCCTGTTGCCGACAACTGGCAATAAATTGCGCCACACTGCGGGCGGCCACACGTCGAGGTTCCAGCATTAAAATCCGCCCAGAAACCTCAGCCCAATCCAAGATAGCTAAAGGCAAGGCGGTGGATTTACCCGCGCCTGTGGGTGCCTCGAGGATCACTTGGGCATGCGTTGCAAAGGCATCACGCAGAGATGGCAGTAAGGAATGAATAGGTAGATTGTTCAATGCAACAGTATCAACAGGGAAAAATGATGTGGCAGTTTAACATAGGCCTTTGGCAGTGTCCCTCCCGCAGCCTCGGCTTTGATACGTCGCAGTTTGGCATTGGCTTGCTAAAAATAGCATCGCCCCAACAGCAAGGCTCTCGGGGCGCTAATAGCACAAATAAGCCGAGTTAGAACTGATAGGTCAGCTTAGCCCAGAGATTACGCCCCGGCTCATTAACCCTAAACATGGCTTCGCTGCCAGGCAGATCATTACCCGTACCGGCCTTACTCACATGCTCTGCGTAGGTTGCATCAAACAGGTTTTCGACACCGAAGATAAAGGATAAATCCTTGCTGTATGACCAAGAAGCATTGAGTGCCAAGGTACCAAAGCCACTACTTGGGCCTAAGTCTTGGCCCACAATATTGCCGTGACCTAAGGTATAACGATCCTGCGATGCAACCAGCCGCCACTGCGCCGCCATTGTCCAAGCTTGCCATTGATAATTAACAATTAATCTTGCCTCTAACGGCGATATTTGCCCAAGTGCGACCTTGTCGGTATCGTTTTCACCTTGGGTATAACTTAAGGTAAGTTGAGTCGACCATTGATCATTAAACGCATAGTCTAGGCTTGCTTCGCCACCGAATAAGCTGGCATCAATATTACGGGCTACCGTGGTGTTGCTGGTCGAATCAATCAAAATATAGTCATTAATCTCACCGTAAAAGAGTGACACTGACGCTTCAACCGGACCTTGGTAAATCCAGCCTATATCAAATTGATTGGTCGTTTCTGCCTTAAGATCAAAGGCTTTTTGTGCGGGATTATCGGCGCTAGCCTTCATGATCTCCCAATAGTCTGGCACGCGCTGCGCTGAGCCAAATCCAGCATAGTATTGATGAGCATCGAGTTGATATTCATAACGCACATAACCGCTGTAGAGGGTATCCTCCCGTTCCCCCTGTTGGGCGATTAACAATTCGCTATCCCAGCGATCGACCCTCAATCCAGCGTGCAAGCTACCATCGCCTACGCCTTGGTTATCAAAGCCATAGCGGGATTCGGCAAACAACGCATAGTTTTTATAGCGCATATCTTCCTTAAACGGCTTATTGAGTAAGTCGTCTAAACCAACATCCCCCGTTGCCATGCTGCGGCCATCATGGGCGCTAGACATATAATCCAGCCCCAGTGTTAATTCGAGGGCATCGAGCGGAGTTAAATCAAACCAAAGATGACCACCGTCGGTCATTCGGCGCACATTCGAGCCAGAATTCACCCCTTCATCAAATCGGTCCATAATATGGTCGTTCTTATTGCTAAAGGCTTGTAACTCGACTG
Source organism: Shewanella sp. 8A (assembly GCF_023475945.1). Lineage (NCBI taxonomy): Bacteria > Pseudomonadati > Pseudomonadota > Gammaproteobacteria > Alteromonadales > Shewanellaceae > Shewanella > Shewanella sp. 8A. Next base: position 35,606 of record NZ_JAMDJP010000020.1, read on the forward strand.
CGGCCAACCAACTCGACTCAAACTCATGTTGTATGAGCACCGCCGCATCACGGTTATCAATTTGGCGAGCCTTATTTAATCTGTCGGCATACTCTGCCTCACCGCTCGACTCACCGTAAGCTAACTCCACAACGGTACGCTCAGTAGGTGTCCAACCTAGGGCAAGATTGGCGTTTTGGCGGTCATAACTGGATTGCACCTTATTGCCATTGCCGTCCTGATAATGATCACTACTCGATTGATTAATATCAAAATCAAGGTAGTAATTTTTATCCCCTGCACTCAACTCCACCATGGCATCTCGTCTATCGAAACTGCCACCCGTCGCACTGGCACGCCCTTCAAGATCCGCTTGATTAAAACGATGGCGGTTTTTCTCAAACAGAATTGTGCCCGCGGTGCCGACAGGGCCATATTTCACCGTCTGCGGGCCTTTAATAACCGTTATCTGATCGTAAGTTTCGGGATAAATATAATTGGTTGGCGGATCCATACGTCCACCACAGGCACCATACACATGCTGGCCATCATCAACGATGTTTAAGCGCGAACCACCTAAGCCACGAAACATCGGATCGCCGCCAGAGCCGCCTTTACGGGTGATATTAAATCCCGGAATCGTGCGTAAAAACCCTGAGCCATCATAGGCGGGTAATGGCAATCGATTTTGTTTGGGATCACTCACTAAGTGTACTGGCTGACGCATCACATCAGCGGTAACCAGCAGATAATCTTTACATTTTTGGTCATCACCACAGTCGGTCGCCTCTGTAGACCAGCCCAACTGAGGCAAAGTGGAGCCTAAAATACTCGCTAAAATTAGCGCTAATTTGATCGGTTGATATGGCACAAATTTCCCCTACATATTGTTTTTAATGATTTTTGTGGGGGTATTGTTATGGCTGGTGATATAAGTGCAATCAAAACTCGGCTTGGCGCGACAATCTGTCGCAGCCTAAGTTGCATGGGCTCACATTAAGGTAAATATTGATAAATGAGTCACTTACAAATTAAGAATTGCAGAAGTATAAAAACTCACTTGAAGGAGAACCGCCGTTACAGCAGCCAAGGCTCGGCCAATCCAGAGGTTAATGTTAGCAATGGCGCGGGTTTATTAATCGCATAACCTTGAGCATAATCCACTCCTAAGCTCTTTAATTTTAAACCAATTTCTGTCGATTCAACAAACTCAGCTACCACATCAAATCCCATATCTTGTCCGAGCTGACAAATGGCTTTGATGATTGCTTGATCCGCATCATCGTCACACAGGTTGATAACAAACTGACCATCGATTTTGACGTAATCCACATTTAAACGTTTGAGATAAGTGAAACTTGAAAATCCCGCACCAAAGTCATCCAGTGCGAGCTGGCAATTTAATGGCCTAAGCACTTCAATCAATTTAGTTGCTTGATCTAATTGGCTTACGGCGGCGGTTTCGGTTATCTCAATGCAGAGTTTATCCACCAACTCAGGTTCAGTCATTAGCCGCATTTCAAGCCAATTCATAAACTCGCTATCACCCAAAGACGTCGCCGAAAGGTTGACGGATACCAGCCCCAATTGCTGCCAAATCGCTAAATGGCTACTCCCCCACTTCAGTAGATTATCAATGACCCACAAGTCGACTTTGGCGGCCAAGTTATAACGCTCAGCGGCAGGTAGGAAAATTGCTGGCGAAACAATGTTGCCATTGGGCTGCACCATACGGAGCAGCACTTCTAAATGTAATCCTGGCTCTTCGCAATTTAGTGGTGCAATACTTTGAAAATAAAGCTCAAATTGATTTAACGCGAGGGCACTAACAATATCTACCGAGGCCATCATTTCAGTGTAAAGACGGGTCATTTTAGGATCTTTAGCACTGTATAAATGCCAGCCATTTCGCCCCTTATCTTTGGCGAGTCGACAGGCCGCATCAGCATGACTCATCACGGTATAAATATCAGAGGCCGACCTGTCGAACTTAGCTATCCCCATACTGACGCTGACATTGTGGCAGCGGTTTTCCCAGATAAATTCGTGAGTTGCTAACTGAGTACAAATCCGCTTAGCAATATGCTGCGCCGAATCCACATTGCAGTAATGCATTAAAATACCGAACTCATCACCACCAAGCCGAGCAACAATATCGCCCTTACGCACCAGTTGTTTAAGCCGCAATGTCAACTGGCACAGTAACTTATCCCCCGCTTGATGACCGCTAACATTGTTGATCACTTGAAATTGATCGACATCGATAAAGGCAACACAGGTTGGCATATCATCTTTGCTATGCAGCAAATTATCGAGTAATGCCTCAAAGTGCAGCCGATTGGGCAATCCGGTAAGAGCATCGTAGTTAGCATGAAAAGAGAGCTCATCGGCCAGCCGATACTTTTCACTCACATCTTCGGCAATCATAACCAGGGTGTCCTTATCACCGTGGATCTGACTAAAACTGAGCCTTAACCACTCTAATTGATGCAGCGATTTAAGCGGCAATTCGCACCAAGCTTGTCCTAATACGCCTTCACGCACCATATGCAACGTATCGGAGAGCATCGCGTGCTCTTCATCGCGCACCATGCTGAATAAATCGTATCCATGCTGCACTGGCAAGGTTTGCAGCGCCACTTTGTTCAGCATCGTCAGTTGATTTTGTTTATCCAGCAAAGCACAAGCCAAGGGCAATTGATTAAAGACTTCGCGATATTTGTTTTCACTCGCTAACATATCATGGGCGATACGGGTCAGCTCCATCGCCGAACCAATCATCACAGCCGCATGTTGAAACTCCTGAATAAACTCCTCGGTCCACTCACAGCATTCGGAGCAATTTACCGCCCCAAGGGCAATACGGGTTTCGCCAAATACGACGGGGGGTAACACCAGTAGACTTTTGACATCCCAATCCCGTAACAATGCCCGCTCCGCCTGAGCTTCTGGTGGTAATGTATTCACATCGGGTAGATTCAGCAGCTTGGGGTTTCTCACAAGGGAGCGAAAAAAAGGCATACGCGCGAGCGGCCAAACGCGAGTCTGCTGGCCCTGGCTAAATTGCGGTTTTAAATACAAATTACGGGTGCGTAAATGGTCGAGGGATAAACTCCCCGTTAGCACAAACACCCCATCACAGTGCAACTGAAGTGTAATCGCCTCTAATGCTCTATCAACATTTTGCTCTAGGGTTTCTAGCGGCGTTTCGCTAAAAATCGTCACTAATGCCTGTTGGAGTGAATTTGCTAAACCATCTGACATGAAAAGGGATTTCCTTACCTACAATTCCATTTAAGGTATTATTGCTACACTTCCCAGAAACAAATTCAAGTCATCGAAAGCCGATGATGAATAATGACCACGGGCCTTTCTGTATTACCAAACAAAAGCATAGCTTATGTTTGGCATTTGAGCAGGTAGCGGAGATAAAGAGTGTTACAACGACTATTTCTTGGATTCGCCCTTAATGAGACTCAACGCATGCAACTGCTGCAATTGCAGCAATGCTTAGCACAACAGTTAACGCCCCATGCAAAACCCGTAAGCAAAGCGAATTTTCATCTCACCCTCGCTTTTTTAGGCTTAGCCCATCAGTCTCAAAAGACGCAACTGCTCGAAGCCGTTGATAAACTGCATCGGCCACGATTTACTGTACAACTGGATAAGCTCGCCGTTTGGCCCAAGGCACAGGTATGTTGTTTAAAGGGAGATAGGGTTAGCCCGGCGTTGGCGTTACTGGCATCACAGGCGCAAGATTTAGCGCAGCAGTTGCAATTGCATCAGAGCGAACATCCATTTCGACCGCATATCAGCTTGTTTAGAAAAGCCAAGTCTTTGAGCACCTTTGATAACGAACTTCTCCTCAAGGATCTAGCGAATACACCAATAACTGAACTAACGCTCGCTCCCGAACAGCTTCATTTGTACCTTTCTTCAAGCGGTAATCGTGGGGTGGAATATCACATCTTACATTCTTGGCCGCTCGAATAGCCTGAATCCGCCCAATAAATAAAACGCCAGAAACAATCAGCCCGAGCATAGCCCGGGCTGATACAGATAATAAAACACTAACGGGTTTAATCGAGCAAACGCAGTGTCTCACGGTAGGCGCGTTTCTGCTCATAGCTATGTAAACGCTGCTTAAATTCATCGGTTTTAGTCGCTTCAGCCGTCATCTTCAAAGCTGCAATCGCTTTTTGCTGCGTCGAAACGGCAGCGCCAAAATCGCCCACTTCCGCATAGGCCGCGGCCAAGTTGTCGAGATTAGTGGGATCGTTTTCGTTGACCTTAAGGAGCTGTAGAGATAACTGAAGCGCTTTATTGCCATCACGGTATTCGGCCTCAGGGCAAGTTGCGAGAATCCAAGCCACATTGCCAAGGGCAATATCATCGCCAACACGGGAAAATTGCTCTACCGCTTTACCGCAATTGCGCTTAACGCCATCACCACCCGAAGCGTAAATAAAGCCTAAACGGAACTGTGCCCAACGGTTACCTCGCTCGCCCATATCCTTATACCAACGCTCGGCCACAGCTAAGTCTCGTTTAATCAATTGGCCTTCAAAAGAGAGATCCGCCAAAGTTTGCTGCGCCTTTTCGTGTTGTTGCTCGGCGGCGAGAGTTATCCAGTGCAGTCCTGATGGCACTTCTTGCTGCACATAACGTCCAGAGAGAAACATCAGTCCCAGTAAAAATTGCGCATCGGCATCACCTTGCTCCGCCTGAACTTGAATATGCACAAATTTACTCGCCGCAATTTCATTTGCGGGCTGCGGGATAGAAAATGCGTATGCAGCAGAACTTAATCCAACGGATAAAGTCAATCCTGCACCGAAAACCCATTGTCTGTATTTCACGTGGTAACCTCTTCGAAAAACAACCGCGTCCCCAAGTTAGCCAGAATTAACCCCATAAGTCGAGTCTAAATAGGTTCAATTGACCTTAAATAAAGGGAAAAATCACCGCTGATTTTTAAATTGCTCGACTCACCATGTCAGGCCACTAAGGTTTACGATTATTTTACTCACAAAAAACCCTTAAAAGCCTTTATAAGATGTGATTAACTCTACAGAGTTAAGTGAATCCAGTGAGTTTGACACCGATTTAGTTGACTAATATCACTAAAGTAGCAAAATAAGCTCTAATTTTAGTTGGTTAATTGCATTTATTCACTCATTCTAAACTAAGATGTCCATCAAGTTTTTATGGGTGTAATTGACGTAAAATGCTTATTTAGAATATTCTTACTTTCGTTTTAATCAATCGAGGAACATCGACATGGCTCTGATTGGTAAGCCAAAACCGGACCCAACTTTGGAATGGTTTTTATCACACTGTCACATTCATAAGTATCCCGCTAAAAGCACCTTGATCCATGCTGGTGAAGACTCAGATACCCTTTATTACATCGTAAAAGGTTCTGTTGCGGTATTGATTAAAGATGAAGAAGGTAAGGAAATGATCCTATCTTATCTTAATCAAGGCGACTTTATCGGTGAGTTAGGATTGTTCGAAGAACAAGCTGAACGTACTGCCTGGGTTCGTGCAAAACAAGCATGTGAAATTGCTGAAATCTCTTACAAGAAGTTCAAGCAATTAATCCAAGTTAACCCCGAAATTCTGATGAAGCTTTCGGCTCAAATGGCATACCGCCTACAGAGCACTAGCCAGAAAGTCGGTAATTTAGCATTCCTCGATGTGGCAGGCCGTATTGCCCAAACATTGTTGCATTTAGCAAAACAACCTGATGCCATGACTCACCCAGACGGCATGCAAATTAAGATCACTCGCCAAGAAATTGGTCAGATCGTTGGTTGTTCCCGCGAAACTGTGGGTCGTATCTTAAAGATGCTTGAAGAACAAAATCTCATTCAAGCACACGGTAAAACCATTGTGGTATATGGCACCCGTTAAGTTAGACTTCAGCTTGATTTAAGCCTGTTTCATTAAAGTGGCCTAGCATAAAATCTAGGCCATTTTTTATTGGGGAGCATAAATGAAACGGCTGTTATTTATCTGTTTTTTCAGTCTGTTTACGCTGGTGCATCCAACAATAATTAACGCCGAACCGATTGAATTAGAACATTATCAAGCCAAGGCTTTAGTCAACTCTGGGCAAATTCTATCACTCAATGGCACCCTTGCCGTGGTCAATCAATTCTGCCAAGGTGAACTAATTGACGCACATCTCTATCAAGAAGATCATAAATGGCGCTATGATTTGCAAATCAAAGTTCAACGCGGCCAAATTGTGAATCTGAGTATTGATGCCACCAATGGTCAACTTGAACACTCCACCGCACTACCGAGCGAATGTCGAAAACATGAAACTGCTACTCGTTGAAGATAATCCGATGTTGGTCTCCGAACTGGAGAAACAACTCAAACAGGCTGGCTACGTTACCGATATTACTGACAAAGCGGTTGAAGCCGATTACCTCGTTAAAGAAACCCAATACGATTGCGTGATCTTAGATATTGGTCTCCCCGATGGCAATGGGCTGGAATTACTCGAAGGCTGGCGTAATCAAGGCATTAGCACTCCTGTTATTATGTTAACCGCCCGCAGCCAATGGCATGAAAAGGTCGAAGGTTTCAATGCCGGTGCCGATGATTATTTAGGAAAACCCTTCCACGCACAGGAGTTATTAGCGCGTATCCAAGCGCTTATTCATCGCGCCCATGGCCGTTTAAATAATTCCAGCAAGCAACTTAGCTATGGCGGCGTCACCTTAGATGAAGCCGAACAAACCGTCAGCGTTGGCGAGCATTTATATGAATTGACAGCCATGGAATTCAGGCTGTTAAAAATCTTCCTCATGTCGCCTAAGAAGCTGTTATCTAAGGCTCAACTGACGGACAAGCTCTATCAGTTTGACGATGAGAAAGAGAGTAATGTGGTTGAAGTTTACGTGACTCATCTGCGCAAAAAACTCGGTAAAACTGCGATAGAAACCCGCCGCGGTCAAGGTTATATCTTCCACGGCGTGACTGCATGATCTCGATTCGCACTAAGCTCAGTTTATGGTTAACGGGCTTATTGGTATTAGGCACAGTGGTTGGACTCGTATTATTTGAGTCCATGCTGCGCCAAGCGTTTCACGACTCGATTATCAATCGCTTAGAAGAAGATTTAGAACACATTATGCTGGCAACCCATTTCAATAATGGGGAAATCCACATCGATCAGAGCCAACTGTCGAGCTTCTACCGCCCCGCCTATTCGGGGCGTTATTTCCAGCTAAACCTGCCCAATGAAGTGATCCGCTCCCGCTCCCTGTGGGATATGCAGCTCGATATCGAACCTTTAGCGCCAAACCAGACCCGTGTCTGGCAGGCAAAAGGGCCTAAAAATAATGATATGCAGTTGTTATCTCTTGGATTAAATTCCAGCAGTGCCAATGTGACTGCTACGCTCACTGTCGCACAAGATTTGAGTATTGGTCGGCGGGTATTTAGTGAAGTCTACGGCACTAAGCTTGGGGTTAACCTCGCCATGTTAGTGGCCATGATCGCGGGTATCTTCCTGATCCTGCGCCAATCCTTTAAACCCGTTAAACAGATCCAACATGCACTGTCACGGCTACAAGAAGGCGAGATTAACGCCTTAGAGCTGAATAACATTCCGCCCGAAGTGCAACCGCTGGCGAAGACCTACAACGAGTTATTGGAATACACCGCCAAGCAAATAGAACGTAGCCGCAATAACTTAGGCAACTTAAGCCATGGGCTCAAAACCCCACTGGCAGTGATGCAGCAACAGGTAGAAGCCTTGGGGCTAAAAGATCCCGATACCGCCATGGCGCTGCAACAGCAACTCGACGCTATCCATAAAATGGTCGAGCGTAAGCTTGCGGCGGCGCGGATCACCGGTGATATGTTACCTGCTGCCCAGTTAGTGGTGCCGAGGGATCTCCACAGCCTCGCCAATACCCTCAACAAAGTGCACAGAAGCAAAAACATCAACTGCGACTTTGAGCTCGATCCTAGTATCCAACGCCTGCCTATTCATAGGGAAGATGGTATGGAGCTTCTAGGTAATCTGCTCGATAACGCCTTTAAATGGGCGGGTAGCCAAGTCACGGTAAAACTGTGGAAGGCGCAAAACAAACTCTGCCTTAGCATCGATGATGATGGCCCAGGTGTTGCTGACGACGAACTCGATAAACTCACCCAAAGGGGCACGCGCCTTGATGAATCCGTCATGGGCCATGGCCTAGGTTTATCGATAGTGAAGGAAATTGCCGAACAATATGGCATTGAACTTAAGTTTAAACACAGCAGTCACTTATCTGGCCTCAGTATTGAACTAGTCTTTGGCTAACGAGTGCTTAGCTAAGAGTGCTTAGCGAACATGTGTTGAGCTAACTATTGTTGTTCTAGCTACTTGCTCTAAGTGCCACCCATAAAAAACGCCATCAATTGATGGCGTTTTTGTTTGAGATTAAGTCAGCAACAACCTAATTTATTAGGCTTTTTTCGCGTTGGTGCTCTCAAAAATCTTATCGGCTGATGCGGCCACAAAGCCGGTATACAGCTCACCATTCGCCTTTGGATAACGCAGGGCGAATTCATAGAAGCAGCTTGGGATCTCAACCGTTGTATCGCTAAATACCACAGCGATTTTATCGGCCATAGTCGATGATTGCTCCAGTAACACCTCTGGTGAACCTTTGATTTCGCCACCTGAGCTATTGAGCACAAAACCCGCTTGCTTGAGTGCATCATTTACCGACTCTAAGGTATCAAAACCCTCTAGGTGGTTGATAGAAACCGTAAAATGATTGGCGCGGTAACCAAAAGCTGCAACCCAAGCCGCATATTCACTCTCTTCGAGCAGCGTCTCGTAGGTTTTAGCATCCAGCGTCCAATGACGACCCGAATAGATAAAGTTATCCGCTTTCGTCGCTTGCTCATCCACTTGGGCAATCAAACCTTGAATGGTGCTTTGCAGTGATGGGCTAAACTCTTCCACCAATAGCTCAGAAATAAACACCTTAGGTTGAGTCGCATCTGGGTGCTCAAAATGCTTTGCCACCAGTTTTTTCTGTTCAAACTTATAGTCACCGCAGGCCACATAACCTAAAGAAGTAAAGTGCTCTGCTAATACGGCTAAATTCACCTTAGCGATATTAAAAGTACGCAGGGCGATATGGTCGTTGATAATTGGCTTGCCGTGTCCAAGTAGCTCGTGCACCTTGGCCGCAGATGGGGTCATTTGAATATAGTCTTGCCAGAGAGCGGCAAATAACGCATTGATATCTGTGTGCATAAAAACTCCTTTTATTGTGCTGCGACTATAGTGCGTATTGTTTTGCCGCTCGCACTCAATGTAACGACCCTAGCCACTTGCTGCACAACAGCGCTCAGTAGCAGCCCAAGTAACGTTACTGCTTGTGATGAAAAAGGAAGAACCTAGGTTCTTCCTCAATGATGTCACTCTAAACTTAACCCTGGGCTTAAACTTGCGGGTAGGCTCACCGCATCGGCCTCAACGGAGGCAACGGGATAAGCACAGTAGTCTGCGGCATAAAATGCACTCGCCCTGTGGTTACCCGAAGCGCCTACGCCACCAAAGGGCGCAGCACCCGAGGCACCAGTGATCTGCTTGTTCCAGTTCACAATCCCCGCACGAATGCGAGCAAGGAAATACTCATAATCCTCACGGCTATCGGCCAAGATACCTGCGGATAAGCCATAACGGGTTTGGTTAGCCAGCTTAATCGCTTGGTCAAAATCACTGTAGCGCACTAATTGCAGCAATGGTCCAAAGTATTCCTCATCGGGTAACTCGCTCACCGCAGTGACATCGATAAGCCCTGGTGAGACTAAACCTGTTCCTGCTTGCAGGTGGGTGAGTTCAACCAGTGACACGCCGCCTAAGCTGAGCAAGTTAGCCTGCGCCGCCACCATACCTTTCGCTGCGCCTTCGGAAATCATTGAGCCCATAAATGGTTGTGGCTGCGCGTTCCAAGGACCGACTTTAATCTGCTTCACCGCTTCAACTAGCTTGGCGACTAAGGCATCGCCCTGCTCGCCTTGCTCAACATAGAGCCTGCGGGCACAGGTACAACGCTGGCCTGATGAAATATAGGCCGATTGCAGAATATCGTGCACAGCGGCTTTAATATCGGCCACGCCTTTAATAATCAGCGGGTTATTACCGCCCATTTCTAAGGCGAGGATCTTACCTGGATGACCCGCATATTGCTGGTGCAACAGGTGACCGGTGCGAGAACTGCCGGTAAAGAACAGCCCGTCAAGTTGTTGGTGCGACGCCAGCGCCTTGCCCGTATCCACTTCACCTTGGACTAAGTTGATTACACCCGCAGGCAGACCCGCCTTTTCCCACAGAGAGACCATTAACTCGGCCACTTTAGGCGTCAATTCAGAGGGCTTAAACACCACGGTATTGCCCGCAAGCAATGCTGGCACTATATGACCATTGGGTAAATGCCCTGGGAAGTTATAGGGCCCAAACACAGCAACCACACCGTGAGGCTTATGGCGTAGCACGGCGCGCCCTGCTGGCGTGTCATTGGCTTCAGTGCCGGTGCGCTTGTTATAAGCCGTTGCCGACAGGCCAATCTTACCAATCATGGCAGCAACTTCTGTCGCGGTTTCCCATTGAGGTTTACCCGTTTCCTGAGCGATCGTTTCGGCTAATTCGGCTTTGTTCGCTTCGAGTTGGCTACGATAAGCTTCAACTATCTTTAGACGCGCATCAAAACCTAACATAAACCAATCGAACTGAGCTTCACGGGCGGCATCGACGGCAGCGTTGACTTGATCGGCTGTCGCCGTTTGGCCGCGCCAAATAATTTCGCCATTTGCTGGGTTGCTAGAGGTCACATCATGACCCTTGCCAGCGTGCCACTGGCCTTTAATAAAATGTGTCATTTGCTATTCCTACATTGCCAAAATACGGATTTGATCGCCTTTTGCGAGTAACAAACCTTCGGCGAGTTCTGGGCTAATTACCACCTGCTCTGCTTTATCATCAACGCAGAGATAAGCTGCGGTCGCTCTGTAATTGGCTAATTGAGTGTTAGAGACAATAAATTGCTTATCGGATTCAGGCATATCACCAATTTCGACCGTCAGTAGACGGCTTTCACGCACAGCACGAATATCGGTTAAACGGCACTCGACCGTTGGGCCACCATCGAAAATATCCACATAACCGCGGCATCTAAAACCTTCGGCCTGCAGCAAGCTTAGAGCCGGACGCGTATTAGTGTGTACTTCGCCGATCACTTTTTGCGCTTCTTCTGGCAGCAGGCAAACATACACAGGGTTACGGGGCATCATCTCCGCCATAAAGGCTTTTTTACCTAAGCCAGACAGGTAGTCAGCTTGAATAAAATCAATGCCTAAAAAGTTTTTTTGCAACCAACCATAGAAGGGAGAATGACCATCTGCATCACTCACGCCACGCATTTCAGCAATCACAGTTTCGCCAAAGCGTTTGGCATGCTGCGCCAAAAACAGAAAACGGCTGCGGGATAACATGCGGCCATTATTCCCCTTACGATAAGGCTCCCGTAAAAACAGGGTACAAAGCTCAGCGGCGCCGGTGTAATCGTGACAAAGGGTTAAGGTTTCCACCTCGTTGCGAACTTCAATTTGCTCAGAATGGTACACCTCAGTTCCGAGGCGATAATGGTAGAAGGCATCCTCCATACCGACTGCGGCTTCAATCGCGCAGGTGCCGACCACTTCACGGGTCGCGGTATCCTCGAGCACCATTAAGTAGCCTTCATCAAAGGGCTTATCGACAACTTTGGCAAAAGAGGCTTCAGCACGGGCAATTTTATGCCGAAGCAAATCGGCATTGACTGGCAATGAGGTAAAGCCATGACCAGACTCTTCGGCAATTTGGTATAGAGATTCAAAGTCGCCAGCCCGAATAGGACGTATGATTAACATCTTAGTGTCTCCTCACTTAAGCTTGCAGTGCACCAATGCGCCTATCTTCAAAAGACAGGAATGATGTCTGCAAGAATTCCCTGACAAAAAAGGAGTGCGAATAAAATTCAGCACTCCTTTGGTCCTTAGGCAGCGGCGATGCTCGCCACGGCACGTTCAAAACGTGCCAGACCTTCTGCAATATCTGCCTCAGGGATCACCAGTGAAGGTGCAAAACGAACCACGTTGGCCCCCGCCATCAGGCTCATTAAGCCTTCAGCAACAGATGCCACTAAAAAGTCACGTGAACGACCTTGATATTGTTCATTAAGAACCGCCCCTAACAGTAAGCCTTTACCGCGAACTTCAGAGAAAACGTGATATTTTTCATTAATTTTGTTCAAGCCGTCGCGTAATAATTGCTCGCGATGTTTCACACCATTCAACACTTCTGGCGTGTTAACCACATCTAATACCGCGTTGCCGATAGCACAAGCTAATGGATTACCACCATAGGTTGAACCGTGAGTCCCCACTTTTAGGTGCTCAGCAATTTCCGCGGTAGTCAGCATAGCTGCAATAGGGAAACCACCGCCAAGTGCTTTAGCCGTGGTCAGAATATCCGGCACTATGTCGGTGCCCATGTAAGCATAAAGTTCGCCTGTACGACCAACACCGGTTTGTACTTCGTCGAAAATCACCAGTGCATTGTGTTTATTTGCCAGTTCACGCACCACTTTGAGGAACGCAGGATCAGCATTAATAATACCGCCCTCGCCTTGCAGTGGCTCTAGCATGATGGCGCAGGTTTTATCCGATACGGCCGCTTCTAATGCCGCAACATCGTTATAAGGTAAGTGGGTAATGCTTTGCGGTTTTGGACCAAAACCATCGGAATATGCCGCTTGACCACCAACGCTCACGGTGAAGAAAGTACGGCCGTGGAAGGCTTTATCGAAGGCGATGATTTCATCTTTCTCTACGCCGTATTTTTCTAAAGCATAACGACGGGCTAATTTCAGTGCCGCTTCGTTGGCTTCGGCGCCAGAGTTGGCAAAATAGACACGCTCAGCAAATGTGCTATTGACTAACTTAGTGGCCAGCTCGAGTGCAGGCTCGTTGGTCATGACGTTAGACAGATGCCATAATTTTTCGCCTTGGTTTTTTAAGGCATTCACTAAGGCAGGATGACAGTGACCTAAGCAATTTACCGCGATACCGCCAGCAAAATCGATAAATTCGTTACCCTCTTGATCCCATACACGGCTGCCTTCGCCACGTACTGGGATCACGGCAGCAGGCGCATAGTTAGGCACCATAACCGCATCAAACTGGGCACGATTCAACTTCATATCAACGCTCATTCTTCTTCATCCTTTGTTTAAATGTAACGGCATCGGGAGCCGTCTGAGTCCCCAACGTATCTTTATCTTGAGTTAGTGATACAGGGTATGCTTGTGTCTATTAATAGCCATTATTAGCGAAATTGTGATCAAAATACCAGTTTTTCACAAACAACATTCACCATGCTTAAGGCCAAAGTGCATAAAGATTGCAGTTTAAGAACTATACAAGCGTTTACGCCAGAGGCATTTAGCATATTTAGTCAGAAAAAAAGTTATTTACCTCTATTTTTGCTAGCTATTCACCGAATATGAATAACTACACAATTTTAACGAATCAGCTGTGAAAGCACAAAATCCGCAATTTGTTCCCTCGCCTCAAGCGCTTCGGGCAACAGATGGAACAGGGGAAAAACATGGGGCATGTTGTGATAAAAACGCGATTCTACCGCGCCACCACTGGCCTTAACTTGCATAACCAGTCGTTCTGAGTCCTGTAAAAGCAACTCACGCGTACCGGCAATCACTAAGAGTGGTGGCAAGTCTGCCAAGTTCCCCTGTAAAGGTGAAACCCGTTCTGACATAGGATTCGCCCCAGCAAGATACGCCCCGCGCAGCCGCAATAGCGACTCAATGGTAAAGAACGGGTCATCCGCGCCTAAAATCAGCTCGGTATCGCCGGTAATCGCTAAATCCAGTGCGGGTGACAACAACACACAGGCTTTAGGCATGGGCAGATGGCGCTTTTTAAGTTCGAGCAACAGACTTAAGGCTAAATTACCGCCGGCAGAATCGCCCATCAGCACTAGGTTATCGCTCCCTTTCAACTCAATTAAGTGCAGGTATGCCTCGAGTACATCGTCACAGGGCGCGGGATAGGGATGCTCCGGCGCTAAACGATAATCAGGGATAAACGTATCGAGGCGACAACGTTCGCTGATATCGGCCACCAGTCTTGCGTGGGCATGGGGAGTTTTAAAACAGAATCCGCCGCCACGAATGTAAAATAGATTGCCCAAACGCGGCGTGTCATTGAGCAGCACGTAATGCAGTAGTGTGGAATGTTGTAAGGGAATTGAGGCCGTAACGAGCTTTTCAGGCCATGGCAACCAGCGCTTATCCAGCTCTAATAAACGTTGCCGTACTTGGCTTAGGGGAAGTTTGGCTTTACCTCGGCTGATCGATGGCCGTGCCACATAGGATAAAATAGTATTTAATACAGAAGCTTGCCAGCTTGGCATTTTCCGTCCTCCACATCAGTGCCGCAATTGGACACCGATGGGAGCGGCGTGCAGATTACAGCAGATCCAACTTCCGATAATTTTGTGCTTTTAGGCGCAGCACTTCCTGCTCGCTGAGCTCGTAATAATCGAACATTAAGCGTTTTTCCTGCGGCTCGATTTGGCGCATCTCTTCAAGCAACAGCACCTTAGCATAACAATTCGCCCGTGCCACTAATGCGGCCGGCATCGAGAGTTCACGGTAAGTTAAGGTTTGGTCCAACTCTTTAAGCAATTGAGTTAATGGACTCTGTTCAAACTTAAGTAACTCTAATAGTTGCCAATTAAGCTTATGTCCATGGGCTAACACTTGCTCAAAAACCACTTTAGCAGGGAATTCGGTGGCAATTACAGCATCGTACACTTCTTTATCTCGACTCGAGCTTGCCTCACGGATCCAATTGCCCCACGTTTTATCAAATAAACGCGCACTAAGACTCAGCACGACTGAAGTGCCCAACTGATTCATTAATGCACCACTATAGACGAGTGCTGAGTCAGTATTATGAAGCTGCGCTAACGCATTCGCTGCTATTCCGCTGACAATGCTATAGCGCCACAACTTGCGGGTGGTCCAGAGTAACTTAGCGTTGCCACTGGGCAGCCAATTACGCAGGCAAAAATAAGGAATAATAGTGCGCAGGTTTTCGATGCCAATGTAATTCATCACTAATTTGATATCGGTGACGCGTACATCGGAACTCTGCGGGCGACGCGCCCGAAATGCAGGACTATTAACCATATTGGTTAAATCGCGGCATAACCAGCTTAAATTGCTAATTAAAGGTCTTAATCTTGTGGCATCAAGATTTTTAGCCAGCAGTAATTCAAGTAGCAGGACTTGCGATTCGTTAATATCCGACTTGGCTAGCACTAACTCAGGGGAAGCTAATTGATGCTCAATAGCATTATTCACTGTGTCAATAAGTTGCTTTGAAATGGCCTCAAATACTTCTCGAGCTTGAATTTGTTTAAGTAGCCGTGACAGTATCGCCTCTCGCTCTACATCGAGTTTATTAGCATCAGCCTCAAGCTCTTGGTCTAAATCATCCAATAGAGTAGGACTGGCTTTTTGTTTACCGAGAATAAGTTGCTGATAGAGCCTATGTTCTATCTCTAAAATTTTGCCAGGTCTGACGCCGCCCGCTACCGATATCGCCACAGTTTACCTTTCCTATCTCGCCCGTGCTAAGTGGCGCGCATACGCTAAAATCGTTAAAAACATTGCAATTTCAGCATATAGGTTACCTCTTGGCAATAAGCAAACAAGTGACTATTTTACAACCCTGATTAGATTCACTCGCGCCGAAATCCACGCAACAAAAAGGCCTCATATTGAGGCCTTAATACTTTCGCGAGATTTACTTAAGCTCTTGTTCAAAGAGTTTGTAAATACGGCGATATTCGTCTAACCAGCTCGATGGCTGACGGAAGCCGTGGGGCTCAACCGGATAAATCGCCGTTTCGAACATCGGTTTTTCCAGCTCGATAAGATGCTGCACCATGCGCACGCTATCTTGGAAAAACACGTTATCATCCATCACGCCACTCATGATCAGTAATGGCTTAGTCAAGCCTTGGGCATGTTCAATAGGCGAGCTACGCTCATAGGCGATAGGGTCAACATCCGGCGTGTTTAAAATATTGGAGGTGTATGGCGCGTTGTAATGTGCCCAATCCGCCACAGGGCGCAGTGCTGCGCCTGCTTGGAATAATTCCGGCTCAGTAAATAAGGACATAAAGGTTAAGAAACCGCCGTAGGATCCGCCATAAGTACCAACCCGCTTAATATCCACGTTGGCATTTTGGCCCATCCAAGTCACGCCATCTTTTAAATCTTCGACTTCAGGATGCCCCATATTGCGATAAATTGCCGTGCGCCAATCGCGACCATAGCCTTTAGAACCACGGTAATCCATGTCCATCACTACATAGCCTTGTTGGGTCAGTAGGTTGTGGAACATAAACTCACGGAAGTAACCACTAAAGCCATAATCGGCATTTTGTAAGTAACCTGCGCCATGGTTAAAGATAACGGCAGGATATTTCTCGGCGCGAGATTTGTCATAACCCTGCGGCAAATAAACCCGCGCATACACTTGACCAGCGCCATGGTTTGAAGGAACGGCAACCACTTCGGGTGCTTGCCATGGATATTGCTTAAAGGCATCGCTGGTGTATGACGTGAGCTGTTTTAACTCACCGCCAATCGGTTGAATATAAAGCTCATTCGGCTCTGTACGGCGAGACGCATTCAGCAGCAACTTAGTGCCATCGGGGCTTAAGCTGTAATCTAAGTTTCCGTCCCATTGGGTTAATTGTTCGTTTTTACCCGAGGCGATATTCACACGGTGAACGTTGTAAATACCAGGGTGGCTTTGGTTAGCCTTGTAGTAGATGTAGTTTGCATCGGGCGATAGGGTAATATCACTCACCACAAACTTACCTTGGGTCAAAGCGCGGGGCTTTTCACCGTTCGCCTTGATATAAAGCTGGGAATAACCTGTTTCTTCAGAGAGATAGTACAGACTGTCCGTACCGGGTAACCAGCCAAATTGGTTATAGTCGTAGTTCACCCAAGCATCATCATGCAGACGATGCTCGGTGATAAACTTGCCCTTTGCCAGATCGACACTGGCAATCCAACGATCTTTGTTATCGGTCGCTTCGACCATTACAGCCAGTTTGTCCTCAGACTCATGCCATTGAATCGCGCTTTGAGTCCAGCCCCAATCCTGCATCAGCTGGATTTTACGTGGAGCCTTAGTACTTTGATATGACTCACCTTTTGCTTTAGCGTTTTCACTCTTAACCTTAGCTAAAACGTCTTCATCGAAGCTGGTTAAGCCTTCGATAGTTACATCGATCTGTTTATGCTCATTGAGGTCTAACACCACAAAGCGCTGTCCTGGTGGATTATCTTCCGCGACACGGGCACGCACGGGCACAGGGTCGATATAGCCTTCGCTACCGAGGTAGTTTGGCATGATGTCGTGTTCACTGCTGCCGGTGTAATTTTTATCGGTTAGGGCTACAAACAGATAGCGACCGTCTGGCGACAGACTTAGCTCAGACACCACCTCGGCATCACCTAGATACCAAGTGTTAGCGGCGAGGGTCGGATCGCTCTTTTGCAGCTCGTTCTTAAACTGTTCTTTGGCTTTGGCATTTTCCTGCTGCAACGCCACATATTGAATGAGTCTGTGCTGCTGCTTGGCTAAGTAGCTGCTGGGTTCTTTCACACCTTCGGGCGCTTTCGCCATTTTGATTTCAGCCAACTGCTCCACTAATCCACTGTCTTGATGGATTTGGAAAACATTATCCCCTTGCCAATAGGCGATATCGCCATTGTTAAGGTAACACAGGCCACTGATGGCAGTGCGCTGGCGGGTAAGCTGGGTGATTTTGCCAGAGCTTAAATGCTTAACAAAAATATTGCCTTGGTAGAGATACGCCTTGTTAGCTTTAGTGCTATCGAACACACCAAACTGCTGATCAGCCGCATGTAGCTTATCGATAGCCAGTTCAACGGCGCGGCTGTCATTAATGCCCTGCTGATAATAATTTCGTAGCGGTGATGCGCTGGCTTGACGGGCAAAAAAAACGCTCTGACTGTCATCGCTCCAGTAGGCTTCCTTAGCGAAAATCCCCATCCAATCGGGGTTCGCCATAATTTGATTCAGCGTAAGCGGTTGTGAAACTTGGGGAGGCTGAGCTAAAGGGACTTGATAAGCCTGTGGTGTGGTCGCGGGAGTTGCCGTTTCGGTTGAGGTGGCGGCGCAACTCGTCAATACCGCAACGGCTAACGCACTTAAACCCAAATTTCGCATTACGCTGTTCATTTGTCCTTCCTTTTATTGTTATCGCAGCCCTAGTTGCACTTTGGAGCTAACTCCATGATTACGTGAGCAGGCATCGTTTTGCGGCAGTTATATCACACTTGAGCGACATATTTGCTTAAATGAAGGAGAAATCTTGTAACAAAGAGTAGAGCAAAATCGATTTTTTGGATTCAACCTAAGCCGATTGAGATAAGAAATTTGCCAACAATTCATGCCCTTGTTCGGTCAGAATCGACTCGGGGTGAAATTGCACACCAAAGAGCGGCAACTCTTTATGACTCATGGCCATGATTTCGCGTCCATGGCTCGGGTCATCAAACCAAGCATCCAGCACAAAACCGTCAGGTATGGTATCAACCAGTAATGAATGGTAGCGAGTTACCGTTAATGGCTGATTTAACCCTTTAAACAGGCGCTCACCAGTATGGGTAATCTCGCTAATTTTACCGTGCATCACCCGCTGTGCTCGCACAACTTTGGCCCCAAACACCTGCGCCATGGCTTGATGTCCTAAGCACACGCCAAGGATCGGTAAACGAGTAGCAAAATGCTCAATTGCTGCCAAGGAAATCCCCGCTTCGTTAGGTGAGCAAGGGCCAGGTGAGATGACTAAATGATTCGGCGATAGCGCCTCGATTTCCGCTAAGCTGATTTCATCATTGCGTTTAACCACGATCTCTTGCCCTAACTGCTGAAAATACTGCACTAAGTTAAAGGTAAAAGAGTCGTAATTGTCGATCATTAGCAACATACAAAATCCATTGGCTCAAATGGGAAGTCGATGCACTCCACGGCTGAAATGCGGCGCAAATGCTACCACAGCACTAGCTTGGGATTAAGCATTAAAAAACAAAAAGCCAGTCAATTGACTGGCTTTCCATAGTATAGATCAGAGCACAAGTAACTTATTTGACTAAGGTTAAATGGCTACGACGCTTAGGCGGTTCATCCGTTGGTTCGGTAGGCTTGTCTTTTGTCTCAATGATAGACAAGGCCGATTCGGCTTCCTCTTCGACTAAGTACGCATCTTCAATATCGAAGACAGTCCCAGCGCCATTTTCACGAGCGTAAATGGCCACAATCGAAGCCATTGGCAATAATACCTGCTGAGGTACACCACCAAAACGCGCATTGAACTCCACAAATTCATTACCAATTTGCAAATTGCCCACTGCACCAGCCGCGATATTTAATACAATCTGGCCATCCTTCACATATTGCTGCGGAACTTGAGTGCCCTTGACAAAGGCATCAACCACAACGTGAGGTGTTAATTGGTTATCCATCAACCAATCGTAGTAAGCCCTGAGTAAATAAGGACGATTTGGAGTCAACGCTTTCATTACATACCCATGCGCATTTCGCGTTCAGCTTCAGTCAACGAAGCTTTAAAAGATTCACGCTCAAAAATACGTGTCATGTAAGCTTTGATGTCTTTTGCTACGCGGCTGTCTAACTCAATACCCAATACAGGCAAACGCCATAATAATGGGCCGAGGTAACAATCCGCTAAACCAAATTCTTCACTCATAAAGTAAGGCATTTCAGCAAATACTGGCGCGATTGACAGTAAACTTTCAGTCAGCTCTTTACGAGCAGCCTCTGCGCGGTCACCTTTACGAATACGTGCGACGAGTGAGTACCAATCAGTATCGATACGATGCATCATCAAGCGGCTTTGACCACGAGATACAGGGTAAACAGGCATCAAAGGTGGATGAGGGAAACGCTCATCCAAGTATTCCATAATGATGCGTGACTCATAGAGTACGAGCTCACGATCTAATAAAGTAGGTACTGAGTTATAAGGATTTACTTCGAGTAAATCCTCAGGCATTTCATTAGGGTCGACCTGTAAAACATCAACAGTAACCCCTTTCTCAGCTAACACGATACGGACTTGATGGCTATAAAGATCATCAGCACCTGAAAACAGTGTCATGACAGAGCGTTTGTTGGCAGCAACAGCCATTGATACCCTCCAGAGTCGAAATAAAACAAAAGTAAACGAGGGGCAAAGCCCCCCGTTTACACTATGCGGATATTATATTTTACCCGTTATTGGTGCCTAGTGTACATCTTTCCAATACTCTTTCTTCAAGAGGTAGGCCACAATAAAGAATATAAACAGGAATCCGAGCACCCACCAACCTAAAGCTTGACGCTCTAACTTAACAGGTTCAGCTGAATAAACTAAGAAACCAGTGATATCACGTACCGCTTGGTCATACTCTTCAGCATTTAACTTACCACCAGAAACCACAATTGTACCATCTTCTTGCTTAACAGGCGTGCCTTGCAGTTCTTCAAGAACATGTGGCATACCCACAGAAGGGAATACAGTGTTATTTACGCCAAATGGGCGGCTTGGATCTTTGTAGAAGCCTTTGAGGTATGAATACACCCAATCTTCGCCACGAACCCGTGCTACTAAGGTAAGATCTGGTGGTGTTGCGCCAAACCATTTAGCCGCATCTTTGTGTGGGATTGCGTTTTGCATCAGTTCACCAATTTTGGCATCGGTAAACATATACTTGTTACGCATATCATCGGCAGAAATACCGAGATCGTTCGCCACACGCTCATAGCGTTGATACTGAGTGCTATGACAACCAGAACAATAGTGTTGGAACATATCCAAACCACGCTCTAAAGAAGCCTTATCATGCAGATCAACATTGGCTTTTTCTAAATGTACATTGTGTCCACTCGCGGCCATTGCCAGCGTCGGGATCAATGTAACTAATGCAATCAGTAATTTTTTCATTAGTGTGTCAACCTCGCTGGAACAGGCTTAGTTTTCTCATTTTTGCTGTATAACCACAGTAATAAGAAGTAGCCGAAATACGTCACAGTGAAGATACGTGCAACAATAGTCAGCTCTGGTGTTGCAGGTACAGCGCCTAAATAACCTAAGACGATGAACGATACAGCGAACTGAGCGATGTTCAACTTGTGCAGCGTGCTGCGGTAGCGAATTGACTTCACTTTACAACGGTCTAACCAAGGCAATACGAACAGTACTGCAATCGACAGACCCATCATTACCACACCACCCAATTTATCGGGAACAGCACGTAAGATGGCGTAGAACGGAGTGAAGTACCATACAGGCGCAATATGCTCAGGTGTCTTCATTGGGTTAGCCGCTTCAAAGTTTGGCTTTTCAAGGAAGTAACCGCCGCCTTCTGGGATGAAGAACAGCACGTAACAGAACACAATCAGGAAGCCCGCAACGCCCATAATATCTTTAACTGTGTAGTATGGGTGGAATGGAATACCATCAACTGGCCAGCCATTCTCGTCTTTGTTCTTCTTGATTTCGATACCGTCTGGGTTGTTTGAACCCACTTCGTGCAGAGCGATTAAGTGTAAGAACACTAAAACCACTAACACTAATGGCAGTGCGATAACGTGCAGAGCAAAGAAACGGTTCAGTGTGGCGCCAGAGATCACGTAGTCACCACGGATCCATAGAGTTAAGTCATCACCGATAACAGGGATAGCACCGAACAGAGAAATAATTACCTGCGCACCCCAGTAAGACATTTGTCCCCATGGCAGTAAGTAACCCATAAAGGCTTCAGCCATCAGCACGAGGAAAATCAACATACCGAATAGCCACAGCAGTTCTCTAGGCTTTTGATATGAACCGTAAATCAGACCACGGAACATATGTAAGTAGATCACCACAAAGAACGCAGACGCACCCGTTGAGTGCATATAACGCAATAACCAGCCGTACTCTACGTCACGCATGATGTATTCAACAGAGGCGAAAGCACCTTCTGCTGTGGGTACATAGTTCATCGTTAACCAGATACCCGTCAGTAATTGGTTAACCAATACCAACATCGCTAGCGAACCAAAAAAGTACCAAAAGTTAAAGTTAGTTGGCGTAGCATACTGACCCACATGGCGATTATACGTCGCCGTCATTGGGATCCGAGCATCAATCCAATTAATTAAATTCTTAACCATTACGCCACTCCTTTATCTACACCGATGATAACAGTGCCATCATCAACATATTGATGTGGAGGGATAACTAGGTTCAATGGAGCTGGAACGCCTTGGAACACGCGGCCCGCCATATCGAACTTAGAACCATGACATGGGCAGAAGAAACCAGAAGTCACACCTTGAACTTGCTCAGCAAATGAATCTGGCAAATAAGTGGGTGAACATCCTAGGTGGGTACAAATACCGACAGCAATAAAATACTCTGGCTTGATTGAGCGCAGAGGATTTGTTGCATATTCAGGCTGCTGCATTTCAGCAGAAGCTGGATCTCTTAACTTATCGTCGTGTGTTGGCAGTTCATTGATCACAGCTTCAGTGCGACGAACAACCCATACAGGTTTTCCTCGCCATTCAACACGGATCAGCTGACCTGGCTCTACTTTACTGATATTTACTTCGACCGGTGCACCTGCAGCTTTCGCTTTGGCACTCGGATTCCATGACTTGATGAAAGGAACCGCTACAGCGACGGCACCAGCACCACCTACTACGGCGGTTGCGGCTGTCAGGAATCTGCGACGTCCGGTATCGACTGGCGCATTGCTCATCCACTTATCTCCCAGAGGGTGTTGGAATTTTTATATTTCAAAGACTTTTTGCCTCTTAGTTATCACCATGGGCAAAAATCGAAGTTTGAAGCGGGGCTCATTATAGCTAAAAATTAGAAGCAGATCATAGTGAAAACACGCAAGTAAGTTAGGGAGATTGCGAGTTTTTTAAAAAAAGGGCAAAAAAAGTACAGCTGTTAAGCAATTTTAATCATTTTGAACTGTTTTTTGAGCATATTGACTGTGTGATAGGCATAAACAATGCATTGCTAATGTAATTTTAGCGCTCACTTTGTCACTTACTGTTTTCATTTAGGATAAAAAAATGGGCCCCAGTGATTGGGGCCCATTCTGAACGATTTAGCATCGCTTATTTCTTAGTAGCACTACTCTTCATGTATTTGAAGAATTCGCTATCTGGCTCTAACACCATAACGTCTGAACTTCCGGAGAAGCTCGCACGATAAGCATCTAAACTACGCAAAAAGCTAAAAAATTCAGGATCTTTATTATAAGCATCCGAATAAATTTTTGCAGCTAATGCATCCCCTTCACCACGAATGGTTAAGGCTTTACGCTCTGCTTCCGCAATTTTAACAGTAACATTGGCATCAATCGTAGCGCGAATAATTTCAGATTGCTCTTTACCTTGAGCACGGTGCTCTTTAGCCACCGCTTGACGCTCAGCGCGCATACGTTGGTAAATACTGTTACTCACGTTTGCGGGTAGGTTGATCTGCTTAACACGCACGTCAACAACTTCAATACCTAAATCTTTAGCACTCTCAGCAGCATTCGCTAACGCGTTATTTTGTAACTCATCACGCTGCCCAGAAACGATCTCTTTGATCGTACGACGACCAAACTCAGTACGTAAATCGTTGTTGATCTTACGTTGCAGCAAGGTCTCAGCATTCGATTTAATCCCCCCATTAGTAGAGAGGTAGTATTTTTCGAAATCAAAAATACGCCACTTCACATAGGAGTCGACCATTAAGTCTTTTTTCTCAGAGGTGACGAAACGATCTGCAGCACCATCTAAGGTTTGGATACGCGCATCAAGCAACTTCACTTTATCGATCACAGGCACTTTAAAGTGTAAACCTGGGCCGAAAACACGTGTTACTTGTTTGCCATCAACTTTATCTTTAACGATTTCGCCAAAGCGCGCCACAATCGCACGTTCGCCTTCGTTAACCACCATCACAGATGACAAACCAATGCCTAATATAACGGCGATCAGAACAATACTTAATCTACCCATGAATTACTCCCTCCCCTGGCGAGCACGTTCCTCGCGAGATGGGCGTTCACTCAAAGGCTCACCAATGCGTGTCGTTGAAATAGATGAAGAATTGACATTCTGTTGAGGTTTAGGCTCAACGTCTGGCATAGTCGCAGGCTTCTCTTTCATTAACTTGTCTAGTGGCAGATACATTAAATTGCCGTTGTTTTTAGCATCGATAATGACTTTGTTAGTGTCAGTCATCACCTGTTGCATTGCATCGAGATACAAACGCTTACGGGTCACTTCAGGCGCAGCTTGGTATTCAGGTAACAGCAACTCGAAACGAGCCACTTTACCGCGCGCCTCTAAAATTTCACGTTCTTTATAAGCATTAGCTTGTTGCGCCATGCGCTCGACTTCACCACGTGCTTTCGGTTCAATCTCACGGGCATAGGCTTCAGCCTCACGAATAAAGCGTTGTTCGTCTTCTTGCGCTGAAATGGCATCGTCGAATGCATCTTTCACTTCTTCAGGCGGACGCGCTGGCAAGAAGTTAACGTCAACAATAGCCAAGCCCAACTTGTACGGCTCAAGAATGCGTTCTAATTCTTTCCAAGTATCGCGACGAATAGCATCACGGCCTGTGGTCAGAATATCGTCCATCTTGTTGTGACCAATGACATAGCGCAGCGCACTGTCAGTGGCTTCACGTAAACTGGCATTGGCGTCTACCGCACTAAAAAGATAGGCATACGCATCTGAAATACGATATTGCACGTCTAGCTCAACCTTCACGACGTTTTCATCAGAAGTTAGCATGCTGCCAGATGATGGCACAGAGCGAACTGATTGCACGTCAACAGGATAAATTTCATCGATAAACGTTGGTTTCCAGTGAAGACCCGGTCCCACCTCACCATTATGTTGACCAAAACGCAACGCTACGCCCCGCTCGGCTTCTTTAATGGTGTACAAACCCGAAAGTCCCCAAACAACAAAAGCGATGGCAAGAATGATGATTAAGCTAAAGGAACTAAAGTTTTGGCCAGAAGAGCCATTACCTTTGCCGCCAAAGCGTTTTGAAAGATTACGAAAAACCTCATCAAGGTCCGGTGGTCCTTTGTCGTTACCACCTTTATTTCCCCAAGGATCATTACCCTTGTTACCGGGCTCGTTCCAAGCCATTTAGCACTCCATAAGTGGATGAAATAAATTAGATTATTAACAAACAGCCTTTTCTATCGACGCATCGTAGATAAAGGTTTCTAACTCACCCTGACTCTGTTTAGCTAATCGGCGCCAATCGGCATCCGATAAACGAACAGACAAAATACAGTTCCCCAGATCGTCGTACTCTTTCTGCTGTATCGCATCCAGTCGATAAAACTGGCCAAGATAATGTCCAGCAGTTGCCGGAATCTTAAGTGTAAACTCATGAATAACTTCACCAATTAACTCAGTGATCGCCTTCAAGAGCAGATCAAACCCCAAACGCTTTTGTGCCGAAACCCAGACTCGTACAGGCTTACCGCGTTCATCATATTCGATACGCGGCGTAACATCTTCAAGCAAGTCAATTTTATTGCAAACAATCAATTGCATCACTTTATCAGCATCGATATCTTTAAGCACTGATTGCACTTGCTCAAAATTATCCGCCATATTTTCATCTGCACAATCAACAATATGCAGTAACAAATCTGCTTGACGCGTCTCTTGTAATGTTGCTTTAAATGCAGCAACGAGATCATGTGGCAAATGACGAATAAAACCTACAGTGTCCGCTAAAATTACGGCACCGTCGGGTAGATCTAACTTTCTCAATGTAGGGTCAAGAGTCGCAAATAGCTGGTCAGCTGCATAAACATCAGATGAGGTTAAGGCATTAAACAGCGTCGACTTGCCCGCGTTGGTATAACCTACTAATGAGACGGTTGGCATGTCACTACGCTTACGGGCGCGGCGACTCTGCTCACGTTGTTTATCAACACGCTCTAAGCGTTTGTTGATATTTTTAATGCGCCCCCGAAGCAAGCGCCTATCTGTTTCGAGCTGGGTTTCCCCAGGGCCACGTAAACCAATACCGCCCTTTTGGCGCTCAAGGTGAGTCCAACCACGCACTAGGCGAGTCGACATGTGGCGCAATTGCGCTAGCTCCACCTGTAGCTTACCTTCATGAGTCCGAGCTCTTTGGGCGAAAATATCTAAGATCAGTGATGTCCTGTCCAATACTCGGCACTGACATACCTGTTCAAGATTTCGCTCCTGAGCTGGACTCAAGGCGTGATTGAAAATAACCACATTAGCCTCGGTGGCTGCCACTAAGGCGGCTAACTCCTCGGCTTTACCAGAACCAATAAAAAACTTACGGTCTGGTGAGCGTCGACTTCCAGTAATGACCCCGACTGAGCGTGCTCCAGCTGATTCGACTAATAGCTGTAACTCCACTAAGTCTTCTCGGCGTTCCTCATCGGAAAAGTCGATATGGACAAGAACCGCTGTTTCTCCCGCCTCATAACGATCAAACAAGAAGCAAACTCCTTAACTAAACTTTATTCGCCACTTGGCATATCGTCTTGCGCGCCATAACCGCCCTGGGCATTTTGATGGCCAGCAACGTTAAATGGACGAGCAGGAACCACAGTAGAAATAGCGTGTTTGTAAACCATTTGGCTCACTGTGTTTTTCAACAGAATGACAAACTGATCAAACGACTCTACCTGTCCTTGGAGTTTAATGCCGTTTACCAAGTAAATAGATACAGGAACGCGCTCGCGGCGTAGTGCGTTCAAAAATGGGTCTTGTAAAGATTGCCCCTTAGCCATTTTATTATTTCCTTTTTAATTTATATAAAAATAAATCGATATCAGTGAAGTTTTTTGTTTAGTTTTAGTATTATACAGCAAGGGCTAATAAGCTAGCGGCATTGACGCATAAGTGTAACTAAATTCCCCTCAGCACCACTTTCCAGCCAATTCAACTCTGGCCAACTACGCAACCATGTTAATTGACGCTTAGCTAATTGCCTAGTAGCGGCAACGGCTTTTTCGACCATAGTATCATAGTCAAATTCACCATCGAGATATTGCCAACATTGTCGATATCCCACGCAACGCATTGAGGGTAAATCTAAATGCAAGTCACCTCTCGCTTTAAGCTGGACGACTTCATCAATAAAGCCTTGCTCTAACATTATGCGAAAACGCTGCCCGATTAACGCATGCAACACTTTACGCTCTCGCGGTGCAATGGCAAATTGCACCACATCATAGGGTAAAGGAGCCGACTTGGTCATTGTTAACTCAGTCAAACTCTTACCGCTTATTCTATAGACTTCTAACGCTCTTGAAAGCCTTTGTGGATCATTAGGATGAATTCTTTCTGCAGAGACGGGATCTATCTCCCTCAATTGCTCGTGCAGCGCTTCCCATCCGTTTGTATCCGCCTCAGCTTGAATATCGGCGCGAATAGCCTCATCAGCACTGGGTAGCGGCGATAATCCCTCTAATAGAGCCTTAAAATACATCATGGTTCCGCCCACTAATAAAGGGGTCTTGCCCATGCTGATAATCTGTTCAATCTCGCGCAGCGCATCGGCTCTAAAATCGGCAGCCGAATAACTTTCACTCGGATCGCGAATATCAATCAAACGATGCGGACCTCGCGCTAATTCCTCGGCAGAGGGCTTAGCACTGCCGATATCCATGCCGCGATAGATTAATGCTGAATCAACCGAGATAATTTCGCAATTATGCTTTTCGGCTAATTCAAGAGCTAAAGCCGTTTTTCCTGACGCCGTTGGCCCCATCAAAAAAACCACTTTAGGCTGTAATTCTTTATTCAATTGCTTGCTCTTCTAGCCACGATTGCCAAGGTAAGGATACTGCTTTACTGGCAATTTGCTGTCTTTTATCTTCCGTTAACTGGCAATAAGCGGCCCAAATATCGGGTGCCGAGATAAATCCAGTTAGGCTCTGTTCTGCCAGCCATAACGCTAATGCATTGGGTGCTGGCGCTTCAAAACGTAGCGATTGTAACCACTCAGGAATGATCTTCGCTAACTGACAGTCCCTCAGATATGGGGGCACTTTTTTAATAATCAACTGCTGGTAACGAATTGTTAGCTCTAAACCAAGTTGACGGATAAGTGTTGCATGCTCTTCGAGTAACGCTGCCCAATCAGGATCAGCGGCGACCGATACTGGCATCAATAAAGGCTGCCCAATCAACCCTGTAGCCAGTTTTATTTCAATCTCATGGCTACGGACTGCTAATGCTGCAGACTCAATACGTAATAAACTTAATTTTGGCCCATCACTAAATACCCAAAATTGTCCATCTAGTATCGATGGCATAGGTAAAACAGCTTGATATGCCTTGTCCTGTACGCTGTAAGATCGGGTCTGCAGTAATGCACCATAACTGGCAATCGCTGTCTTAGAAGGCAGCTCAGCTCTTGCACGGCTTTCTCCAGCCGAACTACTGCGTGACTCCCTAGGTACCGCCATGCTTCCATAGGCATTGCTCTGCACCATAATCCCCGCCCGTATGGTGGCAATATCTCGAGCACGAGACTCACCAACAGGCGTATCGACTTGACTCCCTCGATAATTTTCAGGTTGAGGAGTATTAGTCCAAGCTAAGTTAGCTTTCGGAGATTGCAGCTCGAAGGCAGTATGTTCAGACTTGGGTTCTGAAACATCATCCTCCACTTGGGGCGAACCCAGCTCGAAAGGACGTTCAAAACTAAGCTCTCCGGCTTCTTCTAACGCCGATTGCAGTGCCTGCAAAATATAATCATGCACATAACGGCTTTGATGGAATCGCACTTCATGTTTTGCTGGATGCACGTTCACATCCACCTGATGAGGATCGATATCCAGCATCAGCACATAGCCTGGTTGTTCTACTTCGGCCTTTTGTGCAAATGCTTGACGTACCGCATGATTAACTAAACGATCGCGCACTAGTCGGCCATTCACATAAAAGTAATGAGTATCGGTCTGCACGGTTGACCAAGGCGATTGCAGATAACCACTTAAACGTAAATCATCGTGTTGACATTCGATTCTAAGTGCTTGATCGGCAAACGGCCGGCCCGCAACCTGGGTCAGTCGTTGTAAATATTGTGACTCATTCATCGCCGGGCGATAATTGCGCACGGTTTTACCATTGTGTGTCAGGGTAAAATGGATATCCCCCCGCACCAAAGCAATTCGCTTTAACCATTCATCAATATGGGTAAATTCGGTTTTGTCACTTTTTAAAAAGCGTCGACGCGCCGGAGTATTAAAAAATAGATCAACGACTTCAATGGTTGAACCCACCGGATGCGCCGCTGGCATGACTTTAACAGCCATATCGACGCCTTCAGCGTAAGCTTGCCACGCTTCGGTTTGCTCAGCAGTGCGCGACGTTAAGGTTAAACGGGAGACGGAGCTGATACTTGCTAAAGCCTCACCGCGAAAGCCAAAGCTGAGGATAGCTTCAAGATCGTCAAGGGAATGCAGTTTCGAGGTGGCATGGCGCGACAACGCCAAGGCTAATTCATCCTTTGGGATCCCCGAACCATTGTCACGGATCTTAATCAGCTTACTGCCGCCCTTATCGATTTCGATATCGATACGGGTTGCACCAGCATCTAAGCTGTTCTCAACGAGTTCTTTCACCACTGAGGCCGGTCTTTCGACAACTTCGCCAGCGGCGATTTGGTTCGCCAATTGCGGCGGAAGGATCTGGATCCCCATAGACTTCATCCTATTTAGCTCTCAGGAATCACGAGTGTCTGCCCAAGCTGTACCACATCAGTCTTCATGCCATTAGCACGTATAATGCTAGCCATCGGGACTTTATAGCGCTGGGCAATAGCAGAAAGCGACTCCCCCCGACTCACCTTATGCTTAATATTTCCCGCAGATTTTGTACTTGATGGCGCCGTTGAACTTCCATGATTGCGCTTGGCCAATAAGGTATCAGCCGGTGGGTTGTTTTGGAAATAACGATTAACGCCCTTGTAAATCGCAGTGGCAATACTCTCTTGATGACGGTTGCTGCTCAGCAAACGTTCTTCTTTCGGATTCGAGATAAAGCCCGTTTCCACCAAGATTGACGGAATATCAGGAGACTTTAACACTGCAAAACTGGCTGATTCAGGACGATTCTTATGCAGCTCCGTCACTGCACCTAAATCTTTTAAAATATCCCCAGCAACCGAGTGACCAATGGCCATAGAGCTGTTCATAGACATGTCGAGTAAGGTCATAGCAAGATACTGTTCATTATCAGTATTTTGAATAATTTCCCCAGCACCACCCAGCAACTCTGAGTGTTTCTCTTTTTGTTCTAACCAACGACCAATTTCACTGTTTGCACGGCGCATCGACAATACCCACACAGATGCACCTCGTGGATTGGGTGATGTAAAAGCATCCGCATGAATAGAGATCAGCAAATCTGCTTTACTGTTACGAGCAAGTTCAGAGCGTTTATTCAAATTCACAAAGTAATCACCAGTGCGGATCATCACTGCACGCATTCCAGGTGTGTCGTTAATTTTGCTCGATAACCGTTTTGCAATTTCGAACACGACTTTTTTCTCATAGAGACCGGATGGTCCAATCGAGCCGGGATCATCACCACCATGCCCAGCATCAATCGCGATAACAATATCGCGGGAAGATGGCACACTTTGATTAACGGATTTTTTAACTGAAGTTGAACTCGTGACTGACGGCGAAGCCGTCACAGTTTTATCCTCTAGGTCAACCACAAGCCGATTACCATAAGGGGCCGTCACGGGTAACGAAAATAAGTTCGCATTTAAGGGTTTAACTAAATCAATAACCAGACGTAAATCGCCTTTCGTCGGAGATTTGCTGACTCGTATGCCTTTGACTAACTTACTGTTGTTATCGATATTTTTCAGGCTCAGTTTAGTTGATGCCTTTTTTAGATCGACCACTAAACGATGAGGACCATCGAGGGAAAAATAACTGTAATTGGGCACCTCACTCAAATCGAACACAATTCGTGTCGACTCGGGTGCTGCCCAAATACGCACACCTTCGAGCTGGTTGGCCGCGTGGGCTGCAACAGCAAAAAACGCGCATAAAAAAAGAATAATTCTTTGAAAGTAATACTTATTTTTAGTCATCTTTGTTTTTATTTTATCGCGGCTAATAGCGTTTTACCTGATTCGGTTAAGGCTCGAATATGGATTTCACGTCCTTGGTTAAAATATTTTAAATGTAGGTGGATATCAGCATCGGGTAACAACCCTTCACCTTTGTCAGGCCATTCTACGATACAGAGGCTGCTCTGGGTAAAGTAATCACGGATCCCCATAAACTCTAACTCTTCGGGATCGTTTAAACGATACAAATCAAAATGATAAACTTCGACACCGTCGAGCTCATAAGGTTCAACTAAAGTGTAAGTTGGGCTTTTGACTGCACCTTTATGTCCTAATCCTTGAATCAAACCGCGGCTCAGAGTGGTTTTACCCGCCCCCAAATCCCCCGTTAAATACAGAGTCAAAGGCGCTTGAATATGGCGAGCCAATTTTTGCCCAACCGCAATAGTCTCGTCTTCATTATGTAATTGAAAGGTTAACTCTGTCTCTGTCATGTCCGCTTATATCACTGCCGTTATCGATTAAGGAGGCAATTTAAGCGCGGCAGTCCACACGCGCTTAAATTTTACAGCGCCTAGAGTAAATCACTATTTACTAATTGGCGAATAAAAGGCATCAAATCGCTGGCTAACATGCCACGTTCACCTTGAACCGCAGCAAGATCCGCCGCGCAACCATGAACGACAACGCCAACAACTGTCGCCTGCATATTATCCATACCTTGAGCCATAAGGGCGCCTATAATACCAGATAACACATCACCGCACCCACCACTCGCAAGACCTGGATTACCAACTGGCGCCACGACCATCTGTTTTCCATCAAAAATGATGGTTCCAGCCCCTTTAAGCAGCACAACTCCACCGTATTTTTGCTGCAAAGCACGCACGGCTGCGAATCGATCATGCTCAATATCAGCGACACTGCATCCCAACAGTCGTGCGGCCTCTCCCGGATGGGGCGTGAGTACCCAGTTAGTTTGTCTGCGCGGTTCTTGACTGAGTAAATTCAATGCATCGGCATCGAGTACACAGGGTTTATCGCTTAACCCCGCGGCTTTAAACAAGTTATAACCCCAATCGTGTTTACCTAACCCAGGGCCAAGTACAACCACCTGTGCCCAACCAAGGCGCAGATACACCTCCATATCGACTAGCTCACAACCCCAAAACATTAACTCAGGTCGAGATACATTTACCGTAAGTTGGTGCTCAGGCCGACTGATCACTGTGACTAATCCAGCCCCCGCACGCAAACAAGCTTCACTGGCAAGTCGAATCGCCCCAGCCATGCCAAAGTCACCACCAATCAGGGTCACTTTACCCGATTGACCTTTGTGGCTATCCCTTGCTCTGGCGGCAAAATAGCTTTTTAGGATTTCACCACCCACTCGAGTCGCGCTTTCACCATTAAAAAAAGGAGTTAATCCCAAATCGGCAAAAGCAAGATGACCGCAGTGATGTCTTGCCTTACTGGTGAGTAGGCCTTGTTTTAAACCGCCAAAGCATAAAGTCGCATCCGCCATCACTGCGACTTGAGCGACAACACCGGTATCGGCCAAGATCCCCGAGGGGAGATCCAAACTAAGCACCCAAGCATTACTCTGATTAATCGCATGGATAAGCGCTGCAACCTGTTCTCGCACCGCGCCCTGAACGCCAGTCCCCAGCAATCCGTCGATAAGGATTGGCGCCTGTAAGATCGCATCAATATTAGGAGAATCGACTATCCCACCTTGATTAAGGTAAGCAGAAAGCGCTTGTTCAAATTCTGGCGTACCCTTGGTCTTTAGTAAAAAAACGTGAACCTTATGTCCTGCTTCTAGAGCTAGTCGAGCACAAACGAGGGCATCGGCACCGTTATTACCATTACCTGCGAGTACCAATAATGGCATAGCCCCAAGCTTAGGCTGGCGCACTATCTGCTCTGTTAAATAGTTAAACGCTGCGCATCCAGCACGTTCAACTAATTGATACAACGTAGCTTCCCCTTCTGAAACTGCGAGCAGTTCAGCCGCTCGCACCTGCTCTTGCGTATAAAGCGCGGTGGGTAAACTCGATAAATCTTGTGCCATAGAGGATCTCCTGCGCGACAAAATAACAAAAGGGTGACTCATCTAATCGACCATCGCTATGGATGAACACTAAACAGTTAATGGTCAAATCAACTAATGAGATCAAGAAAGTAGCAAAAAGCTTCGAGAAAAGTTATGACGTAAATCAGATGCCATGCAAAAAGCAGTGAATATGGATAACACTTATCATCCAAAAACAACAAAGCCAGCATTTAGCCTGTCTCTTGATCACAAGTCTTCGTGATTGAGAGACATGGCCAATTCGTAACCCTCAAGGATGGTTTGTAACCTAAACCATCCTTCCCACAATACCTCTACACAAGCTCGACCTGTCCGCTTGGTATCTTTCCAACCCCCTAATCTGGCCAGACGCTCGTACGCCCACTGCATATCGGGTGCCTGTTGAGGTAACGGACGTCCCTCCATTTTCAGCCAAAGTAATTTCCACGCTTTCTGACCCAATAGCGTTTCACAACATTGTGCTGCCACTTCCGCTTTGGATACCTTCATAAAGCGAAGCTGGAGTAAGCGTGTGGCGATAAAAGCCAGTATCACACTCATACGCTCCAGGTTCTCACGGCACTGCATTCTCAGCTCTTCCACCGCGGTGCCACTGCTTTTCCATACCTTGTGGTAATCTTCAATCAACCAACGGCGCTCGTAATAGCCGACAACCTCCAGTGCCTCCTTCGAGCATGTGATAGATTCGGAGGTGAGTAAGTGCCATGCCAGTTTTTCTTCACGATGACTTTGCTCTACGACACTGACGTAATACAGAGGGATATCTGCCTGAGTGCGTTTGTTGGCTGGGGCTTTGAGGGTCACTCGGGCATATCTCATTTCCAGCGTCACCGCCCGGGCTTTCCTTCCGCCTTTCTGAGGAATGAGGAGAGATTTCGTCGCTGCAAGCGGTAATGTGTTCGAGTAGTCATAGAGTTTGTGTGCATGCTCTTGAATGCATCGGCTCTGCATCGAGCGGACGACAAAGCGCTGTTGGTGCTGGGTTTTATAGGTCAGATATTCAAACAAATCAGCCTCACGGTCACAGACGGAAATCACCTTGTTGATATGCTCGCCTAAACGGGCAGACATATTGGCGGAGGCTTGTTCCCATTTGTAGCTCTCTTTTTCCTCGTAAGGGCGAGTAGCATGTTGGCGGCGTTGCCCGCGCTTAGTGATATCCCGCGTCCAACGCTGTTGCTCAATCAGCCCAACGACTTGCTGGCTTTGCGGTGAAAACAGCAAGATTGAATGCGCCAGAATGGCACGGTTTTTATCCCCTTGATTGGTATGACCTAACTCCTCCCTGACACTGTCATGCTTGTAAGTCAGCGAGGTGGTATCCTCTAGTGCTAACAAGATGTCATGCTCTCGAGCTTGCTGCGCGGTGGCTTGAAAACCCGCTTCAGCAATATCACTGGCTTGAATATTCTCATTGCGGATAAATCGGTAGGCCCCTTCCATCTCAGCGGGGGATAAGGGAAGTTTGGACACGGCAACTCCGGGTTGTTGGGTAATTGAGGTAGCCAGTGAAACAAGTCTTTGTGTACGTCTTGGGTCGTTGAGGTTTGCGTGCCCAAATTGACATTGCGCCCACTGCTCTGGATCCATCATCTTCATCATAATCGCCTCGAATATTTAGCCCTAGACGATCTGATCACAATGCGGGGAATGAGTTCAAAAAAAATCCCTGAGCATTGTTCAGGGATTTGTGTATGAGAGACAGGCATTTAGCTGGCTTTCGGTGTTTACACGAACACAGATGAGGTATCGATAGGTTAAATATCGTCCATCCGGATAGTGCTGTGAACTAATCGTTGCTGTTGAGTTTTCTCAACTCGAATTAAGCCTTCTAATGCCGCACGCGCATCTTCAGCGGTGGTTGAGTTGACGGTTTTTTCCAATAAGCCAATCAGACGATTTTCCAAGTCGAGATGTAAATTCAACACATCATCTTCGTTCATATTGGCGGGTAACATGGTATCTTGGCAACGCTTAGTAAAATCTTCAAACACAAAGTCTTTATACCAAGTATCAAGAACCCTCGCTGGCGCCTCATCCATATAATCACGCAATTTTTCAGCGACATGCTTTTGATGAGATTCAAAATACTCCAGCATCATCTTTACTCGAGCGGAGTCAGCATGATTGTTCATTCGGCCATAGAGTTGCGCCATATCTAAGCGGCAGTTCGCCACATACTCAAGTAAATCACGTAATTGTTGAATACGCATATAATGCACTCCAGTGTTAAGCCAACTACTTGGCGCTATTAACTTTGTCTGGATTCATTATGTAAGTAAAAGCGTTACGAATATTTGAACAAGGTCATAATTTAACTTTCGCAACGCCATCTAATTTAGGAATTCTTGAAGAAACAAGGTGCAGATCACGCATTAACCTTGCTGTTTTATTTTTTACAAAATAGAAAACATCATCGACAACAGCCGCAGAGCAGGCAAATCCTGCAACACTTAACCGCATTAGTATTAAAAATAACCATGAAAACAAAGGTTAATAAATTGCAGCGATGAACGTGCTCAAAAAATGCATGGAATAATCAACAACGGAACAGACATGTTAAGTGTACAGAAAAGTAAAATAGCGCTATGTCAGTTGCGATAACTTAGTTTGAAATGATGAAGATTTTATGGGGAGACTGATGAGAAAAATTGGAGCGACATATCGGGTTCGAACCGATGACCTATACCTTGAAAAAGAAAGGTATCGCAATATCAAAAGCACAAATGAGCTAATGCTAATTGAGTACTTGATTATGGGGAGATTTAGAAAATTGGAGCGACATATCGGGTTCGAACCGATGACCTATACCTTGGCAAGGTATCGCTCTACCAACTGAGCTAATGTCGCATAATTTTGTATTTAATGACTTGGTGAATCACTAAACTTGTATTTGGAGCGACATATCGGGTTCGAACCGATGACCTATACCTTGGCAAGGTATCGCTCTACCAACTGAGCTAATGTCGCATAATTTTGTATTTAATGACTTGGTCAATCACTAAATTTGTATTTGGAGCGACATATCGGGTTCGAACCGATGACCTATACCTTGGCAAGGTATCGCTCTACCAACTGAGCTAATGTCGCATTTACATTTTAAGACTGTAACCGTCTGAAATTGGAGCGACATATCGGGTTCGAACCGATGACCTATACCTTGGCAAGGTATCGCTCTACCAACTGAGCTAATGTCGCCTTTACTTATTTGACTAGACAATCATGCCCGCATCAAAAAGTTGAGGCCGCATTATATGAAAAATTTATGCGGCTGCAACCCCTTCTTGCAGATTTATCTGCTGATCGGTCAAATTTTAAATACTTTGCTGCGGTAATACTGTAATTCAGCGATCGACTCTTGGATATCTTGCAGCGCTTGATGAGTGTTTTGCTTTTTGAAACCGGCCATAGTTTCAGGGCTCCAACGCTTCACTAGCTCCTTAACCGTGCTTACGTCTAGATTGCGATAATGGAAGTAATCCTCCAATTCACGCATATAACGATTTAAGAAGCGACGGTCCTGACCCACGCTGTTACCACACATAGGCGAGGCACCCTTAGGCACGTATTGCTCTAAAAATGCGATGGTTTGTGCAACAGCCTGCGCTTCGTTCACTTGGCTGGCACGCACTCTATCGATGAGGCCCGATTCACCGTGATGTTTTTGGTTCCAATCATCCATGGCCGCCAGTACTTCATCCGATTGATGAATAGCAATCACTGGCCCCTGACCGATAATATTGAGTTCTTGGTCTGTTACTAAGGTAGCAATTTCAATGACCCTATCGACATCGGGTTCTAACCCAGTCATTTCGAGATCGATCCAAATGAGATTATTTGCGTCTGCCGCCATAATTGCGCCTTATCATGTCAGTTAGCCTAAATTCAGGCTTTTTTATTCAAGAGCGTGTATCATACTGCTTTTTTCAAACACAAAATATCACCTAATTGACGAAGACAAACCAGTGAGTAAAAAGAAACCCCTAAGCCAAGGCCAATTACGCCGTATGCGCGCCAATCACGAGAAACGCCTCAATCGTGACAATGGTGATAAAAATGCGCCTGAGTTACAGGATAGCTCACTCGGCCCAGAACAGAGCGGAACCGTGATCTCCCGCTTTGGTCAACATGCCGATATTGAAACCGAAGATGGCCAGATTGTGCGCTGCAACATTCGCCGCACCATTAGCAGTTTAGTGACTGGCGATAAAGTGATCGTACGCTTAGCTATTGAAAGCCAAGCAAATAGTGGTATATCTGGCATTGTGGAAGCAGTGCATCCAAGACGCTCTTCCCTCTCGCGCCCCGATTTATACGATGGCGTGAAAATTATCGCCTCGAATATCGATCAAATTTTGATTGTGTCTTCCGTATTACCTAGCTTTACCACCCAGATTATTGACCGCTACTTAGTGGCAGCCGAAGACACAGATATTCCGCCGATCATCATTTTGAACAAAATCGATCTGTTAACGCCGGAAGAAGCCCCCGTCATCGATGCAGCCTTAAAGCGCTACGAAGCCATTGGATATCCAGTATATAAGGTCAGCAGTAAGTTAGGCGAAGGCTTAGATACCATTAAAGCCCTGCTGAAAGATAAAGTGAGCGTATTTGCTGGCCAGTCTGGTGTGGGTAAATCCTCTCTGGTCAATGCCTTACTGCCCGAAGCCGAGCTACTGGTAGGCGATGTCTCCGACAACTCTGGGCTTGGACAACACACCACGACCACCGCTAAGTTACTGCATTTACCGAGTGGTGGTGATTTAATCGACTCCCCCGGCGTGCGCGAATTTGCCCTCTGGCACTTACCCGCCCAACGTGTCGGTTGGTGCTTTATCG
The DNA here is from genome assembly GCF_023475945.1 of Shewanella sp. 8A. Taxonomy (NCBI): domain Bacteria; kingdom Pseudomonadati; phylum Pseudomonadota; class Gammaproteobacteria; order Alteromonadales; family Shewanellaceae; genus Shewanella; species Shewanella sp. 8A. Next base: position 73,825 of record NZ_JAMDJP010000020.1, read on the forward strand.
AATTTCGTGACTTTTTAGGTGGCTGTAAATTCCGCGATTGTAAGCACGGCGATGACCCAGGCTGCGCCTTAAAAGCCGCAGTCGAAGCGGGTAAGATTAGTGAAGATCGCTTTAATAACTACCATCGTATTATCGCAAGCCTTGACGAGCAGCGTCATGCTCGGCAATTTCGCGCCCAAAGCGATGAATAACGAGTACAACAAAGCCATCACAACGAATAGAATTAACGCAAAACAAGTCTCAACCTAAGTTGAGCAACATAAAGGAAAGGAACACAAATTGGATAAAGTTAAAATTGCGCTGCAGTACATGCTGCCAAAGCACCTGTTATCTCGCTTAGTCGGTAAACTTGCCGCTTCCGAAGCTGGCGCATTAACGACTGCCGCGATTAAATGGTTTATCAAGCAATATAAAATCGATATGAGCGAAGCGGCTCAGAGCGAACCTGAGGCTTATAAAAGCTTCAACGACTTTTTTACCCGTGCACTTAAGCCTGGTATTCGCCCAATTAATACTGCGGCCAACATCATGGTGCACCCCGTTGATGGCGCCGTCAGCCAACTTGGTCCCATCAAGGATGGGCGAATTTTCCAAGCTAAAGGCCATCACTATTCTTCACTCACTTTGCTTGGCGACCAAGCCGAAGATGCCAAACGCTTCGAAGGTGGTGATTTTGCGACAATTTATCTGGCTCCTAAGGATTATCACCGCATCCATATGCCGATTAAAGGCACGCTGTCGAAGATGACCTATGTGCCAGGTGAGCTGTTTTCCGTTAACCCGCTGACGGCGCGCCATGTGCCAGGCCTATTTGCTCGCAACGAACGTGTAGTGGCAATTTTTGAAACCGAGCTTGGCCCACTGGCTATGGTATTAGTAGGTGCAACTATTGTGGCGAGCATCGAAACCGTTTGGGCAGGCACTATTACGCCGCCAACCGGTAAGCAAGTATTCACTTGGGAATATCCAACGGTAGGCCCTGACGCGATTACCTTAGAGAAAGGCGAAGAAATGGGTCGCTTCAAGCTTGGCAGTACCGTCGTCATGCTGTTTGCCAAAGATGCTATCGATACCTTCGCCGAAGGCGTTGAGCCAGAAGCCGTGACGCGTATGGGTCAAGCCTTTGCTAATCTGAAAAATCAGGCGTCAGCCGACTAACTACGGCGACCCAATTGAGCCAGACCAGTAAACCTTCGGGATTAATCGAATTACACTTAGCTGTGCTGATGTTTGGCGGCACAGCGTTGTTTTCAAAGTTAATCCCCTTAAGCGCACTCGATATTACCTTCCTAAGATGTGTAGTCGCGGCGTTAGTGTTGGCATTGCTCATCAAATTCCGCGGTAAATACTTAAGCCTTGCCAGCAAACAGGATTATCTGGTTGCTATCGGCTTAGGAGTGATAGTCAGCTTACACTGGGTCACCTACTTTGCCGCGATGCAACTCTCATCGGTCGCCATCGGCATGATCGCCTTCTTCACCTATCCAGTGATGACAGTCATTGCCGAGCCATTATTAACGGGCAATAAAATCAAGCTGATGGATATTATCAGCGGCATTTTCGTGCTGATAGGTGTTGTACTGCTGATCCCCGAAGCCAATCTTGGCAACGACACGACTCTAGGAATTGCAATCGGTATTCTGTCGGCAATGTTATTTACCGCCCGTAACCTACTGCAAAAACGCTATTTTTCCCAGTATAGTGGCCCCCACGCCATGTTTTATCAAACCTTAGTGGCGGCGGTGTTTCTTATGCCTTGGCATCAAACTGAGTTACAGACTATCTCCCTCGAGACCTGGGGTTTGATTGTGCTGCTCGGGGTCGTGTTTACTGCCGCGCCCCATGCGCTGTTCACCTCGGCATTGCGCCAATTAAGTGCTAAAACAGTAGGGCTAGTCTCCTGCCTTCAACCCTTTTATGGGGCCATGTTGGCTTTGCTGATTTTAGGTGAAGCACTGAATGTAAATACTTTGATAGGCGGAACCATCATAGTCGCCACCGCCATCTTTGAAACCCATCAATCCCACCAGTCACAACGGCGAAAAAAGAACATTTGAAACATACCAATCTTGGCCCAAGTTGGCTAAGATGAGTGCGTCTTTCGCCTCTAATTGCTTTTGCCTATATGCCACGTATTTTATTGTTCGTTATTGCTTTTTTGTCTTTTTCTCTCCATGCCAATTCGCCCTTGCAATTGGACAAGCGTCTTGGCCTAAACAACCAAAATCAGCAACAAAATATTAGCATTGACGATCAAATTGTTGAGCTTAAAAACAACATTGACAGACTGGCGGCCAATGCGAGCAGTTTTCAGCAGGCGCAGCTGGATTTTGAAAAAAATAAAAAGGTCATCGATCAGGGCTTAAAAGAGGCCACTAAGCCATTAAAGCTGGATAAAGGAACAGATCTTAACCAGCAAGCCTCGATGGCTTATTTACGCCTATCTGAGTTAAAAGAGAGCGAGGCGGCTCTCGGCAATCAAGTCAACGAACTACTACAGCGGCATAATCTACTGCCTTCCGTCATTGCCAATGCAAGACAAAATGTGCTGCAAAATAAAAAAACGGAATTGGCGCCTATCGATACGCCAGCGGGTGAATTACAGCAAATACAGCGGATTTTCTTCGAACAGAGCCTAGCCACACATGAGGCCGAGCTTGCCAGTAGCCAAAAGCGTATCGAACTTACCCAGCTACAGTTACAGTTAGTTCGCCAGCAATTGAGCCAGCAAGAAGCCTTTATTGAAACTATCAATAAGGCGATCAACAAGCAGCGCCAGCAACAAACCGATGCCACGCTGGCCAAGAATTTAGTCGATACCACTAAAGTCATCGATCCGATTACACGCAATATCGCCGATACCAATCAAATCTACGGCCAAAAACTGCAAACCTTAACCTTGCAAATCAATAACGTGGTAGAGCAGCAAGAACAGGCTGAGCTCCAATATCAATCCCAAGCCAAGCAACTCGCTAATATCCAAGAGCAAATTACTTGGGTCAAAATGAACTCCGCCTTTGGCGAACGCTTTTTGCAGATGTTGCAATCGCTGCCCAAACCGCCAAACCATGAAAAACTACAAACTCTTATCGCCGATGCGCGTCTCGACAGGTATCACCTCGAGCAACAGCAGGCACTCAACGAACAAGAACTCGAACAAGCCAATCTCTATAATGAGGGGCAGATTAAGTTGCTGCGCTCACAGCAAGCATTGCTGACTCAGCTAATGCAGAGTTATGACCAGTATTTGAGTGAACTAGGCAAGCTTAAAGTGAATTATCAGCAGCTTAGCCAACAGCACCTGACGCTAAAAAACACCCTAAACGAACATCTATTTTGGGTGCCTAATGCCGCGAGCATTAACAAGCTCTGGCTCACCGATATTCAACGTAGCGCCCTATGGCTAATCCAACAGGCACAATGGGGACAACTGAGCAAAGCTTGGCAGGAGCAAAACGACTATTGGTCATGGTGGATCATTCTGATAGTGCTCTGTTTAGTGGTTCAAGATTTAATAAAACCTAAATTCAATCGATTACTCGGCAACTATGCAACCTATGTGGGTAATGTGACTCAGGATAAATTTATTTATACCTTCAAATCCTTAGTCCTTAGCCTAGGTTATGCCTTAATCAAACCGCTCCCCATAGTGGCAGCAGGATGGATTTTCTATCAATCAGACCGTAACTTTGTGCAAGCGGTCGGCATGGGAATTTTAGCAATAGGATTGGTTTACCTATTGTATCGATTGATTTTTATTCTTGCTCTAGATAAAGGCGTATTGGTAGGTCACTTCAAACGCCCCTCAAAACTGATTCAGGCAGGCCAGCTCAGGCTCAAACACTTTGTATTTGTCGCCAGTCCCTTGCTTGGCATTATGGGCTTTACCGAAATACTCGATGCCTCGCTTATCCGCAACAGCATTGGCCGCGGCGCATTTATCTGTTTTTGTGTGGTGTTATTCTTGTTATACAAGGATATTTTGCTATTAAGCCGGCAAAATAGCGTTGCTCAAAAAGAGGGGAAGAACAAACGGCTGATCCAAAAAATGCTCTGGGCATTGTTGATCGCTGTTCCCCTACTGAGCGCTGGACTCGCCTTTAGGGGCTACTACTTCACCGCATTCCAAATGCTGTTGCAGTTGCAGCTATCGATCATATTGGGATTAAGCTTTTTACTGCTCTATCAATTAATTAAACGTTGGATGTTGATTGAGCGCCGCCGCATTGCCTTCGACCGCGCGAAAGCGAAACGGGCTGAGCGTTTAGCCCAACGGGAAAAGGGCGAAACACACCATAGCTCCAATGATGGCTTAGATACCTACGAAGAACCCGTAGTCGACCTCGAAACCATTTCGAGTCAGTCCCTTGGATTGGTGCGTTCCTTATTGCTACTGGCGTTTTTAGCCAGCTTGATTGGCCTGTGGACGCAAACCCATACGGCGCTGTTTTCCTTCTTGGATGGCATCACCCTCTGGACCACCAATACCAGCGTCAATGGTGTCGAGCAGCAGCTCCCCATCACCATGAAATCGCTGTTATTCGGCTTAATCATCGTTGGCTTCTCGCTGATGATTGCGACCAATTTACCCGGTTTGCTTGAGCTGATGATCCTACAGCGTCTAGACCTGACACCGGGCACTGGCTTTGCTATCACCACAGTAAGTCGTTATTTAGTGGTATTTTTAGGGCTGCTGGTTGGCTTTTCAAATCTCGGGATGGAATGGTCAAAACTGCAATGGTTGATTGCCGCCTTGTCACTGGGTCTCGGTTTTGGTTTGCAGGAGATTTTTGCCAACTTTATCTCGGGTTTGATTATTCTGTTCGAAAAGCCAGTGCGTATTGGCGATACGGTGACAATCCGCGATCTCACCGGGACTGTGAGTAAAATCCAGATCCGTGCCACCACCATTATCGATTGGGACAGAAAGGAAATTATCATTCCTAACAAGGCTTTTATTACCGAGCAATTGATTAACTGGTCGCTGTCGGATCCTATTACCCGTGTCATTGTTTATGTGTCGGTTGCCCGCGATTCGGATCCAGCAAAAGTGGAAGCCACGCTTTATCAAGCTGTTCAGGAATGCGAAGATGCGCTGCCGAATCCAGAGCCAGAAGTGTGGTTTGCGGGCTTTGGTAAACATACTCAAGACTATGAAGTACGAGCCTATGCAAAAGATATGTCGGCACGCTGGCCACTACGCCACGATCTGCATAAACGCATTACCCGTAAGCTTAAAGAAAACAACTTAGAACTCGCCTATCCGCAAATGGAAATCCATATTAAAAATGGCCAAACTCGCGATCAGGTCGGCATAATCCGCAGTTAATAGGAAAAATCACATGCTTATTTTTGCTCACCGTGGTGCCAGCGGTTATGTGGCGGAAAATACCTTAGCCGCCATGGCCAAAGCAATTGAATTAGGCGCCAAAGCCATTGAGTTGGATGTGCACAATGTCGAAGGTGAGTTAGTCGTATTTCATGACCGCAGGCTCGACAATAAAAGCTCAGGCCAAGGCATTATCCATTTAGTAAATAAGGGCTACCTAGAGCAAGTCACGGTTAAAGGCGAACCCATTCCCACACTTTGGCAAGTGCTCAAACTGGTCGCAGGTCGCGCCACAGTAAACATTGAACTTAAAGGCGTAAATACAGTAACGCCACTCGTCGAACTTTATCCCAAAGCCATCACCGAGCTAGGGTTCAGTACCGAACAATTACTGATTTCCTCCTTTAATCATCCTTATTTACAGCAAGTTAAACAGGCTCTGCCACAGGCATTAGTGGCGCCCTTGTTCGCCAGTATTCCCCTCGATGGCGCAGCGGTCGTAAGCGAGCTAAACGCATATTCTCTGCATTTAGATGTGAGTTTTATCAGCCAAGCTCTAGTGGATGACGCCCACCAAAGAGGCGCTAAGGTGTATGTTTACACCGTCGATCACCGCGATGATATTCATGCACTTAAGCAGCTTGGTGTCGATGGAATCTTCAGCAATTACCCCGACCGTGCGATGCAGGCGCTAGCACACCCGACCAATACAGACTATCGCGGTTATTTCGAATAACCGCATTTCACGGACTTAACGCCTTAAGCTTGGCTATTTCGCTGTGCCCAATAGCCGATAAAAATAAACATGGCGACGATCAGCAAAAACATCCAATGGGATGGCATGGCAACGATTTGCCTTGCCACCCAAGGCGTGGCTTTAACGATCAATAGGCCATAACCAAAGGCATTCACAATGATAAAAACCAAGGTTCGCAGGATAAAAGAGTGACCAACTAAATGCCGTCTGATGATGCGATTCATATCGGCTGAAAACACTAAAATCAAACACACCACCATGGCCGTGGCGATATCGAAGGACCAAGGACGCAACATATTTCCTAAATGGCCAATAATGGCGACTAACTGATCAAACATAAGACTCAACCTAAATAGCGCTGCAAAAATAAAACAAGACAGCAGCATATTGAAAAATAACGACAACCAAGCATAAAGGGAGACGACATGGGGCACAAGTTACTCTTACTCACTAAGGCGAATGAACAATATCGCCAGCTCATTGAGGCGCAGCAGTTACCCGACCTTGAGTTGCTTGATGATAATCCTGCGAATATTGCACAGGCCGATATCTGGCTTGCCGAACCTAAGCTTGCCGCACCGCTAGTGCCCCATGCCAAAGAGCTAAAATGGTTGCAATCCAGTTTTGCGGGCATTGATGCCCTGATGGGGCCAAGGGCAAGAAAGGATTATCAACTCACCAACATCAAAGGGATTTTCGGCCCCTTAATGAGCGAATATCTATTCGGTTATCTGCTCGCCCACGTGCGAGGACACCATTTCTACCAAGCGCAACAGCGGCAAAAAATTTGGCAAGTACAAAGTGCTACGCGCACCAGTTTACAAGGGATGCGATTATTACTCTTAGGCACAGGTTCCATCGCCCAGCATGTTGCCAAGACGGCTAAACAGTTCGGCATGCATGTTACTGGGATAAACCGCAGCGGCCGTGAGGTCGAAGGCTTTGATGTAATTTTGCCGCTCTCACAGCTCGCACAATGCTTAAGCCACAGCGATGTGGTCACTAACTTACTGCCAAGTACACCAGAAACGCGCCAGCTTCTGAATGAGTCAATGATTGCTAAGCTCAAAGCCGATGCTATTTTGGTAAATGTTGGCCGCGGTGATGTACTCGATCTCGATGCCCTCAATGCCCAGCTGATTGCCCAACCTGCGCAGCAAGCCATTCTCGATGTGTTCATGCAGGAGCCACTCCCTGCAACGCATCCGATTTGGGAGAGGCCAAACGTCATTATCACGCCCCATATCTCAGCGCCGAGTCAACCTGAGCAAATCGTCGGTATTTTTAGCGATAACTATCGCCGCTATATAGCAGCAGAGCCTCTGCAAAATCAGGTCGATTTTATTCAGGGCTATTAATCGAGGCTCAATCCCTACGGCAGAAAAGAAAAGGCAATCAAAGATCGATTGCCTTTTGATTCAAACTTTGGATAGCGACGATACTAAACTTTAAAACTGCGTTTTAAAAACTGCCCAACCAACACGGTATGGGAATCCATTTCGCTAATCACTTCATCATTGAGGTCAACCATTTCACAGCCGAGTTGGTGGCTGGAATGGGTAAACTGTGACACATTAACCACGCTTCGGTTCATCTCATTTGCCACACTCGATTGCTCTTCCACCGCACTAGCAATATGGTGATTCATATCGGTAATGGTCACTATGGCCTCACGTATGGTACGCAGCGCCGCACCCGCTAAATCCGCTGTGGTAATACATTCGGAGGCGGCTTCAACCCCTTCATGCATACTTTGCACAGCTTTATTTGTCCCCTGCTGCAACAGATTAATCATACTGTGGATTTCCTTTGTTGCATCATGGGTACGTTTCGCTAACGCCCGCACCTCATCGGCAACAACCGCAAAACCACGTCCTTGCTCCCCTGCCCGCGCAGCTTCAATGGCGGCATTTAATGCCAATAGGTTTGTTTGCTCAGCAATGCTTTGAATGACATCCAGCACCCTACCAATATCTTTACTATGCCCTTCTAATTCGCTGATAACTTTCGAGGTTTCGTGCAACTGTTGCGCCATGGCCTGAATAGATTGAATCGTACTCAGCACAGTTTTATCGCCGTTGATTGTTTGCTCTGAAGCCATCTGCGAAGCGCTCGCCGCATCGGCACAGTTAGAAGACATATCACCAAGGGTCGCTGTCATTTGCTGCATTGCAGTTGCTACTTGCTCGATCTCAGAAAGCTGTGACTGGCTTGTATTTTGAATTTCTTCGCCTTTTGCCGCTGATACTTTGGCTTCTTGAGTCACCTTATCGCAGGAATCACGGGCACGACCTAGCACAGATTTTAACTCAGAGTTTTGCATTTGCAGTGCAAGCTCTATCGCGCCAACATCATCGGATTGTCCAGTGTAGATATATGCCATTAAAGGGTTATCGTAGATTTTCTTCGCCTTAGCGACCAAAGTCCGATACCGACCTAAAATCAAATTACCGCCAATAAAAAGCACTAAGGCACTGATGGCTAGCGCCATAAATCCCACCACTCCCACTTGCAGCGCCAAATACAGCATGGGCAACAAAGCCGCAAACACTAAAAGCGCCAACTTAGTTGGCATATCCAAGATTCGTTTTAACGCGTTAACATGGCCGCTTTTATTTAACTCGGCGTAGGCCGCCTCTGCTCTGTTGATCTGTTCGCGGCTGGGTTTAGTCCGTACCGACTGAAACTCGGCCACCTGGCCATTAATAACAATGGGAGATACATAAGCATCAACCCAATAATGGTCACCATTGGCACAGCGGTTTTTAACAATGCCTTTCCAAGGTTCACCTTTACGGATAGTTTTCCAGAGGTCTTCAAACGCTTGAGGGGGCATATCGGGGTGACGCACCATATTGTGGGGTTGCCCCAACATCTCATTGAGGGTATATCCCGCTACAGTGCAAAAGGATTGATTGGCGTAGGTTATATGACTCTGAGTGTCAGTGGTTGACAGTAAAATCCAATCTGCTGGATAGTCATATTCACGTTGTGTTACAGGCAAATTTTTTCTCATGATAACCCTTGGATCTATTATGAATTTATTATTCAGTCATATATGGACCCATCCGGTTTGCAAGACATTCGATAACGATTTTGAGAAGAGTTCATTGCACCCATATATCCGGCCTGTTATTGAGGGATCCCTCTGGCCCTGATGGA
>NZ_JAMDJP010000021.1:0-82113 GCF_023475945.1 Shewanella sp. 8A
GAATGTCCCGAGAGACGTATTGGATATAGAACGAAATGCACGGCAATTTAAGCTGGATGGTAAACGGGAAAGGGCATATCCACGAGTCCTTAAAATGAGCAAAAACAAGTTCCCGGTTAGAGCAAAGAAAAATGCCGTTCACTCTTAAGTGAACGGCATTACGCCTTATGAGCGTCTTTTTTATTGGAATTAATTGCCTGGTGCGAGTGTTAAAGCCTGTGGCATTGCCATCCTTGGCACAGGCGTTATGCCCCTTCCTTTCCATTGAACCACTCAATAAAAGGACAAGACCAAAGGGAGAAATATGTTGATGGGCCACAGAGCACTATCGACATATTAATCTTTGGGGGAGACAACTCCCTCGAGCCTTGCCGAAACCTTCCCAATAACACAGCCATCCGTGGCGCGCTATCCTAGTCTAGCGCTGGATCGTCATTGATCCGTGAATAAAAGGACAAGACCCGAGAGGGTAATATGTTCATGACTTGGGGGAGCACAATTCACATATTTGATCTTTGGGGGAGATAGCTCCCTCTAAAGCCTTGTCAAAACCTACCTCTTTTTCTCTTGCAACACTTTGAGTGTTAAGTTGACAGAGTCGGACAGTAAACAGCACAGTTATTATTGTTATTTTGTACGATTTATATCTTAGGTCGTTGGGGAGCGATAATAGATACCCATCCGACTCTGTCTAAACTGTTATTTATTGCTAATCCAATTAATTGGATGACAAGGCCGGACGTAAAAGGGCGCTGTTATTATTGTTTTTAGCACAACTTTCATATCGCGTTAGACCTACAGGGCAATATGCAATGGGGTCCGGCCTTGTCTATAAGGGCACTGGGCGAGGTTACCTCAACCTATATCGTGCGTAATTCACTGTTTAGCTGCTTAATACGTTTCTGCAGCTGGGCAATTTCATTTATTAAGGCGCATTCACGTTGCTGCGGCTGTTGCTCACTTTCCCTTACCCACTGGTAAACCGCTTTAGCCGAAAGACCATACTGTCGTGCGACATCAGAGAGTAATCTGCCTTTGACTTTTACTTCAAAAATAACGTCAGGTTTAAGATTATGATTGACGATTCCCATGGCCTATCCCTTTTCACTTTATGCTATCTGTATGCGCTTTAACGGGTTCTTTGGGGGTATTCCTTCATGATTATTGGCGCTGCTCTATATCCCACTGACTATGTCCTATATGGCGTAGGGACAACCATTCGTGGTGACAATGACTAATGAGTTTCATCAGATGTTTCATCTCTTCCTCCTCAATCCACTTAGGGATTGTGCTTCGATTAACATGCCTCACAACGGGCACTTAGATTAACGTCCATTGATGTCAAACAGCTTACTTAGGTATCGAGTGAGTTACGCTTGGGGTCTCTACTCTTCTACCTATTTATTAGTATGTAAAATCCGTGCCAATTTTTTAATATATAAATTAATGTTTAAAATCAATTTATTGGGTTTATGTTTCAAACGATTGGCTTTAGAAGTTATGTCAGAAACGGTGCAGCTTGCACTATTTCAGTGCTTTTACTCTAAATGTTGCATGAATAAGCCAAAGATGTTTTGGTTTGGTGTTTTTTGCGATTAAATTACTCATAAACTGAGCAAAGAAACGATTAAAGATTGTCTCGAAAGAGAATGCTTATATACTGCGATTTTTTTATGGTGTTTTTGGCGATTTACCACGCCCTTTGCCTTTCAAAGGCAAATCTCATCAATCATGTTATGAGGTCATAATGATGAAGCCTTCTCTGATTAAATCATTGCCAGCATCTAAGCTTGCTATTGTGGTTATGGCTAGCGCCTTGATTGCGTCAGGCTGTTCGACTGTCAACCCCTATACCAACGAACAACAAACGGCAAAAGCGACTACGGGGGCGCTAATTGGTGCCGTTGCTGGAGCTGCCGTTGGTGTAGCCTCGTCAAGTAAGAGTGACCGCGGTAAAGGAGCTTTAATTGGTGCAGCCTCTGGCGCCGCCCTAGGTGGTGGTATTGGCTACTACATGGACGTACAAGAAACCAAATTACGCCAACAACTCGCTTCCACGGGAGTTAGCGTAACTCGCAGTGGTGACAATATTATTCTTAATATGCCAAATGAAGTGACTTTTGGTGTGGATCAAACCGAGCTGAGTGAGGGTGCTAAGCGGGTACTGAACTCTGTTGCGCTGGTGGCGAAGGAGTATAGTAAGACCCAACTTAACGTGTTGGGTTATACCGACAGCAGCGGCTCAGATTCATACAATTTACGTTTATCACAGGTACGAGCCAGCGAAGTAGGGAACTACTTGATGAGTAAAGGCGTGGCTTCCGCTCGCGTAAAGTCTAAGGGAATGGGTGAATCGAGTCCAATCGCATCCAATGCTAGTGCCGAGGGACGCGCGCAAAACCGTCGCGTGGAGATAGTGTTGACCCCAACGGGTCAATAATCATTCATCAAGGTTAAAGTCGCCTGCGGGCGACTTTTTATTTTATCCTAAGGGACAAATTGTCCTTCCGTTATCTATCTTGAGTGATCTTGTCCGCAATCATCTCTATTTGGGCTTATCAGGCGAGTATTCGACTTGATCCTGCCGGTATTTTCCCGTTTTGTATGTAGTTAGTTAAATTATGATAACTATTTCGCAGAGCCAAAGGAGAGCAATTATGGCAAAACAGGGCTTAGTACTGGCATTCAGTTTAGGGACTACAGTGATGGCAGGGATGGTACAAGGTGCGCCAATGAACACTGAGGCGACAGCCCCTATTGAACTAAGAGCCGCGGGCAGTTTAAAGGCGGCGATGAACGATATTATTGCGGCTTACCAAGCGAAATCCCAAGCTAATGTGGCAGCGCAGTATGCGCCTTCGGGTTTATTGCTTAAGCGGATCCAAGAGGGGGAGCGAGTTGATATTTTTGCCTCGGCGAATATGAAACACCCGCAGGCCTTAGTCGATGCGGGAGTGGGTCTACAGGTGCAAATGTTTGCCCGTAACCAGCTCTGCGCCATTGCTCAAGCGGAAGTGCCACTCACTAGCGCGAACTTATTAGACACCCTGCTCGCGTCGCAAATTAAGCTTGGTACATCAACGCCAAAAGCCGATCCCGCTGGCGACTACGCTTGGGCAGTGTTTGCGAAAGCCGAGGCTTTAAAACCCAATGCGAAAACTATATTAGAAACCAAAGCCATGCAGCTAACTGGTGGGCCTGAGAGTGCTAAACCGCCCAAGGATCGTAATCCCTATGCTTGGGTGATGGAAAATAAGCAGGCGGATGTGTTCTTAACCTATTGCACCAATGCGGTGCTGGCACAAAAAGAAGTGCCGAGCCTTAAGATTGTCGATTTACCGCCAGAGTTAGCTATTGGCGCCGACTATGGCCTATTGGTGTTAAAGGATGCCAATAGTGCGGCCGCACCTTTAGCCAAGTTTATTTTATCCCCTGAGGGACAGGCAATTTTGAGCAGTTATGGTTTTCAGCCGCCTAAAAAATAATGTCTAATAGACTCATTAAAAATGGCGCGAAATAGCGCCATTTTTGTTGCTCGCTTTAGCAAGGCTTGGGCCAGTGCTAGTGCATTAAATATAAAGTCGCTAATCCGAGAAAGGCAAACAGACCTATTACATCGGTGACTGTGGTGAGCACCATGCCGCCCGCCAACGCCGGATCTACTTTTAAGCGCTTTAAGATCAGCGGAATACTGGCGCCTGCTAGTCCTGCGACTGTCATATTGATGAGCATCGCACCGCCAATCAGGCTGGCAAGCGCCATATCATCTTTCCAAACTAATACCGCGATAAACACTAACATCGACCACATTAAGCCATTCAAAAAGCCAATAGCTAGCTCTTTGCCTATCAGCCAGCGGGCATTACTTTGGCCAATATGGCCTAGGGCAATCCCGCGGATCACTAGGGCCAAGGTTTGGTTCCCTGCGACGCCGCCCATGCTCGGTACAATCGTCATTAAAATCGCAATCGTGGCAAACTGTTCAATAGTGCCCTCAAACATATTGCTGACAGAGGCCGCCAGCAGAGCCGCAAATAGGTTGATCGTGAGCCAGAGCGAACGGCGGAAGGTACTTTTGAGTACAGGGGCGAAGGTGTCTTCATCATCGTCCATCCCCGCCATCCCCATCATAGAGTGCTCGGCGTCTTCACGGATAACATCCACCACGTCATCGATGGTGATCCGGCCGAGCAACTTGCCCTCACTATCGACCACGGGCGCTGACACCCAGTCATGGCGCTCGAACAGTTGCGCCACTTCACTGTCGGACATGCCCACGGGAATGCTCTCGATATCGGTATCGATAATGCTGCTGATATGAGTATTGGGATCGCAGGTGAGCAGATCCGCAAGTTTGACCCCACCAAGCACGCGATCGTGTTTATCCACCACGTATAAAGTATCGGTAGTGTCGGGCAGGTTGCCCCGTTGGCGCAAATAACGCAGTACCACATCGATATTGACATCGGGTCTTAAGGTTACTGTGTCGGTGTTCATTAAGCTGCCTGCGGTCTCATCGGGATAAGAGAGCGCTTGCTCGACTCGCTGGCGGTTTTGCAGACTCATCGACTGTAATACTTGTTTATACACAGTATCTGGCAGGCTTCGCAGAATATAAGCCAGATCGTCCGTATCCATGCTGGCGGTAGCCTTGGCGACTCGCTCTGGACTCATGGTGCTGATCAGCGGGTCTTTTAACTCTTCGCTGAGTTCATCGAGAATATCCCCGAGCTGATCTTGATCGACGAGTTGCCATAACACTTGCCGAGCTTTGGGAGGTGACGATTCTAAAATCAATGCGATATCTGACGGCGCCATATTTTGTAGCATTTGCCTGACATGCACAAACATACCACTGTTGAGGGCTTGACTCAGTTGGTCGAGGCGGTGTTCGGCTTGTAAACTGTCTGAGGCTTCTACAGGCATGTTTCCTCCATGGCGGCGGTGGATGGGTTGGCGTTTAGCTATTGAGGACTTAAGCCAAAGCGCAGCAGTACATTGTAATTTAGCGCACGGGAGGGCGTCGAGTCACAAATGTGTTTTACTGGTATAAGGTGCTGAAATCAAAACCAAACAGGATACTGAATACCGGCAGGGATCATCGAGATGATACCATCAGCAGGCTTCGTCAAACTTAGCGTCGATAAGGGCACAAATGGCATTAAGTGCAGGCTCGGCATCCGGGCCTTCGGCGATGAGGGTGATGGTTTTACCCATGCCCGTCTCGAGCATGAGTAGACCCAATACACTGGCGGCAGAGGCCTGTTTTTCACCTTGGATCAGCGTAATGCTGGCATCAAACTCAGAGGCCAATACCACGAGCTTTGTGGCGGCACGGGCATGTAAGCCGAGTTTATTGCAGATGGTGACTTGGCGCTCAAGTTTTGGCATGGCTCAACTCTCGATGGCGCGCATTGACTTTATGTTTGCCATTACTAAAACGTTTAGCTAGTTGCTCGGCTACATAGACTGAGCGGTGTTGGCCACCTGTGCAACCAATCGCAATCGTCAGATAGCTACGATTATTGCGCTCTAAATGCGGCAACCAGGTTTCGAGCAAATTCTCGATTTGCCAGATGAACTTATTCACCAGTGGCTGGCGATTTAAAAACTCCGCTACGGGTTCATCTAAACCGGTGAGAGGTCTAAGCTCCGGTTCCCAATGGGGATTTGGCAAAAAGCGCACATCAAACATAAAGTCAGCTTCGGTCGGCATACCATGCTTAAAACCGAAAGACTCGAAGTTGATCACCAGTTCCTTATCGACACTGCCAAGGAGTATTTGCCGCACTTGGTCGCTGAGTTCATAGATATTCAGATTCGAGGTATCTATATAGTGATCCATCTGCTGTGACAGCGGCTCCAGCAATTTGCCTTCAAGTTTGATGGCTTCTTGCAGTGACACTCGGCTCTTAGATAAGGGATGTAAGCGCCGCGTTTCGCTATAGCGTTTTAGCAGCACTTTATCGCTGGAGTTTAAGAAGAAGCTGGTGAGTTCAGTGCCCGTAGGCAGGCTGGCAAGCTGTTTAACCAGCACTTTGTCTTGCTCTGGTAAATTGCGCACGTCAACACTGATAGCAACGAGATCGTTACTGCCTTTGAGCTGTTCAAGCAAACTGCCAATCAAAGGCAAAGGCAAATTATCGACACAATAGTAGCCGAGATCTTCAAGCACTCTAAGTGCGACCGATTTGCCTGAGCCTGAACGCCCTGACACTATGACCAGTTTCATCCAATGATTACCTGATAGAGTTCCGTTTCATCATGCGTCTTGCGCAATTGTTTTAATATTTGCTTGTCACTGAGCTTTTCAGCCATGCATGACAAGGTACTTAGGTGCTGCTGACATTGGTCGGCAGGCACGAGTAGTGCAAATAAAATATCGACGGGTTGTTTATCGATAGCATCAAAGGCTATCGGCTCCTCACATTTTATCAATATCGCTATGGGTTGTGTTATATCGGTTAATCGACCATGTGGAATGGCGATACCGTTACCTATACCTGTGCTACCCATCTTTTCGCGCGCCACGAGGCTTTCGAAGATCTCTTGAGATGAGAGGGTGGGGTACTGGGCAGCGGCTAAGTCGCTGATGAGTTCCAGTACCTTTTTCTTACTGCCCGGAGTGGCGCAGGTTGTGCACTCCGGCCGCAGTATGGTACGAAGTTCCATTGCTAGTGTTTTGTTAACTTCTCTTTGTGTTTAATAACCTGACGATCAAGTTTATCAATCAGGACGTCTATGGCAGCATACATATCTGCATGCTCTGAAGTCGCGAAGACTTCACCACCGGTGAGGTTGATTCTCGCTTCGGCAATCTGTTGCATTTTCTCAACATTGAGCACAACGTGCACATTATTGATCTGTTCGAAATGACGTTCAAGTTTTGAAAACTTTTCCTCAACATATGCCCGTAACGATTCAGTAATCTCGATATGGTGTCCACTTAGGTTTATTTGCATAGAAACGTCCTCCGATACTCACAATAGGCTATAAACTTTTACGCTGATTGGAAGGGGGAATAAGCATCGCTTCTCGGTACTTCGCAATGGTTCTGCGCGCAACGTTAATTCCCTGTTCTGCCAGAAGTTGAGCCATCTTGCTGTCGCTTAATGGTTTTTTCTGGTTTTCCGCTGCAACCAGTTTCTTAATGAAAGCTCTGATTGCTGTGGATGAGCACTCACCGCCATCATCCGTCCCGACGTGGCTTGAGAAGAAATATTTTAGTTCAAAAAGTCCTTTTGGGGTATGCATGTATTTTTGTGTGGTCACCCGTGAAATGGTGGACTCATGCATCTCTACCGCCTCGGCGATATCGTTTAGGACCATAGGTTTCATGGCTTCTTCACCATATTCGAAGAAACCCTGTTGGTATTGCACTATGCAGTTTGCTACCTTGAGCAGTGTTTCGTTGCGGCTTTCAAGGCTTTTGATAAACCATTTAGCCTCTTGCAGATGGCCACGAATAAATTGGCTATCAGCTTGATTTTTTGAACTTCGGGCCATTGCTGCATATTGCTGATTTACGTTGATTTTTGGCATGCAGTCAGGGTTTAATTCGACCACCCAACGGCCGTTTTTCTTCGACACCGATACATCGGGGATCACATATTCTTCATCGACAGGGGTGATGAGTAAACCGGGGCGAGGATTCAAGGTTTGGATCAGCGCAATACTGTCCCTTAACTCGTCCTCTTTCAGTTTGGTCTTACGCATTAACAGCCTAAAGTCGCGAGCGGCGATCAGATCTAAATGATCTTTGATCAGCATGCGGGCGTTTTCGATGTGAGGGGTATCAGGCGAAAAATGAGATAGCTGGATCAGTAAACATTCGCTTAAATCCCTTGCCGCGACACCAACGGGGTCGAAATGTTGAATACGCTTGAGCACGGCTTCAACTTCGTCGAGTTCAATCTCGGGATTGCCCATGGCTTCGAGGATATCTTCAGTGCTTTGAGTGAGATAACCTTGATCGTCAATGGCATCAATAATCGCGGTGGCAATGGCTAAATCGGTTTCAGAGAAGGGTGTGAGGTTTTTTTGCCATTCTAAATGTTCGTACAACCCCTCGCTAGTTTCCCCTTGGAAGGGCATGTCATCTTCACGGCTGGCGCCAGAACCTGAGTTTGGCGATGCGGTAAATACTTCATCCCAAGTGGTATCCATGGGTAACTCTTCGGGCAGAGATTCTTTGGTCAGCGACTCGGCAATGTCCACGGTGGAATTATCTTGTTCCTGTGGCTGGGCAGTCGTTTCGCTAAAGTCGGTATCGGCGATATCTTGCTTACGTTCGCTAGGCGCGTCAAATTGCTCCTCTTCCAGCTCGAGAAGAGGATTAGAGTCTAAGGCTTGCTGGATTTCTTGTTGCAGTTCCAATGACGACAGTTGCAGCAGGCGAATGGCCTGCTGAAGTTGTGGCGTCATGGTTAACTGTTGACCCAGTTTGAGCTGGAGTGACGCTTTCATGTTACCGCTGATCCCTAGGTTATTATTGTGAGTTTAGGTCGCTTGATATCATATGGATGGAGCCTAGCGCTCTCAAATTCAAGGCTTATTAGCTTTGTTTTAGTAACTATAGCCTGAATTGTTCACCTAAGTACACAGCCCTAACTTGCTGATTGTCTAAGATCTCTGCGGGTGTGCCCTCGGCAATAAGATTACCGTGACTCACAATGTAAGCATGTTCACAGACGTCTAAGGTCTCGCGCACATTGTGGTCTGTGATAAGTACTCCAAGGCCTCGGCTCTTAAGCTGCTCGATAATTTTCTTGATATCGATAACGGAGATCGGATCAACGCCCGCAAAGGGCTCATCAAGCAGAATAAACTTGGGGTTGGCCGCTAAGGCGCGGGCAATTTCGACGCGGCGACGTTCACCGCCCGATAAGGACATGCCTTGGCTGTCACGAATATGGGTGATATGGAACTCTTCTAGCAGTTGCTCTAGTGCTTCTTCGCGCTGGTCACTATTGAGCTCTTTACGGGTTTGCAGTACCGCCATGATGTTGTCGTGTACGGTTAATTTACGAAAGATACTCGCTTCCTGTGGTAGGTAACCAATACCTTTGCGGGCACGCAGATGCATAGGATCGGCGGTTAAATCATCATCGTCGATAAAGATATGGCCTTTATCGCTTTTAACTAAGCCCACGACCATGTAAAAGGTGGTGGTTTTACCCGCACCGTTAGGGCCGAGTAGACCGACGACTTGACCCGTTTTTACTGTCAGGCTGACATCTTTGACAACCTGGCGGCTTTTATAACTCTTGGCGAGATTCTGTGCTTTTAAGGTGATTTGGGTCATTTAGAATCCTGTTTTTTCACAGGTTTATCTGTTGGTGTATTTTTGAGTTCTTCCTGATAATTATCAGGTTGAATAATGGTAATTACGCGATCATCACCATTGCCGCTACTTTCGGCGATCAGTTTTTGCTGAATAATATCGTAACGAATTAAATTGCCTGTAACTTGACTACCCGCTTGGTCTAGGGTCGCTGTACCAGTTAGGGTCAACGTCCGAGTGGCCATTTCATAGCGAATCTCTTTGGCGCTAGCAGATGCAGGGCGGCCATCATCAAGGATTTGGCTGTAGGTTGCTGGATTTCCTGTAGCCAGTAAGACTTTACTATTTTCGCCTTCGACAGAAAATGCACGGAGTTGATCCGCATGGATTTTAATTGAGCCTTGAACAACTTCAACGGGACCGAAGAAAATGATCTGATTGTTTTTAATGTCCGCAGTTTGACTGACGGCTTTAATTTTCACTTCTTGCTGTAAGTCACCGATCTTGGCGAAGGCATTCATGCTTATCATTAGCATTAGGCTGGCAAGTAATATGTTATTTTGCTTCATAGGTTCCTACTACCTGACTGGTCAATTGCACTTCCTGCGCGTTAAGGTCGGCATAAAGGCCTTGCCCTTGAATATTAAAATCTTTCCCTGTGACGTAAATGATGCGGTCAGAGGTCATTATCATTGTGTTGAGATCGAGTTCTAAAAAACTGGTGGACAAGGTTTGTATCGGTTCACCAGGGCTGATGGCATCGATAATAACATTATTTTCTAATACAACCTTGCCAGTATCTTTGTTGAGTCGACCTTGATCGGCTCTGATCTGCCATTTTGCTTTACCTTGGTCGGGATACACAAGATAGACAGGCTGAATAAAGTCGGTTTGGTTTTTAAGCTCATAGTGTTCCATGTGCTTTGCCGTGACGCGACTATTGACTTGTCCTTGCTCGTTAAACTCGATGCTGCGCAGATCTTCGATAATGTAGTCGGGTCTGTCTGTATCATTCAGGCTGCTATCGGTATCGCCACCGCGTTTTTGTTGGACCTGCCAATACAGCACGAGTGCAGTACCAAAAAAAGCAATAATGGCGAGGGTCACACGACTCATATGCTCATCCCATGGGCTGAGGTAAATTTGTTTTGACTCAGAAGTAACAGATCTGTCAGCTCTCTGAGCGCACCATGACCACCATTTAACTGGGTCACAAAATGGGCGTGTTGGCGCACATAGGGATGTCCATCGGCGACACAGACGGCAAGACCGACGACATTCATCACTGGCAGGTCGACAATATCATCACCGATATAGGCAACTTCTTCTGGTGTGACATTGTAGAGCGACAGCAGTTCTTCATAGGGGACAAATTTATTATCCACACCTTGATAAATATGGGTTACACCGAGGGCCGTCATGCGGTTTTCAACAATTTTAGACTGGCGGCCTGTTATCACGGCCAGATTAAAGCCACTGGTCAATAAAGAGCGCACGCCATAACCATCGCGGGTATGGAAGGCTTTGAGCTCTTCACCCGAGTTGCTTAAATAAATGCGGCCGTCAGAAAATACCCCATCCACATCGCAGATCAGCAGTTTAATTTTTTGCGCTCTTTGCCACACATCATCGCTGATCGGGCCGTAAAATCCTTGCTGTGGCATTAAATGACTCCCGCTTTAACCATATCGAGCATATTGAGCGCACCGACAGGATGATTGTCTTTATCTATCACTATCAGGCCGTTGATATTTTTGGAATCCATCACTTGCAGCGCCTGCGCTGCCAAGACGTTTTCAGTAATTGTGACACAGTTTCGCGTCATCACATCGGCGATAGGCGTGGTGCGTAGGTTGACTTGGGCATCGATAACGCGGCGTAGGTCGCCGTCGGTAAAAATACCCACGAGTTTGTTTTGTTCATCGATCACCGCCGTCATGCCTAGGCCCTTCTTGGAGATTTCATACAGGGCATCGGTGATGCAAATATCGTGTTTAACCAGTGGTAAATCATCGCCACTGTGCATCACGTTGCTGACTTTAAGCAGCAGCTTACGTCCTAGGGCACCGCCTGGGTGAGACATTGCAAAGTCTTCCCGAGTAAAGCCTTTGGCTTGCAGCAGCGCAATGGCCATCGCATCACCCATCACTAAGGTTGCGGTGGTGCTCGAGGTTGGCGCAAGCCCGAGCGGACAGGCTTCTTCAGGCACTTCAATACATAAATGAATTTTGGCCAAACGTGCCATCGTGGACTCAGGTTTGCCCGTCATGGCAATCACGGGAATGGCTTTACGTTGGATAACGGGCATCAGCGCAAGGATTTCGCTCGATTCACCCGAGTTTGAAATGGCGAGGATAATATCATTATCAGAGAGTACGCCTAAGTCGCCATGGCTGGCTTCGCCAGGATGCACAAAGAAGGCTGGGGTGCCAGTGCTGGCGAGGGTAGCAGAGATTTTATTACCAATATGGCCAGATTTCCCCATCCCCATCACGATGACTTTGCCGGTGCAGTTGAGGATTAACTCGCAGGCTTGGGCGAATTCAACGGAATCGACATATTGATAAAGATTGTCGAGGGCCGATTTTTCAATATCGATGACTTTACAGCCCCACTGGCGCAATTGTGATTGGTCTACCATGTCTATCTCTCTTCTTGCATTGTCTTTGTCGCCCCGTCTGGGATTGGAATAGCACAATTTGGTACGCGATAAAGATGATAAAATTAACGGCTTGTTACTTTGAGTCGCATGCTATTGTTTAAGCTCTGCGCCTAGGCATTAGGGCAGAATATATCGTTTAGCCATTGAATGCCTTGAGCAATATCATCGTCTTTGGTATTTCCCTTTTGCCACCCGCAGTGAGTAAGGTAACTATGATGGCCAGTTTGATGCTTAATTGCAGAACTCAATAGCGTTTTTAAGTTAAGTTGTACTCACATTATCTTTGTATCAATTAGCTTATGTCTTGACCGTTTACAAAACCATTTTGCTAATTTATCAACACAGGTGAAAACATTAAGTAACACTTTAGCTTCACAGAGCGAAAACTTAGGGCGCATTCTCGCTGGAAATGAGGCAAATTGAAAGTATCGCAGGACGATAGTGTCGATTCTGTTGTAGGTTAAAGCGCAATTACGTACAATTTGCGGCTCTTCGATTGGTCTGGGCAGGAAGCGTAGGCCACCTCTTTTCAAATATCGGAATCAAGCATGACTCAAGAACAAACGCCGTTGGTTGAGATCCGTCATTTGGGCTTTCGCCGTGGCCAGCGTGTCATATATGAAGATATTAGCCTGTCTATCCCTAGGGGCAAAGTCACCGCGATTATGGGACCGAGTGGCATAGGTAAGACCACCTTGCTCAAGCTTATCGGCGGCCAATTAACGCCCGATAGCGGCCAAGTGTTGTTCGATGGACAGGATGTGCATGCGGCGAGCCGTAGCGAATTATTCGAACTGCGCAAGCGCATGAGTATGTTGTTTCAAAGTGGCGCATTATTCACCGATATCAACGTCTTTGATAACGTTGCCTTTGCGCTACGTGAACATTCAGGCCTGCCCGAAGAGATTATTCGGACTATCGTGCTGATGAAACTTGAGGCCGTTGGGCTGCGGGGCGCCGCGCAAATGATGCCCAGCGAGTTATCCGGTGGGATGCAGCGCCGCGCTGCCTTAGCTCGGGCGATAGCCCTTGAGCCAGAAATGGTCATGTACGATGAACCCTTTGCCGGACAAGACCCTATTTCTATGGGCGTGCTGGTTAAGCTTATCCGCGAACTTTCCGATGCACTTAATTTAACCTCGGTTGTGGTGTCCCACGATGTGGATGAAGTGCTCGGGATTGCAGATTATGTGTATGTGGTTGCAGATAAAAAAGTTATTGCCCATGGCACGCCTGAAGAGTTAAAGCATGCGGATAATCCGCAGCTCAAGCAGTTTATTCAAGGTGCGCCAGATGGCCCTGTGCCGTTCCATTATCCGGCAAAGGATTACCAGCAAGAATTATTGGCAAAAGGAGTTGGCAAGTGAAGTTATTAGATAGTATTGCCGACCTTGGCCGCAGCGCTATCGAGTTAGTGCTCGGTTTTGGCCGTGCAGGCCTGATGCTGTGGGGCGCGATTGTTCGTTGGCCTCGGGTGCGTAAAGGTTTTCCATTATTAGTGCGCCAAATCTATGTGGTCGGCGTACAATCTATGGTCATTATTGTGGTCTCCGGCCTGTTTATCGGCATGGTGTTGGCGCTGCAGGGCTACAACATCTTAGTCGGTTTCGGTACTGAGGAGAGCTTAGGCCCGATGGTGGCCTTAAGTTTACTGCGTGAACTTGGCCCCGTGGTTACAGCCTTGTTATTTGCTGGCCGCGCAGGTTCGGCACTCACCGCCGAAATCGGTCTGATGAAGAGTACCGAGCAGTTATCCAGCTTAGAGATGATGGCGATTGACCCACTGCGGCAAATCATTGCGCCACGCTTTTGGGCGGGTGTAATAAGCATGCCGTTGTTGGCGCTGATGTTTACTGCGGTAGGTATTTATGGCGGCCATTTAGTGGGCGTGGAATGGAAGGGGATCGATGGTGGTGCCTTCTGGTCGATTCTGCAAGCCTCGGTAGAATGGCGCCAAGACATAGTTAACTGCCTGATTAAGAGTGGCGTATTTGCCGTGGTGGTGACTTGGATTGCCTTATACCGCGGCTATCAAGTGGTGCCGAATCCAGAAGGGATCAGCCGTGCAACTACTTCAACTGTGGTGCAATCGAGCCTCGCCGTACTGGCATTGGACTTTTTACTAACAGCCCTGATGTTTGGCCGCTAACGGATTGCAGCGCCAAGGATACAGATCGACGGATTAACAGAGTGGTAACTGAGCATGTTGACACGAAAAATTGAATTATTAGTGGGTGTGTTTCTCTTAACGGGCTTAGCGGCCTTTTTGGTGTTGGTGTTTAAAGTCGCCAATATCGAAGTGCAGACCAGCGACAGTAGCTATACCCTCACCGCCAACTTCACCAATATCGGTGGCTTGAAGGTTCGCTCTCCGGTCAAGGTTGGCGGCGTCGTGGTTGGCCGCGTGAGTAAGATTGATTTAGACCCAGTCAAACTGGTGGCTGTGGTGACGATTGTGATGGACAAGCGTTTCGATAAATTTCCTGAAACCAGTAGCTTAGCTATTTTAACTTCAGGTTTGCTCGGTGAGCAGTTCCTCGGATTAACACCGGGCTTTGTCGATGATGACGTGAGTATGCTTAAGGATGGCGACAAAATTGACGATACTCGCTCAGCATTAGTGTTAGAAGATCTGATTGGTCAGTTCTTATATAGTATGGGTTCAAAGGATAAATAGGGGTTACCGCTATGTTTAAACGCTTATCGCGCTTATTACTGCCGTTAGTATGGATGTTTACCGCAACGACCGCACTGGCGGATGACGCTCAGGTTAACACTATGGATCCTTATGCCATGGTGAAATCTGTTGCCAACAAAACCTTCGATCGGTTCCACAAAGACAAGGCGTTGATTGACGCCGATGCGGATCATCTTAAGGTGATTGTGCGTGAAGAATTAATGCCTTACATCGACTATAAATACGCCTCTTACAAAGTGTTAGGTCAGTATTTAAAAGAGTCGACTGAAGATCAGCGCAATCGTTTCGTCGATGCTTTTGAAGGCTACTTAGTTTCAACCTATGCCCAAGCTTTTACCGAATACACTAACCAAAAAGTGGAGTTTTCGCCTGGTAGTGATTTCAGCAATGAGAAGATTGTCGATGTAAACGTACAGATTATCGAAGCGGGTCGTCCGCCGATAAAGCTGTTGTTTAAAGTTCGTCGCCTCAAGGATGACTCTTGGAAGGCGTTTGACCTAGTCGCTGAAGGCGTGAGTTTGCTGTCCTCTAAGCAATCTGAAATCTCGAACCTTATCCGCCAACAGGGGATTGATTCAGTGATTAAGATGCTGGAAGAGCGCACCAAAGACAAAGTGACTAAAAAGCCTAAAGCAGGGAAGTAAGCGCCGTGGTTGAATTTGTGCAACAGGGTAACATTTGCCACCTAAAAGGGCGTTTATCACAGGAGCAAGTGGTCGTGCTATGGCCGCAAAGGCAAAGCCTGTTAAGCCAAGATACCCAAATGTTGTCGCTCGCCGAACTGGAGTACAGCGACAGTGCTGGTGTGGCATTTTTGCTGGCGTTAGTGCGCCAGCATGGCACGCCACTGAAGCTGTGCTCGGCATCGGAGCAGTTAAAAAAATTAATCGATTTATATGATTTACAATCCTTCTTCACCGAAGAAGCGAATTGAAAAGGTACCGAATTTCATGGAATGCAGCTTAATAGAACAGATTTTACGTGACGCGTTAGCACTCGATGAAGTGCACGCCAGCTCCGATGGCAGCCACTACAAAGTGATCGCCGTCGGTGAATGTTTTGACGGCATGAGCCGTGTAAAACAACAACAAGCCATTTATGCACCCCTGATGAGTTATATCGCCAGCGGTGAGTTACATGCATTAACGATTAAAACTTTCACGCCGACTCAATGGAAACGCGAGAAAATTTTCAACAGCTAGTAGTGAGGAAAAGTGGATAAATTAGCGATTCAAGCAAGCCCTCCGCTTGCTGGTGATGTGATTATTTCCGGTGCCAAAAACGCTGCGCTGCCGATTCTAATGGCAGGCGTGTTAGCCGAAACTGATTTTATTGTGTCGAATGTCCCCAATTTGCGCGATGTGAGCACCAGCTGTAAATTGCTGCGCTGCCTAGGCGCCGATGTGGATGAATTAGGCAATGGTCAAATCCGTATTTCGACCAAGAATCTTAATGAGTTCTGCGCACCTTACGATCTCGTTAAGACCATGCGTGCCTCGATTCTGATCCTTGGCCCGTTATTAGCCCGCTATGGCACCGCAGACGTGTCATTACCCGGTGGCTGCGCCATTGGCGCCCGTCCAGTAAACCTTCACTTACATGGCCTCGAAATGATGGGCGCTAAGATTGAAGTGAAAGAAGGTTATATCAAGGCCCGTGTCGATGGTCGCTTAAAGGGCGCCCATATTTTTATGGACATGGTGAGCGTAGGCGCGACCGAAAACCTATTGATGGCCGCGGCACTTGCCGATGGCGAAACCGTGATTGAAAACGCGGCCCGTGAACCAGAAGTGATCGACTTAGCTAACTGTTTGATTGCTATGGGCGCGAAGATCACCGGTGTCGGCAGTGCCACACTGCGTATTCAAGGCGTTGAACGTCTACAGGGCTGTGAGTACCGAGTGATGCCGGATCGTATTGAAACCGGTTCATTCCTTGTTGCCGCCGCTGTGACCCGTGGTCGTATCCGTTGCTTAAAGGCAGACCCAGCTTCGTTAGAGTCTGTTATCGCGAAACTCGAAGATGCGGGTGCCAAGATCACTACAGGTGAAGATTGGATTGAGCTCGATATGGAAGGCAAGCGTCCAAAAGCGGTAAATATCAAGACGGCACCATATCCTGGTTTCCCAACCGATATGCAGGCACAGTTCTGCGTGCTCAACGTTTTAGCCCAGGGCACTGCGACCATTACCGAAACCATCTTCGAAAACCGCTTTATGCACGTGCCAGAACTTATCCGTATGGGCGCGACCATGGAGCTTGAAGGCAATACCTGCATTATCCAAGGCATTGAGTCTTTGAGTGGTGCACAGGTAATGGCGACGGATTTACGTGCGTCGGCAAGCTTGGTGATTGCAGGCTTAGTCGCCGATGGTAAAACCATTGTCGATCGCATCTATCACTTAGATCGCGGCTATGAGCATATCGAGCAGAAGTTCCAAGGGTTGGGCGCGCATGTAGAGCGTGTGCAATAACATTTGCGTAGGATTCGCTCCCAATAAAAAAACCAGCCAAGTGCTGGTTTTTTATTGCGCATAATTTGTTTAGCTAAAAAGGAAAGGGACATTTTCGAGTTAAAACCTTAACTCTAACGAGTCTGTTTTAGATAAAAATATCTATGGAGATAACGCCCGCCACAAACGCAAGCAATTTGTTGCGAGTCGAGCCGCAAAGCGGCGTTTTGATGGCGTTTGTTATGCATTTTTCAATAGCCTTTCTGCCAGCGCTTTGGGTAAACACCTTTAAAAGAGATATTTATAAACTCGTCTTTACTAATGAGTCCATTTTGGTACTTAATTCCGTAGTAAATGAAAGCCGATAAAACACAAAATATGTACAAACAGAGAATAAGCGTTAAGAGGCAGCTTGCGAACATAAAAACAACTATCGTTTGATCATATTGCCGGATAGGGACATCAGTGGCTATACCAAAGAACGATGAAATATATTGGAAAAGGTAAAACGCTAGTACTCCACCAAGTATGCAACCGAAACCGCCAACTCTCGCTGATTCAGCGTAGAACTGAGGTTGTAAGTTTAACTGACTTTTAATTGCCCGAATCACTATGTGATTACCTCAAAATGCATAAAGCCGCCAACACCGGAAAATTAGGAGCGCAGCGAGTGATTTGTCCGAGTGTTTGGCTTTGTTAGAAGCCATATCGACGACTCTCTTTCTCTGGGTTGTGAACCCAAACATTGCAACCACCTTCTTTGGTATATGTTTTACCCAGGTCAGTAGTAATTTCTACCAAACACATTGCTGGTTTCCCACCAAGACCAGATGCCCAAAGGTGATACTTTTTTTTATCATCAGTATTAAAGGTAAAGATTACCTTTGCATCCTTTACCCACCAATCGGGTATCTTTAGTGATTCCAGGTCACGCTGTAAAATGCACGACAATAACTTGATAGCTTCTGAAAACTTTACACCCGTGACTTCATTTGGCGCATGCTCGTTTACAAGATTTATTACACACTCATTGGTGCCATTTTCTTGGGCGTATGCATATAGCTGACCGACAGCCCAGTACCCTTGATAATCAAAGTTTCTGCTCAGGCACCACTGGACTATATTTCCAGCAACTCCCTTAAGTTGTTTTCTTCGTGCCATATCTAAGTGCTTCTAACATTTGATTAGTGTGCATGCGCGTTTACCTCGTTGGACCAGTGAAAACGCGCACGGTTAACTATCTGTATGCAAAGAACTTATCAGCTTTCTGCCAAATACACCATCTGGAAAAACGCGCATGCGCGTTTTCCAAGCCTATTAACTAAAATTCAGTTACTATATCCACCTGATTTTATAGAGCTTTATTTATTGCGGATGGAATTAGTGCGCACTGATATTGTCTTAAAATCACTCCAAAGTATCTAAATTTAAATGCGACTGTATACCTATACATTGTTAGTCTATTTCTGGTAAGGCCAAACATAGGCAAATAGATAAGAATTTGTATGGCAGCAGGAGTGGGAATTTTCGGTTGAGCTAACGAGCCGATACACGGAATGGGGCAAAAAGCTTTTAGCCAGATGAACAGTTCAATGGTCGTAAAGATTGTCATTGTTGCAACTGTGACCGTTGGCGGCATGGCCGCTCTTTCACATCCATGTGAACGCGGCATTTACACTTCCATGTGTTGCAGATACCGCCGTCAAGCCTATAGGGACACTGCTTTTTAAACAAAGAGCACGGCGTGTCACTGGGGAAACAATGACAATTCATCCTACACACCTGACGACAAACTTATCTCGTTTTGGGGCAAAAGTCAGTGAAAAATTGCAGTGCAAGATAAATAGCTCTGCCATTTGAGGGATAAGGTAATAGGTGATTTTAGGATGGCTCAGAATGAGGTTTTATACATGCCTCATTCTGAGATTTATCAAGGTAGCTTACTGAGCTTAATTATCGACGACGACTTTCTCATCGATAATCACCGGTAGTACTTGCTCTTTGCCTTGGCGGATAACCGTCATCATGATTTTCTTGCCGGGCGTAGTTTCGGCAATTCTATCCATCAGCATTTCGACCCCAGGCACATCTTCGTCGCCGTATTTGATGATTACATCCCTTGGTTGTAGCTGCGCTCGTGCCGCTGGACCATTAGGATCGACACCAGTAACTAATACACCACGTAAATCGGGCAGGTTGAGGATTTGCGCCACCACCGGGTTAATCGGCTCGCCTGAGATCCCTAAGGCACCACGGATCACCCGACCATTTTTGATCAGTTTGCCCATAATGCTGTGGGCCAATTTAATCGGGATCGCGAAGTTAATCCCGTGTCCGCCACCTTCGCCGCCCACTTGGAAGGCGGCAGTGTTGATACCAATCAGGCTACCGTTAGTGTCGATTAAGGCACCGCCTGAGTTACCGGCGTTAATTGCAGCATCTGTTTGTAAAAAGTCTAAATAACCAGAACTTAAGCCGTTACGACCCGTAGCGCTGATAATCCCTTGGGTAATGGTTTGGCCGAGGTTATAGGGGTTACCAATGGCTAATACCACATCACCAACCTGCGGTGGGCTGTCGAGATTGACGGGCACTGTGGGAAGATTATCGCCTTCGATCTTAAGCACTGAAAGATCGGTTTCGGGATCAAAACCGACGACTTCCGAGGTGAACTTGCGGCCATCCTGCAGAGCCACCACAATCTCATCGGCTTTTTTAATCACATGATAATTCGTGAGAATATAGCCTTCTTTACTCATTATCACCCCAGAGCCTAGGCCTTGGAGGGAACCAGAGTTCAGCGGACGACTCTGATCGATACTTAAGCTATAAATATTGACTACGGCAGGGGCGGCGCGGCGTACGGCCTTAGCAAAGGAGAGTTCGACCGTGTTGTTACCACGGTTTTGCAGTAACGAGCTGCCGAGATTCTTATTGTCGAAGTAGTGTGTAACTAACAAAAACATGGCCGCCATGATAAGGCCGAAGAGCACGGCTTTACCGAGATATAACAGGGTTTCTTTTATTGTCATGGCAGGCTAAGTATTGAAAAAGGTGAGTTAGATTAACATGTTTAACAAGTTAAAGCATAGGGAACCCGCGTTCCCTATGCTGATCTGCATCTGATAATGGGATAAAGATCAGAGCGGCGTACCGATTAACGCAGCACTAAGTACAACAAGCTCTTACCACGGAGGATCTTCAGGGCGACAGCGCCTTCTTGATCTTTGAGCTGCTCCTTGAGTGATTTCAGATCTTTCACCGCCGAACGGTTAATGCCGACAATCACATCGCCTTTTTGTAAGCCGCTCATTGCCGCAGGTGAGCCCTGGGCCACCTCGGTAATTTCCACCCCTTTCGAAGCGTTTTCTAACGAGGCACCTTGGAGCATTGGGTGCACTGCGCCAGCAGCTTTTTCAGTGGTTTGGCTTGCTTCACCTAAGGTGACATTCACGGTTTTCTTATCGCCATCGCGGATAAGTCCCAGTTCAACCTTGGCTCCCGCGCCCATAGTCGCGACTTTCGCCCGCAGTTCTTGGAACGACTTAATTGCTCGTCCATCCACGCTGACAATAATATCGCCCGCTTTAATACCTGCTTTTTCGGCAGCACTGCCCGCAGTGACTTCATTCACAAAGCCCCCGTGCTGAGTGTCTAACCCAAAGCCTTGGGCAAGTTGGCTATCTAAATCACGGCCTGAAATCCCCAGCACGCCACGGCGAACTTCACCGTGTTCGGCAATTTGAGCCACGAGGTTTTTCACCATGTTGGCGGGAATCGCAAAACCGATACCGACGTTACCACCGTTTGGTGCGACGATAGCCGTGTTAATACCGATCAGTTCACCTTTAAGGTTAACCAGCGCGCCGCCCGAGTTACCGCTGTTAATCGCCGCATCGGTTTGAATAAAGTTTTCAAGCATTTCAATGCCTAAGCCGCTTCGGCCTAAAGCACTAACAATCCCCGAGGTGACCGTTTGACCTAAACCAAAGGGGTTACCGATGGCGACGGCAAAGTCACCAACCCGCAGTTCATCTGAGTCGGAGGTTTTAATTGCGACTAAATTTTTCGCTTCGATTTGCAGCAAAGCAATGTCGGACTCTGAGTCGGTACCAATCAATTTGGCTTTGACTTCACGGCCGTCATGTAAGCCAACTTGGATATCATCGGCACCGTCAATCACATGGTTATTGGTGACAATATAGCCTTTGTCAGCATCGATAATCACACCAGAGCCTAAGCCTCTAAAAGGACGCTCTTGCACTTGCTCTTGTGGTGCATTGGGGCCGAAGAAATAACGGAACACATCGGGTACACGTTGTTTGGACACGTGTGTGCCGGACACCGCGACAGAAACCACGGCGGGCGTCGTGCGCTCTAGCATAGGGGCAAGGCTGGGAATGGGTTGTCCCTCAACAGATTGCGGAATAGCGGCCTGTGAAACCGCAGGCATCATTGTCAGGGTTGCGGCTAACATTGCGGCTGAAAGTACAGATAATTTCGTTTTCATCTATTCATAACTCCAAATAAGGGATCAAGGATCTGGATGTAATGCGTCGTCAGTTTGTGTCCGCACCAGATCGAATCTGTATCGTTACCGGCTATTTGCCTAGGTAACCATTCGGACACGCACCTCATTGAAAAAGTTCATCAATATTAACAAAGGTTAATTTCTTAACGGTTATTTTATCAACATTTTATTGACTGTAACTGAAGTGAAACCTGTGGGCTTTTAAGGTATTTTTCAAGTCCTAATAACTTCCAATCATTGAGTTTAATCAGCTAACAGCATAGTTTTTCCTAATCAGTTTTATCATATTAAGCGTTGTGCTAGTCCTCTCCGCAAGCTCACTACAGATCCAAGTTGATAGGGTATAAATATATGCTGCGTCATCTTGGCCGTGTTAATATCGACGCAGTTTTTCCAAAGGATAAAAGAGAATAATAACGTGCCCCAGTTAAGCCCTTGGCAGCATTATCAAAAAGATCTTACTCGTGATGGTTTTTCCCATGATCCGGCGCAGGAAATGGCGGTAAAGGCGCTGCAACGCGTTTATGAGGATCTCACCGTAGCCGAAGAGCCTAACTCTTTATTTGGTAAGCTATTGACTTCTTTTGGCTTAAAGTCGGCACCCGCGCCTACAAAAGGGCTTTATCTTTGGGGAGGCGTAGGCCGCGGTAAAACCTATTTGATGGACACCTTCTTTGATGCATTACCTGGCAATCAAAAGTTAAGGGCGCACTTTCATCGTTTTATGCATCAACTGCATTTAGATTTAGACACCCTTAAAGGTACGCGCGATCCATTATTAGTGATTGCCAAACAAATGGCGGCAAAATATAAAGTCATTTGTTTTGATGAGTTTTTCGTGTCAGATATCACCGACGCCATGTTGCTTGGCACCTTATTCCAAGCGCTCTTTAAAGAAGGCGTGGTCTTAGTGGCGACTTCAAATATCATCCCCGATGACCTATATAAAAATGGGTTGCAACGGGCGCGATTTCTTCCTGCGATCGCGCTGATCAATCAGCATTGTGAAGTATTAAATGTGGATTCGGGGATCGACTACCGTCTACGGACGTTAGAGCAGGCGGAAATTTACCACTATCCACTTGATGAGCAGGCCGATACTAACTTACTGCGTTATTTCCGTCAGTTAGCGCCTGAGGCCGAGATTTCAACTGACGCGATTGAAATCGAAGGCCGTGAAATATCCATTCGCCAACAGGCGCAAGGTGTGTTGCTTGCTGATTTTAGAGCCTTATGTGATGGCCCCCGTAGTCAGCGGGATTATATGGAACTGGCGCGGATTTATCATACCGTGCTGGTGAGTGGCATTGAGCAAATGGGCGCATTTTTAACGGGTGATGATATCGCCAGACGCTTTTTGGCCATGGTGGATGAGTTTTACGAGCGCAACGTCAAATTGATCGTGTCCGCGCAGGTGCCGTTAGAAGACATTTATGCCGACGGCTTATTGAGTTTTGAATTCAGACGTTGTCGTTCCCGTTTGATTGAAATGCAATCCCACGATTACTTAAAATCAGAGCATTTACCCTAAGTCTTAGACTATTGCAGAGCGTGCTTTGCGGGGTTTTTCTCGACAATTCTTCAGTGGCTCATTCCTTAGCGTAGTAATGAGCCACATCGATCGAATTTTTATGATTTTTGTCAAAATATCAGGTGATTTTTAACTCACGTTTGTCTATAATCCGCCACCTGCCCACGTTACTCCGCCAAACTAGGTGGAAGTTGTACGCCGAGTTAAGTACTCGAAGGGGTACTGAAAGGCAATTTTGTGTTGTTTGTCATTGCAAGCAACATGTGAGACAGAAAATTAACTTTGGGTTTTTGTAATAATGAAGACTTTTACTGCTACACCAGAAACTGTAACTCGTGACTGGTTCGTCGTTGATGCAGACGGCAAAACTTTAGGTCGTATCGCTACCGAAATCGCTCTGCGTTTACGCGGTAAGCACAAGCCTGAATACACTCCTCACGTTGACACTGGTGATTACATCATCGTTATCAACGCTGAGAAAGTTACTGTTACTGGTAACAAAGCGCAAGGCAAGACGTACTACTCGCACTCAGGCTTCCCTGGTGGCATTAAGCAAATCAGCTTTGAAAAGCTGCAAGCTCATAAGCCAGAAATGATCATCGAGAAAGCAGTTAAGGGTATGTTACCAAAAGGTCCACTGGGCCGTGCCATGTTCCGTAAACTGAAAGTTTACGCTGGCGCAGAACATAACCACGCTGCACAACAACCTCAAGTTCTTGATATCTAAACGGGATTAAGCAAATGGCTGCAACTCAGTACTACGGCACTGGCCGTCGCAAAACCTCTACAGCACGCGTATTCGCTAAAGCTGGTAGTGGCAACATCGTTGTAAATCAACGTCCTTTGGACCAATACTTTGGTCGTGAAACTGCTCGTATGGTTGTTCGTCAACCATTAGAGTTAGTTGAAATGACTGACAAGCTGGACATCTATGTAACTGTTAAAGGCGGTGGTATCACTGGCCAAGCAGGTGCAATCCGTCACGGTATCACTCGTGCCCTGATGCAATTAGATGAAGCTCTGCGTCCATCATTACGTTCTGCTGGTTTCGTTACCCGTGACGCTCGTAAAGTTGAGCGTAAGAAAGTGGGTCTACGTAAAGCACGTCGTAAGCCACAATTCTCTAAGCGTTAATACGTTTTGGAATCTCAAAAAACCCAGCTTATGCTGGGTTTTTTATTGCCTAAAATTGGTTATCCTCGTATTAATCACCGATTTTTAGGGTAGAAAAAGCTAAGAGAGAGGAAGATGAGCTTACAGTTATTTATGCTAGCCATTGCACTGGTGCTGATTTTGGAAGGTGTGGGACCATTGTTATTCCCCAATAAATGGCGCCGATATTTAAATGAACTTTCCAATCAAAATCAGCAAGTTTTGCGTCGAATCGGTGGCTCATTAGTCACTGCTGGTGTGGTCATTTTGATTATTTTTTCATAAATGCCTTACCACTTGCGGTTTAAAATCTGTTAGAATTCTTTTTTAACCACAACCTTGCAGCAAACAATGGGCAAAAACGTAGTTGTTCTCGGCACTCAATGGGGTGACGAAGGAAAAGGTAAGATTGTCGACCTTCTAACAGAACAGGCAAAATATGTAGTTCGCTACCAGGGCGGTCATAACGCAGGTCACACCTTAGTGATCAATGGCGATAAAACCGTACTTCATCTGATCCCATCAGGCATCCTACGCGACAATGTGAAATGCATTATCGGTAATGGTGTGGTGCTTGCACCCGACGCACTGATGAAAGAAATCAACATGCTCAAAGAGCGTGGCATTCCTGTTGAGGAACGTCTGCTGATTTCTGAAGCATGTCCGCTGATCCTACCATTCCACTGTGCCTTAGACATCGCTCGCGAAAAAGCGCGCGGTAACAAAGCTATTGGTACTACGGGTCGTGGTATTGGTCCTGCGTATGAAGATAAGATTTCCCGTCGCGGTCTGCGTGTGGGCGATCTGTTCAATGCTGAACTATTTGCTGAAAAGCTGAAAGAAGTTATGGCATATCATAACTTTATGCTGACAGAGTACTACAAAGT
The DNA here is from genome assembly GCF_023475945.1 of Shewanella sp. 8A. Taxonomy (NCBI): domain Bacteria; kingdom Pseudomonadati; phylum Pseudomonadota; class Gammaproteobacteria; order Alteromonadales; family Shewanellaceae; genus Shewanella; species Shewanella sp. 8A. Next base: position 25,198 of record NZ_JAMDJP010000021.1, read on the forward strand.
TGACGCCGTAGATTACGAGCAAACACTGAGCGATGCGTTAGCCTTAGCTGACTATCTGAAGAGTATGTGTGTTGACGTGACTGAACTTTTGGATAACGCGCGTAAAGCGGGTGAGCCAATCCTGTTCGAAGGCGCACAAGGTACACTGTTAGACATTGACCACGGTACTTATCCGTTTGTGACTTCGTCAAATACGACCGCAGGTGGTGTGGCGACAGGCAGCGGCTTTGGTCCACGTCATTTAGACTATGTCTTAGGTATCATGAAGGCATACACCACTCGCGTGGGAGCTGGTCCTTTCCCAACTGAACTCTTATGTGAAGTGGGTGATCATTTAGGGACTAAAGGTCATGAATTTGGTGCGACTACTGGTCGTAAACGTCGTCCAGGTTGGTTAGATGCAGTGGCAATGCGCCGCGCAGTACAAATCAACAGCGTAAGCGGCTTCTGCTTAACTAAGTTAGACGTACTTGATGGCCTGAAAGAAGTGAAGATCTGTGTGGGTTATCAACATCCAGATGGCACTATTTCCAAAGTTACGCCATTAGCAGCTGAAGGTTATGAGCAGGTCACGCCTGTTTATGAAACTATGCCAGGCTGGAGCGAGTCAACTTTCGGTGCGACCTCTTTAGATCAGTTACCGCAAGCAGCTATCAACTACATCAAGCGTATTGAAGAGTTGTTAGAAACGCCGATCGACATCATTTCTACTGGTCCAGACCGTAATGAGACGATGATTTTAGTTAGCCCGTTTAACTAAAATCGTAGAGGCCGTGTTTCACGGCCTTTTCTTCCTCTGCTGTTCCTTCCTGTTTGCTTTCGTGGTTAGAAATTCGGCTCAAGCTCAAGAAATAGGTTATACTGCCGATGCAAGTATTCACCTTATTGTCATTGAGAGTCGTTATGCTACGTACTGCATTAGTTGCGCTGCTGCCCTTAGTATCTTCAATGTGCTTTGCTGAAACACAGGCGGTGGATATTTATTCTCAAGATCAATTGCTTGAAATGATCCGCGGTGAAAAGTATTTGGCAAGAGTCAAACAAGATGACTGTCAGCTAGTGCAAGACATCGAAGCGCGCGCAGAAGTCTTAAAGCAGCCCCTGTATCAGTTTTTGTGGGGAGAAATGCTCAACCACGGAACCTGTGTAAAAGCCAATGCGGTCAAAGGGATGGGGTTATTGCGTGATGCAGCTGAGCAGGGCAGCCCCGAGGCCATGGTGAAACTTGCCGAATATTATCAAAATGGTAAGTTTGTTATTCGTAATAAAGACCGTGCGGTCAATTATTTATTGCCAGCGGCAGCGAGCGGTAGTTTAGCCGCGCGGATGATGCTGGTCCGTTTATACGGTGAAGGTTATGGTAGTCCAAGAGACTATGAAATGGCCTATAACTGGTTATACAACAATGTATTTACCGATGAGGCGACTAAGAAAAAAGCCTTGTCATTACTGCAGGTGTTAGCCGCTAAAATGCCCGCCAGTGCAGTGGCGCGGGCCCAGCAAGAGCACTTGCGAACCCGTTGAGTTGTCTCTACTGATTGAGACAAAAATATTGGATATTGAATGATCAAAGACCCTCATTTCGAGCGTGAACAGGATAAGTACGAAAACCCTATCCCAAGTCGTGAGTATATTATCGAGTACTTACGTTCTCAAAAATCACCTATTACCCGTGACAGCATCGCTGCTGCACTACAGATCCATGATGAAGAGCAATTAGAAGCCCTGCGCCGCCGTTTACGGGCGATGGAGCGCGACGGTGAATTGGTATTTACCCGCGGTCAAAGCTACGGCTTACCTGAAAAAATGGATCTGATCCCCGGCATTGTTCTTGGGCACAGAGAAGGCTACGGCTTCTTTAAACCTGACGAAGGTGGCGACGATCTATTTATCTCAAATCGCGACATGCTGATGTATTTCCATGGCGATAAAGTGCTGGCACAAAAAGCCGGTATGGATCGTAAAGGTCGTCGTGAAGCCCGTATTGTCCGTTTGATCCAGCCCCGTAGTGCTGCGATTGTTGGTCGATTCCATGTCGACAGTGGCATGGCATTTGTGATTGCCGATGATAAGCGCATTACCCAAGAAATTTTAATCGCTAGTGAAGATCGCAATGGCGCCCGTCAAGGCGATGTGGTGGTGGTAGAATTAACCCGTCGTCCCGGTCGATTTGTTAAAGCCGCAGGCAAAGTGACTGAAGTGCTTGGCAAGCAAATGGCACCGGGAATGGAAATCGAAATAGCCCTACGCAATTACGATCTTCCCCATACGTGGTCGGCCGCCATTGAAAAGAAACTGCGCCGTATTCCCGATGAAGTGACTGAGTCTGATAAAGTGGGTCGTGTCGATCTGCGTGATCTACCCTTAGTGACCATCGATGGTGAAGATGCCCGAGACTTTGACGATGCTGTTTATGCCGAAGCTAAACCCAGTGGTGGCTGGCGTCTGTGGGTGGCGATTGCCGATGTAAGCTATTATGTGCGCACCGATTCGGCCTTAGATACTGAAGCCCGTGCCCGTGGTAACTCGGTGTACTTCCCATCGCAAGTGATCCCTATGCTGCCGGAGAAGATCTCTAACGGCCTGTGCTCACTTAATCCCCATGTCGATCGCCTGTGTATGGTCGCAGAGATGACGGTTTCAGCTCGCGGTAAGTTATCGGGTTATAAGTTTTATCCGGCGGTGATGCATTCACACGCGCGCTTTACCTACACCCAAGTCGCTGCGATGCTCGAAGGTGGGCCGATTGCGCCTGAACATGAAGCACTCTTTCCACATCTTCAATGCTTACAGTCGCTTTATTTAGCGCTTGATGAACAGCGCGCAGAGCGCGGTGCGATAGCATTTGAGACGATAGAAACGCAGTTTATTTTTAACGAACAGCGCAAGATCGATAAGATTGTGCCAAGAGCGCGTAATCAAGCTCATAAAATCATTGAAGAATGTATGATTTTGGCGAACGTGTCTGCCGCTAAGTTTGTGAAAAAGCATAAGGGTGAAATCCTCTATCGAGTGCACGAGTCGCCCTCTGAGCAGAAACTGGCAAACTTTAAAGAGTTTTTAGCTGAGCGTGGTTTGAGCATGGGCGGTGGGCTTGAGCCAACGCCTGCAGATTATCAAAATGTAATGTTGCAGATTGCCGACCGTCCCGATGCTGAACTTATTCAAGTGATGTTGCTGCGCTCTATGCGCCAAGCTATATACACGCCTGATAACGAAGGCCATTTTGGTTTGGCACTGGAAGAATACGCGCATTTTACCTCGCCTATTCGTCGTTATCCTGACTTAGTGCTGCACCGAGTGATCCGCTATTTGTTGGCGAAAGAAAAAGGTGAAGCCAATGAGAAATGGACTCCCGATGGTGGCTACCACTATCAACTCGATGAATTAGATAAATTAGGCGAAGAATGTTCTACGACTGAACGCCGCGCCGATGAAGCAACACGTGATGTAAGCGACTGGCTTAAATGTGAATTTATGCAGGACCATGTGGGTGACACCTTCGAGGCCGTGATTGCCTCTGTCACTAACTTTGGTTTATTCGTTCGCTTAAATGACTTATTTATCGATGGCTTAGTGCATATTTCTAGTCTGGGCAGCGATTATTACCAGTTCGATCCTATGCGTCAGCGTTTGATTGGTGAGCACACAGGTCAAATCTATCAAGTGGGTGACCCCGTTACGGTAAAAGTGGCCGCGGTAAACTTGGATGATAGACAGATTGACTTAGTCATGATTGGCGACAGTGGTAAAGGCGGTCGCCGCAAGGCGGCACCTAGTCGAGAAAAACCCATGACAGCCCGTGAGCGGGTAAACCGCGAAGGCGCGAAAATGGCGAAAACGGCTAAATCGACTGGCGTTAAAGCGAAAGCGGGTTCAGACAAAGCGGCGAGTAAGTCTAAGTCTAAAGCGGGCACTAAGCCTAAGAAAAGCGTAAAAGATACGGCGAAAAAGCCAAAGGCCGCGAAGCGGAGCACGAGAAAGAAGTAAATGAAAAAACAAGATATTATTTTTGGGATCCACGCGGTTGAAGCGCTGTTAAAACACAGCCCTGAGCGCATTATTGAACTTTGGCTACTGCAGGGCCGTGAGGATGAGCGTTTAACCCCGCTGATCCGTCAAGCGAAAGCCTTTGGCACGAGCATACAAGTGACTTCACGCAAAGTGTTGGACGAGAAAGCCGAAAGTACTCAGCACCAAGGTATTATTGCCCGTGTGAAAGCGGCTAAAATCCTTGGTGAGCATGACTTAGATGAGCTGTTAGCTAAGACCGACTTACCGTTTTTATTGATTTTAGATGGCGTTACCGATCCGCATAACCTAGGTGCCTGCTTACGTAACGCCGATGCGGCGGGCGTGCAGGGCATTATTGTGCCAAAGGATAACTCCGTTGGCTTAACGGCTGTGGTCAGTAAGGTCGCTTGCGGCGCAGCTGAAACCGTGCCGTTATTCCAAGTAACTAACCTTGCGCGTACTATGCGCCATCTGCAGGAAAAGGGCGTGTGGATTGTCGGCACGGCGGGTGAAGCGGATTGCGAGCTTTATCAAGCCGATCTTAAAGGGCCATTAGCGATTGCGATGGGCGCCGAAGGTAAAGGTTTACGCCGCCTAAGCCGTGAGTGTTGCGATACTTTAGTTTCGATTCCGATGGCGGGAAGCGTCTCTAGCTTAAACGTGTCGGTCGCCACGGGTATTTGCCTATTCGAAGCCGTGCGTCAACGCCGTAGCTAAATGATATCTATAAATAAAAAAGACGGGCGAGCCCGTCTTTTTTATTGCCTAAATCAACCCTTAATTGGTTTTAATAGCATCGAGGTTGGATTCGTCTACCTCGTTTGTCTCATCGTGGATAAAGCTGGGCGCTGGGTGAAATTCAAACTCGAATGTTAGCTGTTGCTCATTATCATTCTCTGCATCTTCAACAAGGGCATCGGCACCTAAATCTTCTTCATCTTCCTGCTGTGTTGGTGTCATGTGTTCCTGCACCGATTCAACATCCACCCTCGGGTCAAGTGCCGCAGCCAGTGGTGATGAGACTAAGTCACCGGTCGCCATGATGTAGTCTTGGGTGACATTGGTTTCGGTTTTTTGCTGTGAGTGAACATAACGTAGCCGTAAAAACAGGATTAAGGTACAGGCCGACATAAAGCCATAGAGCATGCTGTTGCCAAACCATTGCATAAGAGTCGAGGCGATTAATGGGCCTATGCTGGCGCCCATGCCAAAGGTGAGCAAAATGGTTGCCGATAGTCCTACCCTTTCACTTTGCTCGACACGGGAATTAGCCAGTGCGGTTGCCAAGGGATAGAAGGTAAAGCCAAGAATGCCGAACAGAAACGTCATCACCAGTGAGAGTGTCGGATGATAGGGAGTGAGGGCGATAGCTAATGCTAAGATCCCAAGCAGTACGCAGTTGATGCGGATCAGGCGACTGCGGGACATAATGTCAGATAATTTTCCCATTGGCCATTGGGCGAGTAGGCCCGCGAGAATGGTTGCTGTCATATAGGTGGCCACCTTCTCGGGCGGTAAACCTAAGTTGCTCGCATAAGCAGGCGCCAAACCGTAAAAGGAGCCGACAATCATGCTGCCAATGGCAATGGTCGTGAGTGCCTGCGGCGCTTTGCGCCAATAGTGAGCAATTTTTAAGGGGGCGGGCACCAGTGGTGCTGGGTGAATACGCCGCGTTAAAGAAATCGGGACAATACACAGGGCAAAGCAGATGGCGATCAGTAACAGCGGCTCTAGACCGAGTTCAGGATAGAGGCTGATGGCACCTTGGCCCAAGATCAAACCGAAGTAAGAGACGATCATGTAGCTGGCAAACACTGTGCCGCGTTGGCTGCTTTCAGCCTGTTCATTGAGCCAACTTTCGAGCACCATGTATTGGCACATCATCCCCATACCGACGATAAGTCTTAGCAGGATCCAAATCGCTAACTCATCTACGAGTGCGTGACCAAGTGCGGAGGCGGCAACGATCCCAGCACTAGCGACAAAGGCACGGATATGTCCGACTTGGGCGATTAGCCGGTGGCCGATCTTAGATCCTGCGACAAGGCCGACATAGTAGGCCGACATCATGCTACCTATCCACAACTGCGGAACATGCATCACTGAGAGCCTAAGGCCTAAATATGTGGTGAGTAAACCGCCAGCCAGCACTGTTAATAACGTCGTGCTATATAAAGAGGCGAAAGTACGTAGCGGGTTTGTCATTAACTGCTCCTTGTATGATTGCCAGGGAGAGTATATCAGCAGTCGGTGTTTATTCCGTGTTGCAAAATGTTGGAATTTATCGACTAATTTATCGTTTTTATGTGTGGGTCACTAAATTGTGCTGAAATGGGATTTGGCTGAGTGGGGAATTGTTGTGCCAGCCAAATCGTTTTATTGCTTGTTTATCTAAAGGTATACAGCAAGTTAAAGGTGGTGATGGTATCCGTCTGCTGGCTGCCCTCAGGAACCACTTCGGTGAACTTGATGTTCATGCCGATTTTAAAGGCCCAATCCTGAAATACTAAATTTTTGTAGTTCATATCGAGAGTCAGGGTGTTGTTATTTTCGCCCACCTCGGCGGTGAGATCGGCATTGATACTGGTGTATTCCTGTAATTTTTGAGAAAACTTTGCCGCAGTACGTAGGATCACATCCTTTTCGGGAGCGGGGTCTGGCTCTGCGACTGACTCGGCAGGCAAGTTGTATCGATAACCAGGGCCGATTTCGAGACTGAGTTTGGTCTTGTAGCTACTAATTGCGTTAAAACCATAACCCGAAGAAAGAGTTGAGATTTGGGTATAACTACCAAACTGATCCCAAGTGAAGTCGCCACGGCCGAAGATATAACCTTTGTTGAGTTTATAGTTGCTTTGAAGTTGGAGTTCGTACTTTTCGGAGGTGGTTTGATTTTTTTCAGAAGCAAAATACGCTTTTAGCGTCGCTTCCTGCTTAGTTTGTTTAGTATCGTAAATCAGTTGGGTTCGACCATTAAAACTGCTCGATTCGGTATTGCCTGTGTTCAATTGTAAGCCGGCTTCGACTTCTGCAGTCAAATCACTTGGTGGCTCCTGATAATCGGGAGGAACAAGCGCAAGTGCAGGAAAAGATAGGCAAAACAAACTAACTGGTGCGATAACTTTTAGCATTATAATGGGTTCTTGAGAGGCTGATGTCTGATATCCGAATAGGGGTGAGGCGTCATCATACCTGTATTGGGTGTTGAGGCAAAGTTATTGCTTGAGTTTCGCGTCTGCTTTCTGTACTATCTCGCGCTCAAATCAGTCACTATTTTCGTTCCTTGCCTCTATTTGGTTTGACTGAGCCAATAACGAGGCTACATAACCGTAAGGAGCAATAAATGCGTCATTACGAAATCGTATTTATGGTTCACCCAGATCAAAGTGAACAAGTACCAGGTATGATTGAGCGTTACACCGGTGTTATCACCGAAGCTAACGGCAAAATCCACCGTTTAGAAGATTGGGGCCGTCGTCAACTGGCTTACCCAATCCAAGATCTGCATAAAGCTCACTATGTTCTGATGAACGTTGAAGCACCAGCAGAGACGATTGAAGAGCTAGAAACTGCTTTCCGTTTCAACGACGCAGTTCTGCGTAACATGGTAATGCGTACTAAAGTTGCCGTTACTGAAGCATCTCCAATGGCGAAAGCTAAAGATGAGCGCGATTCACGTCGTGGCCCAGCTGGCGACCGCTCATATGATGAAGCTAACGCTGAAGAAATCGCTGAGTAAGTTTTTCTGTGACCACCAATAACTTGGTGTTGTCAGGAACCATAACCCGTTCCAGACGCTTTAAAAGCCCAGCAGGCATTGCACATAGTGTGATCATGCTAGAACACAAATCGCAGCGTTATGAAGCAGATATGCTCCGCAATGTCTACGTTCAAATACAAGTGATATTGAGTGGACCACGTTTTGAAAGCGTGGCAGATAATCTGAAAGCAGGTGTGGAAGTACAAGTACAAGGTTTTATGACGCTTCAACAGGGGCGAAATGGCCAAAATCGCTTAGTCATCCATGCCGAAAATGTCGAATTGAAAACTTAGGAGACTGTCAAATGGCACGTTATTTCCGTCGTCGCAAGTTCTGCCGTTTCACCGCTGAAGGTGTTGCAGAAATTGATTACAAAGATATCGTTACTTTAAAGAACTACATCACTGAAAGCGGCAAAATCGTTCCAAGCCGTATCACTGGTACTAGTGCTAAATATCAGCGTCAACTAGCTCGCGCTATCAAGCGTGCTCGTTATCTTTCTCTACTGCCATACACTGATTTACATCAGTAATTGCAGTATTCCTAATCGAATATAGAGGATTTGATAATGAACGTTATTCTGCTTGATAAAATCGCTAACCTGGGTAACCTGGGTGACCAAGTTGCAGTTAAAGCTGGTTACGCTCGTAACTACCTGCTGCCACAAGGTAAAGCTGTTGTTGCTAACGAAAGCAACGTTAAAGTATTTGAAGCTCGTCGCGCTGAATTAGAAGCTAAAATCGCTGCTGATCTGGCTGCTGCTAACCAACGTGCTGAGAAAATCGCTGCTCTGGAAGCTGTTGTTATTGCTTCTAAAGCGGGTGATGAAGGCAAACTGTTTGGTTCAGTTGGCAACCGTGACATCGCTGATGCAGTAACTGCTGCTGGCGTTGAACTGGCTAAATCAGAAGTTCGTTTACCATTAGGCGCTCTGCGTACTACTGGCGACTTCGAAGTTGAAGTTCAGTTACACACTGAAGTTAAAGCTGTTGTTAAAGTTTCTATCGTTGCAGAAGCTTAATTACATACTGCTTTAAACTAAAAAAACACCGCTTAGGCGGTGTTTTTTTATGGGCGCGATTTAGTTCGTATTGTTGTGTAAGTGGTTGTTTGTCAAGCATCAAGGATAAACAGGCTTAGCTACTTCATCGCAGCTAAGCCTGGCACTAAGGCTCAATATGTTATTGCTGCGGACTGTTGTTAAAAGGCGCAAGCACTCGCGGTAGCACGCCCTGCAATTTAGAAATCGCCACCCCATAGTTAGTGATAGGCACCTGCCGCCGTTGACATTCACGGATGCGACGGAGCATTTCATTGCGGTTAAACATACAAGCGCCGCAGTGGATGACGAGGGCATATTGTTCTAAATCATCGGGAAAGTCGTGCCCAGATGTGACTACAAACTGGAGTTGTTTGCTGGTGTAGCTATTTATCCAGCGGGGAAGTTTAACTCGGCCAATATCGTCCTCCTGCACATTGTGACTACAGGCTTCGGCGATGAGCACTTTATTACCATCTTGCAATTTATCTAAAGCATCAGCTCCCGCAGCGAGAACGGCTAAATCGCCTTTAAATCGGGCAAATAAGGTTGAGAAGGTGGTGAGGGGGACAGCGTCTGGCACTGTGGCGGCGACTTGCTTAATCGCTTGAGCATCAGAAATCACCAGCTTAGGCGTAACCACTGATAATGCCTGCGTTAGTTCTGTTTCTTTGACGATCATTGCGATGGCGCTGCGATCAAGCGCCTCACGCAGTATCTGCACCTGTGGCAGGATCAATCGTCCCTTAGGTGCGGCCATATCGATAGGGACGACACAGAGAATGACATCCCCCGCTTGGTAGAGATCGCCCGCTAGGAGCGGCTCCTGCTTATACTCCGCAGGTGCTAATTCGACCATCAACTGCTTAAGTTGTTTACCCGCAAGACCTGTTGCGGCTGAGACCACAATAAAGGGTAAGGATTGAGTCTGGCAAAAGGCAATATCCTCAGCTTTGGGGAGGCAGATATCGGCTTTATTGAATACTACGAGTATTGGCATTTCTAATTGCTGTATTTCATCGATTAATGACATGTCTGAGGGGCACAGCCCGTGCTCATCAACGACTAAGAGTGCCATATCGGAGCGAAACAACACTCTGCGAGTGGCGCTCACTCGCATCATTCCTAATGTCCCTTCATCGTCTATGCCAGCGGTATCGTAAAAGGTCACCGGCCCTAAGGGGTGTAACTCATAGGCCTTGGCCACGGCATCTGTGGTTGTGCCTTTAATATCGGATACTATCGAGATCTGTTGCCCTGCAAGCATATTAAGTAGGGAGGATTTCCCCGAATTACGCCGACCAACCAAGGCGATATGGTAGCGCATTCCTCTTGGTGCCGATTGGGTTTGGCTATGCTCTTGTGGATTAATGCCTTGACACATATTGGGTCCTTTTTGAATCACCACGGCTAAAGGAGGGGATTAGCCCGTGGCGTTGAATTTGCTGGCAGACTTGGTTAAGTCGCTCTGCTGCTGGGTTTTGTTGCTGGTTTTTTCCCGGATAGATGCTGTAATCGCCACTGACGTGTGCTGGGGTGAAGGAGGGCATAAGCACATTACATCCGCGTTTGAGTGCCAGTTCCCTTGCGCCTTTTTCGAGGGCGTCGAGGGAACTGGTTGCAGGGATATTCGCCCCCGGGTTCATCAGTCGCAAAATAGCGCTAACCCTATGACTCTTAAGGGCGCTGCCATTGGGGGAAGTCGCAAACGGTGTTTGGTGATGGGCAATAAAGGGGCCGCAGGCCAGCATATCGAGCTGCAACTCCGATAAATGCTGAATATCACACGCTAAAATCGCATCAGTCATTCCCGGTAAATCGACAATAATCCCTGAGCCAGTTTGATATCCCAGAGACTTAAGATAATTGAGCCTTGCAATGCGCTCGTCAAAATTGGCTTTAGGGCGACACCGAGCAAAGAGGGCGCGGTCAAAGGTTTCCATCTTGAGCAAATAGCGATCTGCGCCCGCCTCGCGCCATTTTTCCAGCTCTTGATGTTTGCGATCACCCAGTGACAGAGTGATTGCTAGATTGTGGTGACGTTTAATTTCAGTAATAAGGGCACTAATACGATTGCCGCTGTAGTTAAAGTCATCCCCCGATTGCAGCACCACAGTACCTAGTCCCAGCTCGGCAATGCTATCCACTGCGTTAAGGATTTCTTCGTTCGAGAGTCGATAGCGTGTTACCTGCCGATTTTCGCTTCGTAAACCACAGTAATGGCAGTGGTTACGACAGTGATTCGAAAACTCGACAATGCCGCGTAAATACACCTGTTGATTAAATTGCAATTCAGTGGCGAGCTGGGCGCGACTAAATAACCATTCATCGTCTTGCCCCTGAAGTAGCGAAAGGATTTCGGCATAGGAAAACGCTGTGGACTTAAGCAACGTCGGTTTAACGGACGTTGACTGAGTCACTGGCACTGGCTGGCTAGGGCGAGTGATCATTAGTTACGCCCTTTATCTAGCTCAATCAAGCTCTGATACCAAAGATCGCCCACTGCGCGGCGGCATTCATCAACATAACGGCCTAGGGCTACTTCTACCGCTGAGTTTTGCTCACTGGGGATGCCTGTATCAAACCAATCGATTAAGCTGTTTGGCGCAAGACCTAAAGCAAGGATGTCAAACTCCAACCAAAGTCCTTGAGCCGAGGTGCAATTACTGTGGGCGTAGTGGCCGACAAAGAGTCTATCGCCAATCAGCAATATAGGTTGCAGTGGTAGCGCTTGGGTCGAAACTAAATTGACTGTCTCAGGATACTGCGTTTTAAGCTCGGCGCACCAGTGGCGGGAAATCTCATACAGCTGCTCAACCTCTTGCAGCGGCATCTCGGGCCTTAGGATGGTGGCAAACTCATCCCGCCATAGACGAGTGGGCTCAAGTTTAATGAGGGTGAGTTGCTTTAAGCTGGCGTTTTGTAGCCGCTGCAATAACAACTGCCCTACGGCATTATCGGCAAAATTACTGTAAATGGCCGCGTGTAGCACGATTTCATCAGCGCGTTCTATCGCATTCAGTAAGGCGCTAGTGTTAAGGCCGAAATGCAACTGCACGCCGAGATCTGAGAATAGATAAGATGCCATTTATAGATAGATATCCCGTTCACCCGCATCGGTTTTTTGCAAGCAGCCGCGCACATTGCGCGCCCGTGACGGGCTCATTTTAGCCAGTTCTCGTTCTATCAGCGCATTGCCAGCCTCGCGAGTCTTTTCACTGGCGTAATCGTTCAAATATTCCTTAAAGGTGATCAAGGCATTGGGCTGGCAGAATTTGCCAATAAACTGCTGTTTGGCTAATCCCATAAAGTGATCGCCAGTTCGTCCTTTGCGGTAACAACCCGTGCAGAAAGAGGGAATAGCATCTGAATCAGTCACTAGCTCATAAATAATATCGTCCATCTCTCGTTGATCACCAAGGCTGAATTGCTCGGCATCATGTTGATTTTGTTTGCTGTCTTGATAGCCACCCGGTGCGGTACGCGAGCCTGCGCTGATTTGTGAAACCCCGAGTTCTAACAGTTCTTTGCGCAGCGCCGCACTTTCCCGCGTGCTCATAATCAGCCCGGTATAAGGCACGGCAAGGCGAGTGATGGCAACAATGCGCTTAAAGCAGTCATCATCGACCTCATAGGGCGGTTTTTCACTGATAGCCGAACCATGGGCAGGTTCAATCCGCGGAAAGGAGATGGTATGTGGGCCAACGCCACAATCTTTTTCGAGCTGCTGAACATGGGTGAGCATGGCGAGCAGCTCAAATCTATGATCATACAGGCCAAAGAGCGCACCGATACCGACATCGTCAATTCCTGCTTCCATCGCCCTGTGTATGGCGTAGAGGCGGTATAAAAAGTCGGTTTTTTTACCTTTAAGATGGACTTGGCTGTAGGTGTCTTGATGATAGGTTTCTTGAAAGCATTGATAAGTGCCTATCGCCGCAGTTTTAAGTTGCTTAAAGTCCTCCACACTCATTGGCGCGCAGTTGACGTTGATACGACGAATTTCTCCGCCCTTGCCCTGCTTAACGCTGTACATGGTTTGAATACTTTCAACAATGGCCTGCACATTATTGCGTGGATGCTCGCCATAAACGGCAAGGATCCGTTTGTGACCCATTTCTTCAAGGATCGTAACCTCTTGGCGGATCTCATCCTGTTTTAAGGTTTTACGTTTGAGCTCATGGTTATCGGCGTTAAAGCCACAATAACTACAACTGTTGGCGCAATGGTTGGATACATACAGCGGCGCAAACATCACAATCCGATTGCCGTAAATGGTGTTCTTAATCTCACGGGCAACGGCAAAGAGTGCTTCATCCAAGGCTTTATCTTGGTTTTGCAGCAAAATGGCGGTCTCGCTAATGCTTAAGCCTTCACACTGGCGCGCCTTGTCGAGAATGGCGAGGACTTGCTCGCGACTTGGATTACTGGCGTCTTCAATGGTCTGCCAAATCGCTTTATCGTCGATAAAGCTGACGTTGGGATTATAGTCAGTGACGGTAATGGAATGATGCTCGTGTGTGCTCATGGTTATCTATGCCCTTGAGTATGAATGTGAAAATGCGGCAGTTGTGAGCAACTGCCGCTGGAGACTTAGCTATTTGCTTGTCAGCTGTTCACCATTAGTGGCGACGGGGGCAATTTCATTTTTAACCCACAGAGGGGTGTACTCAGCGGCATCATGGTAGGGCACATTACCGTGGATCATCATGGCCTTGAAATCATCAAAGCGGTATACCGCGAGGAAAAGATGCACGGGTAAAAAGGCGGTTAACACTAAGCCTGACACTAAATGAGCCTGACCTAAAAACCACACTATATCCCGCGGCGCAGCATGGGGAATGAGCCATAGCACTAGACCTGAGAGGATAAGCACTGTGCCGCCAATCAGTACGCAGGCACCAAAGAGTTTTTGGCCTGAGTTGTATTTGTTCATCGGTGGAATAGGCACTTTTTTACCCAGTAAGAATTTCTGTGGGTAGCCGCCTAACACCATAAACCATTTCACATCGCGCCCTGAGAAACTAAACACACGGGCGATAAACAGTACCACTCGATCGAATGCCATGATGGTAAATGCCACGGCATCGAGGGCCATAACAATCCCTGCAATAATGTGCACATCATAGGTTAGCTGCATACCTTCTTGGGAAAGCGGTTTAAAAAACAATAGCAAACCCGTTGCGGCTAATGGCAAAAAGCTGAGCAGCAGGATGTAGTGGAAGATCCTGACGTTTAGCGGATGTTTTAAAATGGGTCTCATATCATGTTCTTGATGCATTTCTCATCTCCAATCAAGAGCTTAATTTAGTGCGATCGACAAAGTGGGTGTGTAGCAGCTCGTGGGACATATGTCCTAATGGCTCGCCACCGAACTCTTTGTAGTACTTTTCAACTGCGGGGTTGGCGTGGCTGACACGTTTTTTCGCTAGGCTATCGTCCTTATATAACCCTTGGCTTCTGGCCTTAATGTATTCATTCCGGCGCTCAAGTTTGCTGGTAAACCAGCCGATAGGGATCGCGAGCGCAGCCACAAACGCGGCGCCAACGGCCATAAATTTACGGCGTGACAGAAAGAAACTGTCCTCGGCAAATAGGTGTTTTTTCTTATTCATTTCTGTTTCCCGTTAAATGTTACCAAGCCATGAAGAGCCTTTACCCTCAATAGGTTGACCTCCACCGTTAACGCAACCACCTGCGCAGTTCATCACCTCAATAAAGTGGTAGGGAGAGGTGCCTGCCATCACATCGCGCAGCACGGGTTCGATGTTGTTGCCCATGTCATGCACTACGGCGACATTGACGGTTACATTTTGTTTAAGCTGGGTATCAAACAGACTGACAGAGGCCGATTTCACCCCTTTTAATCCACGTACGGGTTCAAATTCCAACTTAGCCATTTCAGCGCCAGTCAGCACTTTATGGGCGGTACGCAGTGCCGCTTCCATCACCCCGCCGGTTGTTCCAAAAATAGTGCCCGCGCCTGTGTATTCAGAGAACAAACTATCACCTTGATATTCCGCGGTATTAGCGAGATTGATATCAAGCAGTTTGAGTAACTGTGCCATTTCCCTTGTGGTGAGCACGGCATCAATATCTTGATACGAAGGCGTGTTAGCCCCGTGTTCCTGATGGTATTGCCAAGCCGAGTTAAATTCGGGGCGTGAGGCTTCGAGTTTTTTCGAGGTACAAGGCATCACAGAGACGGTGAAAATATTCTCCGGCTGCATTTGATACACCTTGGCGCCGTAAGTTTTGGCAACCGTTCCGGCCATTTGCTGGGGCGATTTGGCGGTTGACAGGTTAGGTAAAAGTGCAGGGTAGCGGGTTTCGAGGTAGCGTACCCAGCCCGGGCAGCAGGAGGTGAACTGCGGCAATGCACCTGCATTTTCTTCACCTTTCACATTGGCATGGAGGCGATGAATAAACTCACTGCCTTCTTCCATAATGGTGAGATCGGCGGCAAAGTTACAATCAAAAATCTTAAAACCCGCCTGATTCATGGCGCCATAGAGCTTACCTGTCACCAGTTCGCCCGTGCCTAAGCCAAATTCTTCACCAATCGCCACCCGTACCGCAGGGGCGATAATGCCAACGACGGTGGTATTCTTATCGGCGAGTTTTTTAATCACGGTTTCAAGGGCGCTGTGGGTTTCTTCAATGGCGCTAAAGGGGCAGTTGATTAAACACTGTCCGCAACTTAAACATTTATCTTCATCGATAGAGTGCGCTGCACCCGAGGCACCATTAATGGCGTGGGTTGGGCAGAACTGTTTGCAAGCATCACATCCTTTGCATTTGGATGCATTAATCTTGATCAGCCCTTGGATTTCTCCTGGTTGATAAGTTGTCGCTGTCATAGAATTTTGCGTTCCTCATTTTCAACCTGAATTATATTTTCAGTGTTATTTAATGTGTTTGTTAAGTGCTTATGTTGACGGTTACATTTAATTTGTGAAATTTTAGGCGGCTGGATGATAGGAAATTGAACCTATGAAAAACATGATGGTGATCAAGTTTTATGGTTTTTGATAAAACAGGTGTTTTTAATAGTTTTATTTGCGTTTTTTGAGTTTTTTTGAGAAATAAAAATAACAATCTTGGTTAATTTTATAGTGGTGATTTTTATATTTTTTATTTAAATACAGTGTGTTATTTTTCTTTTTGTGTTTGCCTACCACTATTTGTGATGTTTTAAAGGCTTAGATTGAAATTTGTTGGTTAATGTGGCTTTTATCACTGGATTTTATTTTTAGGTTGGACAAATTGTCCATGTGTAGTCTTGCTTTAAATAATACTAATTAAGACGCTTTGATTGAGTTTTTGGTGAATTGATAATGCGGTAGATCACAAATTGATAAATTACATAAAATAAAAACCGTCCAAGGAATATTCCTTGGACGGTTTTTAAAGATGCTTAATTTATATTGATTAAATTAAACGGTTTATATTAGTTAATTCCATTATCATTAATCATGACAGATTAATAATAATTAGTTTCTTACTAAATCCAGTTCTTTAATCAGATTATCGGCATGGTCAACTTCATCCATCATCCACAGGATATAACGAATATCCACGTGCACGGCACGGGTGATGGTGGGATTGAAGAACCAATCCTTAGTAATTGCTTCGTAGGTGGAGTCGAAGTTAAGTCCTACAAGTTCCCCTTTGCCGTTAAATACGGGTGAGCCTGAGTTGCCACCTGTGGTATCTACGCTCGATAAGAAGTTAACTGGTACTGAGTTGAATTCTTCTGGCTTGTCCAAACAAGAGAACAGACGGCAAATCCAGCCACGGGGATCTTGGTAGACAGATTTCACTAAGTGATCGCCAAAACGTTGCTCGTGAATCGCATCGAGCAATTTTTTCGGGGCATTATAGGGCTCAACACCAGTGTGCTTAGCTACAATCCCATCAAGACGTGTAAATGGCTGTTTGTACAGCGCATCGCGGGATTGATAACCATCGACCATACCGTAGCTGATGCGTAGCGTACCGTTAGCATCGGGATACACTGGCCAGTTGTTGGCTTTGTAGTAGTCGATAACGGCTGCCATGTAGGCTGGGCGAGCGGTAGACAATTTACCCGCAAGGATTTTTTCTGCTTTTTCCTGGGCCATATTGGTGTCATACAGCGCGACAGCGAGGCGGATAAACGGATCGCTGCTGGTTTCAAAGGCCTTCGCATCAGCATCCATCCACGCCAGACGTTGCGCTTGGTCTGTCAGAGTGGTCAGCGAATACAGGCCGTCGAGTTTAGCCTCTAGACTGACGTTTTTATCGTCCAAATTCAGCATATTGTCTAAGGCCGCAACACGGTTTGGCTGCGATAAATAAGCATTTAAATCTTGTAACCAGAGGGTTTTATCGACTTTAACATCAAAACTAGAGTCGATACGTTTTAAGCGCGAGCTGAACATGGCTAAGTCGCGCTCTTGGTAACCGATTTCACGCTCGGCATCGCTCTTTTGCTTTTCTTTCGCTAAGCGGTAGAGGTTGTTGGCCGCGGTGAGCAGTGTGCTCGATTGGGCGTTGGTGAAGTAATAATTGGTTTGGGTTTGCAGTTGCTGCTCGGCCAGTAACACTTCTAGTTCGCTGATAAGATTTTGATTAAGGCTAGGGTTTTTCTTTAACCAAGCTAGAAAGTCATCTTCACGTTGCTGCTTAATGCCGACGATATCCGTGGCTTTAAAGCCAGCCAGCAGACCGTTGAGCTTTTTCATCCGGTTAGCCATAGACGCCATATTGCCTGCATATTTAATCGCGATGTCGGCATCTTCCTGACCCATGGCTTCGATAGTATCAATCTGTAATTGATAGCGTTTTGCCTGAGTTGGATACAACCAATCACTGGCAAATTTAAGCTCGCTAGTGAGATTGTAACGGTTGGTCGTACCAGGATAGCCTGCCACAAACACGCCATCGCCGGCTTTGACGCCATCGGCGTTCACTTTTAAATAGCTTTTGGGCGTATAAGGAATGTTATCTTCGCTGAAGGCCGCAGGTTTTCCGTCTTTACCCACATAAGCCCGTAGGAAGGCAAAATCACCCGAGTGGCGTGGATATTCGTAGTTATCAATATCACCACCGTAACCACCAACACTTTCAGGTGGTGCATACACTAGGCGCACATCGCGGATCATCAATTGCTTGATGAGGTAATATTCCAAGCCATTGTGGAAGCTGCGAACGTTACAGCGGTAGTTATCATCGGCTTCACAGCTTTTGATTAAGGATTTGCTGTGATTCTCAATCTCTTCGTAGCGTTTGAGTGGATCTTGGCTTAAGTCTTTGGTGACCTCAGCGGTGACATTGGTCACGGCTTCGGTGATGTATAGACGCTCATTGGGACCGGCCGACGGTTCTTTATCCATTGAAGTGGCTAAAAAGCCTTGTTCGAGATAGTTATGCTCTTTCTTAGTGTTATATTGTATCGCCTTGTAGGCACAATGATGGTTTGTCACAACTAGCCCTTGGGGCGAGACAAAACTGGCGGTACAATAGCCCAGCCCGACAACGGCGTTCATTGGATAACTGGTGAGATCGGCCAGCTTATCTGCGGGAATATCGATTCCACGCGCGCTGAGTTTGTCTGCAATAGAAGGCATTTGATAAGGTTGCCATTGCCCTTCATCGGCTGTTGCAATGCCAGAGGTCAGTACTAAGGCTGCAACCAATGCAATACGCATGTTCTTTCCTTATTTTTAGTTTGAGTATCCGTTGGGTGAGATAACAGGCCTGTGAAACCACCTGTTTGCTTGACGGGGTTTTATATCATATTTTGTTAAGTTGTTGGAAATCGGGAGTGTTAATGTCACAACAAGGTGCTTTTAAGCCTAAGAGTAAGCCAAGGGATTTGCAGGTCGATAGCCTCAAGCTACCGCCGCATTCAATTGAGGCTGAACAATCGGTATTAGGCGGCCTCATGTTAGACGCCGACGCTTGGGATAAAGTGGCTGAAACCGTAGTGAAGGAGGATTTTTATTCTCGCTCGCACCGGATGATTTTCGCCGCCATGCACCGTTTAGTCGAAACAGGCCAACCTATCGACTTAATTACGGTTTCTGAACAGCTTGAGCTTGAAAACCAACTTGAAGAAGCGGGCGGCTTTGCCTACTTGGGCGAGATTGCCAAAAACACCCCGAGTGCGGGCAACATTGTTTCCTATGCTGAAATTGTCCGTGAGCGCGCAGTCGTACGCGAGATGATCCGCGTTGCCCATGAGATTGCCGATGCGGGTTATAACCCTGAAGGCCGCGATTCCAGCGCTCTACTCGATTTAGCTGAGAGCAAAGTCTTTAAAATTGCCGAGCAGCGCACCAATGCTAACGAAGGCCCTGAAGGCATCAAAACCATTCTGGAAAAAACCGTTGATAAGATTGAGCAGCTCTACAACAACCCACACAATGGTGTAACCGGGGTATCGAGTGGCTTTACTGATCTCGATAAAATGACAGCAGGCTTTCAATCCGGCGACTTGATCATCGTGGCGGCGCGTCCGTCGATGGGGAAAACGACCTTTGCGATGAACCTGTGCGAACAGGCGGCGATGAATGAAGACAAGCCCGTGCTTATTTTCAGCCTCGAGATGCCCTCAGAACAGATCATGATGCGTATGTTGGCCTCTTTAGGGCGCGTTGACCAAACCAAAATCCGTACCGGACAACTCGATGATGAGGATTGGGCGCGGGTATCCTCGACCATGGGCATTATGCTTGAGCAAGGCAAGATGTATATCGATGATGGTTCAGGCTTAACGCCGACCGAAGTGCGCAGTCGTGCCCGCCGTATTGCCCGCGAGCATGGCGGATTATCGATGATCATGGTCGACTACTTGCAGCTGATGCAAGTGCCGGCATTATCGGACAATCGTACCCTTGAAATTGCTGAAATCTCTCGTTCTCTTAAGGCATTAGCTAAAGAATTAGAGATCCCCGTTATCGCACTTTCCCAGCTTAACCGCTCGCTCGAACAACGTGCCGATAAACGCCCTGTGAACTCGGACTTACGTGAATCAGGTTCTATTGAGCAGGATGCGGATCTCATCATGTTTATTTACCGTGATGAGGTGTATAACAACGACTCTCCCGATAAGGGCACGGCGGAAATCATTATCGGTAAACAGCGTAACGGCCCCATTGGACGTGTGCGCTTGACCTTCCAAGGCCAGTTTTCCCGTTTTGATAACTATGCAGGTCCTCAGTTTGAAGAAGATTAATTCCCGGTGTTAGAAGATAAGCAAAGCTTATGTATTCTTTTTATTTCCAGACTTTTCCAAATAGACAAGGCAAATTTTGAAACCTTTTCCTCGAGCAGAAATTAGCAGTACTGCACTGCAAAACAACCTCGCCGTTTTACGCCAGCAGGCGAGCAGCAGCCAAGTTATGGCGGTGGTGAAAGCCAATGGTTATGGTCATGGATTATTAAATGTCGCTCATTGTTTACATACTGCCGATGGCTTCGGCTTAGCCCGTTTGGAAGAGGCATTAGAACTGCGCGAAGGTGGTATTAAGGCGCGTTTATTATTGCTGGAGGGCTTTTTTCGCAGCACCGACTTACCTTTGTTGGTGGAGCACGATATCGATACCGTGGTGCACCACGAATCGCAAATCGAGATGTTAGAACAGGCAAACTTAACGAAGCCTGTCACCGTGTGGCTAAAAGTCGATTCGGGGATGCATCGTTTAGGGGTCACGCCTGAACAATTCACTGCGGTTTATGCGCGTTTGGCAGCCTGCGAAAATGTTGCCAAACCTATTCATTTGATGACCCACTTTGCCTGTGCCGATGAGCCAGATAATCATTACACTCAAGTACAAATGCAAACCTTTAACCAGTTAACTGCAGATTTACCTGGGTTTAGAACCTTAGCCAACTCGGCGGGTGCGCTTTATTGGCCTAAAAGCCAAGGGGATTGGATCCGTCCAGGCATTGCGCTCTATGGCGTATCTCCTGTCACAGGAGATTGCGGTGCGAACCATGGTTTGATCCCCGCGATGAACTTAGTCTCACGTTTGATCGCGGTGCGCGATCATAAAGCGGGTCAACCTGTAGGTTATGGTTGTTATTGGACAGCCAAACAAGATACTCGCCTTGGCGTTGTCGCTATTGGCTATGGTGATGGCTATCCGCGGAATGCGCCTGAAGGCACGCCTGTATGGATTAATGGTCGCAGAGTGCCGATTGTTGGCCGCGTATCTATGGATATGTTAACCGTAGATTTAGGCCAAGATGCAGCGGATCAAGTCGGTGATGATGTGCTACTTTGGGGGCAGGCTTTACCCGTAGAGGAGGTGGCCGAACACATTGGTACCATCGCCTATGAATTAGTGACTAAACTTACTCCAAGAGTAGCTGTTTGCTTAGCATAGTTTGCTCAAATTAGAATGACAAAACGGCGCTAATGCGCCGTTTTTCTTTATCTAGCATACAGTTAATCGATTTACTGATTGGCTATCAGGTTTGCTCTAGTGGAGCAAAGCGTACCCGTTACAGCCAACCAAACATCCAATGTTTTCCTACAAACTTATGATATTTAATTAATTTTCGAAGCAAACTTCGATAAATGCAGTTCCGTAAGAACTGGTAAATGGCATGATAATTTTGGTGCCGTTGGCTTTATGGGAAATTGTATGCCCTTGACCTGAAACGACCATTGGTGTTGCCATTTCGAATTCGTAACCCTTTTGTCCTAAAAGATTTTTTGCGCCCCCCGTAACCATATTAGTGATTTCACCCACCAGATCGGTTACTTCTTCATTTATTTTGCCGGGGTTTTCGCCCAGCATATTTTGCATGATTTGCAGTACCAGTTTTTGCTCAAACGTAATTGAAAGTGAGCCTTTGGTTTGTGGCCCAACCATACCAATCAAACCTGATACATCGCCTTTGGCTAAGTTGTCAGTTTTGATTTGGGGTTTACCTGGCGTGAGCTCTAGGCTTGCCATGGTCGAAATAACATTGAGCAGCGACTGCAAAAAAGGATTAATAAAATTGACGTTCATGCTTCAGTGTGTCCTCTTATGAACTTAAGCCTTATGGTCACCACGTAATTAAGGGTAGTCGAAAAGTGGCTTGACCACAGCAATCTTAATCACACTCTATCAGCTTAGATGACACAAATGGAAATGTGAGGTTAATTTCACGATTTTCTTGTTATTTATCGTAAAAGTCTTTTTACCAAAAGCCACGCTACAAGCGGTAAAATTCTGCATGTCCCCTCAATGAGTCCAAAGGCACGTTTCCACCGAAAGGTTGATGATTCGAATGAGCATGCCGTTAGGCTATGAGTGCGATAGCTTGAATGTATGCGAAAGATTTTTGAAGGAAATTTTCATTTCTATCATAGGCGTATCTTTAACCCTACCAATGTAGCTACAGTCGTTTTGCTGTGCCTAACAACTATAAACGGCTTAAACTGTGATTTACATTAAATTATAATGTAAATGATAATAATTATTGATCACAAAAATAATTTTACATATATTAGCGGGCGATTAACAGGTGGGGGACATCTGTTACAGGGTTTAGTCCGCAACAGGAATGCTTTAAATGAAATTTGCAAAACGTCGCAATGGTCGAGTCACGCTTGGTGCCCATGTTTTAGGTTCGTTAACCATAGGGATGGCGGTTTCTGCTATCCCTGCTATGGCCGCGGAGCAGGCACAAGTCGCAGATAAAAAAGTTGAACATATTGAGGTCAATGGTGAGTACTTGGGTTATAACACCCGCAAAGTACAATCGGGTAAATTTACCGAAGACCTGCTCAATACTGCGAAAACTGTAACAGTCATCAATCAAGATCTGATCAAAGATATGGGCGCGCAGAGTTTTACTGATGCGCTACGAGCGACGCCTGGTATTACCTTGGGTACTGGCGAAGGGGGAAACCCCTACGGTGATAGACCGTTTATTCGTGGATACGATGCTCAATCCTCCACTTTTATCAATGGTATGCGTAATGTGGGTTCACAAAGCCGTGAAACCTTTAACATTGAACAAATTGAAGTCCTGAAAGGCCCAAGCTCTGTCTATAACGGCCGTGGCGCGGTTGGCGGTAGCATTAACATTGTGACCAAAAAAGCTCAGGCTGAAGATTTTATTAACGCCGATGTTGCCGTGGGGACTGATGCCCTCAAACGTGCCAATGTTGATATTAACCATGTGATTACCGATGAAGCTGCGGTTCGTGTCAACATGATGGCTCACGATGCTGACACTCCTGGGCGTGATGAGGTCACAGGTAATCGTTGGGGCGTTGCACCGTCAGTTACTTTTGGGTTAACGACGCCAACTAAAGTGACCCTTGAATATTATCATTTTGAAAACCATGATATTCCTGATTATGGTATTCCCTACGATCAGGCGACAGGCAAACCTGCCGATGTCGATCCCGACAATTTCTATGGCTTATTATCGCGGGATTTTCGCGATACGATGGACGATACAGCTTCGGTGTTGATCAGCCATGATTTTAACAACGACATGCAGTTCACTTCGACGTCTATCTATAGCCGTAACAGCAATTACTATATTGTGACTAACCCAGACGACACCACTGGCAACGTGGCTAATGGTTATGTTTGGCGAAACACTAAGTCGCGCCATTCGGTGACAAAGACCCTAGCGACTCAATTGCAACTCTCGGGTGAAGCAAAACTTGCAGGAATGACTAACCGTTTTGCAGTCGGGACTGAACTCAGTAACGAACGTACTAGCAATTTGAGTTACACCGTCGATACGGGCAATGGTCGCAACGCGGGTTGTAATCAGGCAATGCTGGATAACTACAACTGTACGTTGCTGGATAATCCGAATCCCCACGATCCTTGGGTTGGTACGATTACACTCGGTACCGATGCGACAGTGACTGAAACTGATACTCGCTCTATCTATGCCTTTAATACCATTGAGTTAACTGAAGCATGGATGATTAACGCAGGTATCCGCTGGGATGACTATACCACCAGTGCTGAGAACTCAACCTCTCGATTCAGCAATGATGCTGATTTCTTCAACTACCAATTGTCGGTGCTATATAAGCCCGCAGAAAATGGCAGTATCTACGCTGCGTGGGGCACTTCCTCTAATCCACCTGGCACGTCTAACGGCGATGGGGCAGATCGTCTTGGCAGCACTAATGCCGATTTAGAACCAGAAGACACCGAAAGCTACGAGTTAGGCACTAAATGGGATCTTTGGGAGGGACGTTTATCTCTGAATGGCTCTGTATTCCAAATCGAGAAAAACAATGCCCGCGTTGCGACCTCTGGCGATCGCAATGCACCGCAGGAAAACGTCGGCGAGCAAAAAGTCAAAGGCTTTGAAATCGGCTTTTCCGGTGACTTTACTAAAGATTGGCATGGTTTTGGTGGTTATACGTATTTGGATGCGACCCTCGAAAGCAATGGTTACAACGCAGCGCAAAATGGTAATCGCTTCCCTAATACAGCCAAAAATAGTCTTAGCTTATTCACAACTTACGATATTACCGAGCAGTTAACGGTCGGCACGGGTGCCTATTATATGGACAAAGTGTATGGCAATACGGCTAATACGCTGTCAATTCCGTCTTACTGGCGTTTTGATTTGACCTCATCCTATAAGATGAGCGAATTCTTGACCTTACGCCTGAACGTTCAAAATCTAACGGATGAGCGTTATTACGATAAAGCGTACACCGCGCACTTTGCCAATATGGCGCCTGGACGTTTGGTGATGTTAAGTGCCGATATGCACTTTTAATATCAGTGAATGACGATTTGAATGGCAGCCCTAGGGCTGCCTTTGATGTTTATGCTTTCCTTAAGGTTTGAAGATGCTTATTGAAATTCCTCATGTTTTTTCTAAACAAGAAGTCAATCAGTTACGTGAACAACTCGATGCTCGCACTTGGATTGATGGCAATCAAACCTCAGGCGTGATGGCGAGTACCCGTAAGCGCAATCAGCAGTTGGATAAAGACGATCCTGTTGCGATTGGCATCGGTGAATTGATTATGGAGCGCTTGTTAGCTCATCCTTTATTTGTCTCGGCAGCACTTCCATTACAGTTTTATCCGCCCTTGTTTAATCGTTATCAAGGTGGAGAAACCTTTGGCTATCATATCGATAATGCAATTCGCTCGACGAGTGACGGTATGGTGCGTACCGATCTGTCAGCCACCTTATTTTTAAGCGAACCAGACACTTATCAAGGTGGTGAGTTGGTCATCCAAGATACCTATGGCCAGCAAAGCATTAAGCTGGCGGCGGGATCTTTGGTGTTATACCCGTCAACGAGTTTACATCAGGTTACGCCTGTCACATCAGGTGAGCGAACCGCCGCCTTTATGTGGCTACAGAGCATGGTGCGCGATGAAGGGCAGCGTCGCTTGTTATTTCAACTCGATCAATCGATTCAATCTTTGACGTCGCAGACCGCGCCTGAACAAGAGCTGTTTAATCTAACGGGTGTTTATCATAACTTGCTCAGGCGTTGGAGTGAGTTGTAGTGATATAGAGCTAGGCTTCTCTCCCTGCTTAATCTCCACAAAGCAGGCGGTTTAGGGTATAATCCCGCTTGCTCTGAGGGGCAATAAAACAGTAAACGTTAACTCGTTTACTGTTTTTGTATTTTTACGCTGGCGCTGCATGGCTCATCTGCAGCTTAAATTAAGGCGCCTTATCCCTCAAAGCATGAACTTGCTGGCAAATTTTAATTACTTGAGTCGATAGTCACGTGTTGAAAAATAATCTTAATGATGGTCTACAGCTCGACCGCACCTTTTCCATTGCACCGATGCTCGATTGGACGGATCGTCATTACCGTTATTTTGCGCGTTTAATGTCGGCCAATGCCTTACTGTATACCGAGATGGTGACCACCGGCGCGATTTTGCATGGCCGTGGCGATTATCTTGCCTATAACCAAGAGGAACATCCTCTTGCATTGCAGTTGGGTGGCTCGAATCCTGCTGAACTTGCTCGCTGCGCCAAACTGGCCGCCGAGCGCGGTTATGATGAAGTGAACCTCAATGTGGGCTGTCCTTCGGATCGGGTGCAAAATGGTCGCTTTGGTGCCTGTTTGATGGCTGAACCTGAGCTGGTGGCTGAATGTGTCGATGCCATGAAGCAAGTGGTTGATATTCCTGTGACGGTAAAAACGCGCATCGGGATCGATGAGCAGGATAGCTATGAGTTTTTGACTCACTTTATTGATACTGTCATGGCTAAAGGCTGTGGTGAGTTTATAATCCATGCGCGTAAGGCTTGGCTGCAAGGCTTAAGCCCGAAAGAGAATCGCGAGATCCCGCCCTTAGACTACGAACGTGTGTATCAGCTCAAACGTGATTATCCGACGCTTAATATCAGCATTAACGGTGGCATCACTAGCCTTGAACAGGCCCAAACCCACTTGCAGCACTTAGATGGTGTGATGGTAGGACGTGAGGCTTACCAGAATCCTTATATGTTGTCGCAGGTTGACCAACTGCTCTGTGGCAGCCAGAAGGCGGTGATTAGCCGTGAGGCTGTGATTGAAGCGATGGTGCCCTATATCGAGGCTCACTTGCAGGCGGGCGGACGCCTAAATCATATCACTCGCCATATGATTGGCTTATTCCAAGGTTTGCCTGGTGCCCGTGCGTGGCGTCGTTATTTAAGCGAAAACGCCCATAAAAACGGTGCGGGCATAGAGGTGGTAAAGCAGGCTTATTTGAGTATTCAAACAGAAATAATTGCTCAATAATCATTCGATTTAAAAAGTGGTGAGATTCACTAAACGTTGTAGTATTTTTCACCACTTTACCTTTCCTAAATATCTCGCTTATCTCGTTCTAGCTTAAAATAAATTTTTAAATCTAATTAAATTAGTGCGTTAGGTTTTATTTGATAAGTTGGCACGCCCTTTGTAATAGTCCCTATGTCAAGTTAATCAATCGAAAGGGACGACATCATGTTTACTTCAAATGTTAAAAAATCAGTTCAAGCAAGTGTGTTATTCGGTGCATTAATGGCGAGTGTTACAGCACATGCTGAAGCGGCTCCTGTATCTGATGTTATGAGCGCCATTGAGCAAACTCTTAGCACCCAAGCGCAGGAGTTGTTAGTGAATACAAAGCGTGAATTGGTGTTATCGCTGCAAACGCAACTGGCTGAAAGTATCTATGATTTTAACAGTCAACTAACACTGAGCGCGGATACCCAAACTGATTCGGCAACCACAGGTGAATTGAGCGCGAATAAGTAAGGATCTGCCTATGTGGTTTGTAGCACCTCTAATGACTTTGCTACTGCTACCAGTGATTAGCCTCGCGTTGTTTTCAGGCATTATCTGCTGGTTTCAGTGGCATAGTGTCAGCGATAAGTAACTCATAAAATTTTGGAGTTCAAAATGAAACGAGCGCAAATACGAATGAACAATTCACAACGTTTGGTCTGTGGTGTTGCATCAGGTATGGCGTGGCAATTTGGTTGGTCATGTTTTTGGACGCGAGTGGTATGGGCGGGGGCAATTCTGTTTATGCCAGGCGTGAGTCTACTGGTGTATTTTGTGTTGGCTTTGCTTGTAGAACAATGGAAAAGACCGATTTAAGCCAAGTTTTTGTACTCTAGATTGTGGGACATTAATGGGACAGCCTATACACGTTTATGGCCACAATCGTTAGCGAGATGCTATCAACAAGAGGGCACATTGACCCTCATGCCAATAATGAGCACTTGCTAAGTGAGTATCACTTTTTAAGAAAAGCCTGGAATCTGGCTTTTGCTTCATCACTTTTAAGTCTTGCACTAAATTGTTCTAATTCTTGATGCATTTGGTGTTGCACACGGTTTTTATGCGGTCGCATCAATTGACGGGTAATTTGCAGCGCCTGCGGTGGTTGATTGGCTAGTTTTTTCGCTTGGTTAAAGGCATAAACCAATAACTCTTCTTGGGCGATCACATCGTTAATGATGTTCAGTCTGTGGGCGGTATCAGCATCAAAACTTTCTCCGAGCAGCAATAATTCAGCTGCTTTTTGATAACCCACTAATTCGGGTAGGAGTAAACTCGCGCCCGCTTCAGGGACCAAGGCTAAATTAACAAAGGGCAGTTGAAACTTAGCTGTATTGTCTGCGTAAACTAAATCGCAATGAAGTAGCACAGTGGTACCAATACCAACAGCCGCACCAGAAACGGCAGCGACCAGTGGTTTTTTGAGCTCTAATAAACAAAATAAGAAGCGTACCGCAGGATGGTTTGGCCCTAAGTCACTATTTTTCAAAAAGTCTGCAACATCATTGCCCGAGGTGAAACAATTATCTTCACCATGGAGCATAAAGGCACGAATGTCGTTGTCTGCTTCACCTTCGATCAGGTATTCTGTCAGTTGTTTATACATATTAAGATCAAGTGCATTGCGTTTATCTGGGCGATTAAAGCTGATAACACGAACGCCCTGATCATCCCGAACCTGTATATGACTCATGGGTTGTTTTCCTTTACGACGACATTGGGTAGACATGGAGTTTAAGACATTGAAACCGATATTCAAACAGATGTTTAATTGTGTTGCCTTATCCTGTGCTTCATTTTCTGTTTTCGCCAACGTAGTGATGACTGAAGGTCATGTACGTGCAATGCCTGATACCGTTCCAAATACTGCCGCTTACTTTACGCTCGAAAATCACAACGATAAAGCCGTACGCTTGATTGGCGTGACAACCGACGTAACGAACGAAGCGCAATTGCATACCATTATTGAAGAGCAAGGTATGGTAAAAATGCGCCATGTTGAAGGCTTTGATATTCCATCCCATGGAAAATTAACCCTGATGCCATCGGGGGAGCATGTCATGCTAATTGGGCTTAAGGCTCCATTAGTGTTAGATCAGCAAGTTAAGCTGCAATTAGAGTTTAACGATGGCGAAAAAATGACGATTACATTGCCTGTCGCTAAGCAGGCCGAGAATGCTGCTGAACCCGAGCATCATCACCATCATTAAGGAGTCGCTTGATGCAAATCACATGGAAGAAGGTCACTGGAGTTAGTTTATGCGTTGTTTTAATTGGTTATGTTGTGAGTGTCTGGTGGAGTATCGAGCCTGATCCGCTGACGCCACAACAGCTTACTGCCACAGAAAAGAATGTTGTTGGTTATGCGACCACAACCTCTTTGATTATGACCGTTGAAACGCTGCTGGATAAGCAAGGTGGTTGGCTATCGAATGATGTTATGCCACCCTCAATCTTTATGGATAACATGCCCGCCTTTGAGTATGGCGCTTTAGAGCAAGCGCGTGATTTGGCGCTGATTATGCGTAAAGAGTTTAGCCGTTCACAGTCGCAATCTACCGCTGATAAAGATTTGAGTGAAGCGCAGGCTAAGTTAAACATCGACCATACCAGTTGGTTAGTGCCGAGTGCTGAAAGCGAATACCGCGATGGTATTAAGCTACTTAAGTTGTACCGGGCGCGAATGATGGATCCGAATAATCAAGATGCACAGTTTTATGCCCGCGCAGATAACCTTAATGAGTGGCTCAAAGAAGTGCAAAAACGTTTAGGCAGTATGTCGCAACGGTTATCTGCAAGTGTAGGTCAAGAACGTCTTAACACCGATTTAGCGGGGGATAATGCTGCGCGTCAATCAACCCCTAATTTAGCCAGCCATCAGGTGAAAACCAGCTGGTGGAAAATTGATGATGTGTTTTATGAGAGCCGTGGCGCCTCATGGGCATTACTGAATTTTATGCGTGCAGTTGAAGTCGATTTTGCTGACGTGCTGAAAAAGAAAAATGCTGAAGTGAGCCTAAAACAGATCATTCGTGAACTAGAGGCAACTCAGCAAACGGTTTGGAGCCCTGTTGTGCTTAATGGCAGTGGTTTCGGTCTAGTCGCTAATCATTCATTGGTTATGGCTAACTATGTATCCCGTGCAAATGCCGCGGTGATTGATTTAACGAACTTGCTATCTCAAGGTTAATTATGAAAAAAATACTCCTGGCCAGTGCAGTATTAGGCTGCATAATGGCTACATCAGCTCACGCAGCCACTGTGGTTGGTTTTAAAATAGGTGGCGATTATTGGCGCGCCGATACTAGCGGTACTTTTTCCGATAAAGGTCAGCCACAACAAGGTTTTGACTACAGCTCATCAGCGCAGGGTAGCTATTGGTTTGCCGTTGAACACCCACTGCCTTTTGTGCCAAATCTGAAAATTCGTGAAAACAGTCTTGATCAAAAAGGTAGCTTGGCGAACGCTGATTTCAGCTTTAATGGTCATGATTTTAAAGGTAATGTGACCAGTTATACCGATCTGAGCAACACCGATTTTGTGTTGTATTACGAACTGCTGGATAACGATATTTTATCTTTTGATTTGGGCGCAGCTTATAAGTTGATGAATGGCTCTCTGCGTGTCCAAGATGCAGGTCATCCAGAAGAGAAAGACGTAGATAGCGGAATTGTTATGGGGTACGCCAGTACCCATGTGAGCATGCCGGGTTTAGGCTTATTTGGCTTTGCAGATTTAATGCTTGGGGTGAATGAGTCGAATGTACACGATTATGCGGTCGGTTTAGGCTGGCAGTTTGATGGTGTTGCGGTGGATACCCGTGTGCGCGTTGGCTATCGTGAGTTTGCCTTTGATGTGAATAATTTCTCTGGCATTAGTGCTGACTCAAAGTTTGATGGCTATTTCGCTGGCGTCGAAATTGACTTCTAAGTCGTAATTCTGACAATAAAAAACCGCCAATCTTGGCGGTTTTTTTATTGGACAATATTGCTTAACTTATTCAGCTTTTAGGCCGTTGTTAATAGCAATAACATCATCTTCGTTTAATGTACCCGCTGCTTGTTTCAGTGCAACAATCGAGTTGATGTAGCTGTAACGCGCATCTGATAATTTACGTTTTGAGTCGTACAGATCGCGTGTACGGTTCAATACGTCAACAATAGTACGAGTACCAACTTCGAAGCCTGCTTGCGTAGCCTTTAATGCACTTTCAGATGAAATTACAGACTGTTCGTAAGCACGGATAGAGCTGATTGACGCCCCCACGTTGTTGTAGTTATTACGAACGTTTTTCACTACGCTACGGTAGGTTTGTTCCAACTTCTCGCTTGCCTCAACATATTGGAACTGCGCTTCTTTGACTTGTGATGAGACTTTAAAGCCTTCAAAAATCGGAATACTTAAGTTAATGCCTGCGCTCATGTTGTCAAAATCAGGTTCATTCGAATTACCTAATTTTTGCTCTAAACCTTTGCTATAACCAGCATTTAAGCTTAGTGATGGCATATGGCCTGCTTTATAGAGGCTAATGGTCTCTTGAGCGATATCTTTGCCAATACGTTGAGTCATTAGATCGACGCTATTGGTTTCGGCAATTTTTAACCAATCACTAGATGAACTCGGTGCTGGTGTGACTGCTGAGAAGCGGTTAGTGTCGAGTACGTTTAAGGCTTTGTGATCGATACCCGTGATTTCGCGCAGTGCTTCATAACTATTGGCAA
Organism: Shewanella sp. 8A; assembly: GCF_023475945.1. Classification (NCBI taxonomy): domain Bacteria; kingdom Pseudomonadati; phylum Pseudomonadota; class Gammaproteobacteria; order Alteromonadales; family Shewanellaceae; genus Shewanella; species Shewanella sp. 8A. The sequence goes on from NZ_JAMDJP010000021.1 coordinate 56,492, forward strand.
GGGTATTTTCTGCCAAAATTTCAGAGGCTGAGGCTAAGTCATATTGTGCTTGAGCTTCATGAACGTCAGTAATCGCAGTTAAACCAACGGCAAAACGTTGTTTAGTTTGCTCAAGTTGACGCTCAATCGCGCGTTTTTCTGCACCTTGGAACTCGTAGTTATCTTTGGCTGTTAATACATCAAAGTAGGCTTTAGTCACGCGAGTGATCAAATTTTGCAGTGCCGATGCATAGGTTGAGTCAGCTTGAGAAGCGGCTTTCTCCGCAAGGCTTAAACCTACCCAAGCACTATGGTCATAAATGACTTGATTGAGCTTTAGGTTGCCAGTCAGGCCGCTGCTATCATCTCGAGGATCATTCCATGCCTTGTCATAGCCCACGTTTGCACTGATAGTCGGTAACAGTGGCGCACGATTTTGTTCAATCTTTTCAAACAAAGCGTTACGTTGCGCTTGCGCTTGCAACACGAGTGGGTCACTTGTCAGTGCCTGTTGATAAATTTGCAGTAAATCATCTGCTTGAACCGCAGGAGCGGAAGCGGCTAGAGTTAATGCTACGCATAGAGAACGGATCTTAAATTTCATTTGCTGTCCTTATTAGACAAAATCTCCAAAAGGAGAAATATATAACTTCGTTTAGACTAAGTAATGCCTTTACCAAGGCGGTTTGCGCTTCCCGACGCTTCCCGATACAGCTAAAACTTAATGACGTAGAGTCTAAAAACTCCCAGACGTTCAAGTCAACTGCGAAGTGTAACAGATTTTATTTAAAAATGAGCCAAATTGCCTTGATAATAGGCGAAAATTTAACTGTTAAGGATAAGATATGAAGCCTCAGGTTTTTTCGCAAACAGATATTGAAATCCTCGAAAAAAAATCGCTATATCAAGGCTTTTTTGCCTTAGAGCAATTTACCTTCAAACATAAGCTATTTGCTGGAGGCTGGAGTCAGCCGGTCACCCGTGAGGTCTTTGAACGTGGCCATGCAGTCGTTGTGCTGCCCTATGATCCTAAGTGCGATAAGGTTGTGTTGATTGAGCAAGTTAGATTTCCTGCATTAGCAACCACTAAATCTCCTTGGCTTATGGAGTTAGTCGCGGGTATGATTGCGCCCGACGAAACGCCAGAGGATGTAGCGCACCGCGAATTGTTAGAAGAAACTGGCTTGACCGCTCGCCACATCCGTTTTGTGAGCAGTTATCTTGCAAGCCCTGGTGGCAGTACTGAACGTTTCTATTTTTATTGGGCTGAGGTGGATTCATCACAAGCTCAAGGTTTGCATGGATTAGCTGACGAACACGAAGATATTCGATTGCATGTTGTAGACCGTGAGGTTGCCTATCACGGTGTCGTTAATGGCGAAATAGACAATGCATCGACCGTTATTGGATTGCAGTGGCTGCAATTAAACTATAAGCAACTGGTTTAGGTTGGAAAAGGTTTGGCGCATTCAACATCACATCAAAAACCGCGTTATCAACCCAACGTGAGCGACTTTTTAGCGCTATGCGGGCGTAACTATGGCTATATGCAAAAGTGGTTGCCACTGGATATTGCTGTAGGTCAATCTTGGCAACTTGAAGGTGAATTTGGTGTATTAGTTATCCGTATTTTAGAAAATACCAAATATACTCAATTAGTTGAAATCTCACGCCCACTACAAATAGTGGAGTTTGTTAATATTCCCAAGGTGTTAGTGAGAATTTATCATGATGCTAAATTAGCAGAAGTGTTAACTGGTCAACAGATTTACCAACTGCGCCCAGTGTATGATTATCCCAATTTACGTATGTATCATAGTGATGAGAAGTACCAGGTAAATGCATTCCTGGGAGAATTATTGAAGATTGGTGGCCAACAACGTTTGGTTTGCCAGTCTTAGAATTGGGTATTCAATGTGCTGAAAGAGGCTATCTCTTACTCTGTAGCTGATGAAAATGTGCGCATAGTGCAAGTCACCGACCCGCACCTCTTTGCCGATCCTGAAGCTCAGCTACTTGGTGTTAATACCAGCAAAAGTTTGGCCGCGGTACTCAATACGATCCGTGCCGTCAATTACCCTGCGCATCTTATGCTTGCCACAGGTGATTTAAGTCAAGATTATTCCCCTGAGTCTTATCGCCAATTTGTGTCAGCGGTCGCCCCGCTCAATTTACCTTGCCATTATCTTCCGGGTAATCATGATGATCCGCGGATCATGTTTTTGCATATGCAGGGCGAGCGGATTTTTGGCCAGCAACGTATCTTAGTTGGTAAATGGCAAATTTTGATGCTGGATTCCACCGTGAGAGGAAAACCTGGTGGTCATATGGCCGCGAGTCAATTCGAACTCATTGAACAGGCTATAGCCGCACATCCAGACCGCCATACCTTACTGGTGATGCATCATAATCCTATTTTGGTTAATTGTGCTTGGTTAGACCAACACTGCATGGATAATGGGACGGAATTTTTAAAGCGTGTCGCTCAATACCCGCAAGTCAAAGCTTTGCTTTGGGGCCATGTGCATCAACAATTGGATAGCCTTTACGATGGTCCCCATGGTGCGTTGCAATTAATGGCGACACCTTCTACTTGTATCCAGTTTAAACCGCAATCGCCTTATTTTGCCCTCGATGGACTGCAACCCGGTTATCGTTTGCTGGAGCTCAAGGCCGATGGTAGCATCAGCACTAATGTGTATCGCGTACCGGGAAATCTGTTTTCCCCCGATAAAGATTCCAGCGGTTATTAACGCGAGTGACCGCAGCTTGAGGAACTATGCTGCTCTATATTCACGGATTCAACAGTTCTCCTTTCTCTGATAAAGCGGTGATGACGGCACAATATATGGCCGAGCATCACCCGTCCCTCACTTTTCATCAGCCACAGTTACCCAATACACCCAAAGCTGCGATGGCCTTACTACAGCGCTATGTTGAGGAGGCTTTGCAAGCGGGTGAGCCGCTTAACTATATTGGCTCGTCCTTAGGGGGTTATTTTGCCAGTTATTTGGCTGAGCATTATGGTGGCCGAGCCGTGTTGGTGAATCCGGCAGTAAAACCCTTTGAACTGTTTGATGAATTTATGGGGCCGCAATTTAACCCTTATACCGAAGAGCATTATCAGGTATTGCCAGAGCATAAGCAGGAAGTGACTGAATTTAATACGACTGTTATCCGCAATCCCGATCGTTTTTTGGTACTATTGCAAACGGGCGATGAAGTGCTGGATTATCGCGAAGCGCTACATAAATATCATCATTGCCAATTACGGATTGAATCCGGTGGTGATCACAGTTTTGTGGGTTATGAGCGATATCTGCAAACTGTAAGCCAATTTTTACACTTACCTTGACAAATCGTCATCCACAGCCGCAACATGGCCGGATATAACAACCTATAGCGTACACTATGACTAATCAATACACCTCTGACGCCATTGAAGTTCTTAACGGACTTGACCCAGTTAAACGCCGTCCAGGTATGTATACCGATACCAGCCGACCTAACCATTTAGGCCAAGAGGTCATAGATAACAGTGTCGATGAAGCCTTAGCTGGCCATGCCACTAAAATCGAAGTTGTGCTCCACACAGATAACTCGCTGGAAGTCACTGACGATGGTCGTGGTATGCCAGTGGATATTCATCCCGAAGAAGGTATTCCAGGGGTCGAGCTGATCCTGACTAAACTGCATGCTGGCGGTAAATTTTCAAATAAAAATTATCAATTCTCCGGTGGTTTGCATGGTGTAGGGATTTCAGTCGTTAACGCCCTGTCTCGCAGAGTTGAAGTCACTGTGCGCAGAGATGGCCAAGTGTATGATATGGCTTTCGAAAATGGCTTTAAAGTCGAAGAACTACGAGTCAGTGGTACTTGCGGTCGGCGCAATACCGGTACTCGAGTACATTTTTGGCCTGATGCGAGTTATTTTGATTCGGCGAATTTCTCCAATTCCAAACTTATTTATTTACTGCGTGCCAAAGCAGTATTGTGCCCCGGTCTTAGAATTAAATTTACTAATAAGCACACTAACGAAGTGCATGAGTGGTACTACGAGAGTGGCTTAACCGATTATCTTAAGACGGCGGTAGGCGATAATATCATGCTGCCGGAAGAGCCTTTTATCGGTAGTTTTAAGGGGCAAATTGAGGCGGCAGATTGGGCTATTACCTGGTTGCCAGAGGGCGGAGAGTCGATTAACGAAAGTTATGTCAACTTGATCCCAACTCCCTTAGGTGGCACCCATGTGAATGGCTTTCGCCAAGGTTTGCTAGAGTCGATGCGTGAGTTTTGTGAGTTTCGTAATCTCATCCCCCGTGGGATTAAGCTCTCTCCTGAGGATATTTGGGATCGCGCAGCCTTCATTCTGTCAGTGAAAATGCAAGACCCGCAGTTTGCGGGACAAACCAAAGAGAAGCTTTCGAGCCGTCAAAGCTCAGCCTTTGTTTCAGGTATCGTGCGTGATGCATTTTCGCTTTGGTTAAATTCGAATACCGAATTAGCCGAGTCATTGGCTGAAATGTGTATTAATAACGCGCAAAAACGCTTAAAAGCAGCCAAAAAAGTCGCCCGTAAAAAAGTCACATCAGGTCCCGCATTACCGGGTAAATTGACCGATTGTAGTGGCCAAGATCCAATGCGCGGCGAACTCTTCCTTGTGGAAGGGGATTCTGCGGGAGGCAGTGCTAAACAGGCTAGAGACCGTGAGTTTCAAGCTATTATGCCGCTACGTGGTAAAATCTTAAATACGTGGGAAGTGGATGCATCTCAGGTATTAGCGTCGCAGGAAGTACATGATATTTCGGTGGCAATTGGTTGTGATCCCGATAGCAATGATATTTCTGAGTTAAGGTATGGCAAAATCTGCATCCTCGCCGACGCCGATTCCGATGGATTGCATATTGCGACTTTACTCTGTGCACTGTTTCTGAAACATTACCGAGTGTTGGTTGAGCAGGGTCATGTTTATATCGCCATGCCGCCATTGTTCCGTATCGATATAGGTAAAGATGTTTATTACGCTTTAGATGAGGCTGAAAAAGAAGGTATTCTCGATCGTATCAGCGCTGAGAATAAAAAAGGTAAAGTTCAAGTAACACGCTTTAAAGGTCTGGGTGAAATGAATCCACTGCAATTGCGTGAAACGACAATGGACCCTAATACTCGCCGTTTAGTGCAGTTAACTATTGATGATGCAGAAGAAACTGATTCTCTTATGGATATGCTGTTAGCTAAGAAGCGTTCACCCGATCGTAAAAACTGGCTCGAAGATAAGGGTGACATGGCGGTACTTTAATGTTGTGCACTATTGCCGATAACAATAACACTTAGGCATAAAGAAAATTACCATGTTGTATATTAAAACGAATAATTATAAATGTTTAAAGGTGTTCTCTGCCTATTGGACCCTACTGGTGAGTCTGGCTTTGTTACCGATCCAGACGGCGATTGCAGGGGCTCAGTCGATCATGATTACCGTCTCAAAGGGATTTGGTTTATCGCTCTATGCTTCCGATCTTGGGGATGCCAAACAGCTTGCGATGGGGGCAAATGGCACCTTATTTGTCGGCTCCAATAAGAGTGGCACAGTGCATGCGCTTGTTGATAGTAATCAAGATGGTCGTGTAGACAAGCGTTATGTCATCGCCAAGGGGTTAGAGTCTCCCGATGCGATCGCGTTCCATAATGGTGATCTGTTTGTGGCAACTGAAAACCGAATTGTCCGCTTTATTGATATCGAGCAGCGCTTACGCCGTCCAAGTCGTCCTAAAGAGATTTATAGCGATTTACCAGAGTCAGATAAGAAAAGTGCACGAGCGATGAATTTTGGTCCTGATGGCAGGCTCTATGTCTCTATCGGTGCACCTTGTAACGTGTGTGAAGCGAGCGCACCCTATAGCAGTATTATTGCGATTAATGTGGATACCGGCGCCAGTGAGCAAATTGCGTCAGGTATTCGCGATGTGACAGGTTTTGACTGGTCTCCTCAAGACGGCAAATTGTGGTTTGCCGATCAAGGACGCGATTGGATGGGCGATAACTTACCCCCCGATGAGATTAACCGCATCGATGTGGCGGGCAGCCATTATGGCTTTCCGTATTTACACGCATCATCCGTGGTCGAACCTGCCTATGAAAAGCCAAAAAATTTAAAAATTTCTGTACCGATATACGAACTGCCTGCACACGTTGCACCAACGGGACTGGCATTTTACCGTGGTAAGCAATTCCCAGAAATCTATCATAACCAATTGTTTGTTGCTGAAAATGGTTCTTGGAACCGTTCAAGCAAAGTCGGTTATCAAATCGTCATGTTGAAGCTTGAGAACCAACAGGTGGTCAGCCGCGAAACCGTAGTGAGTTTTCTCGACGGTGAGTTTCCTGTCGCCCGCCCCTATGGATTATTGTCCGGTGAAGATGGGGCCATGTACATCTCGGATGATTTGAAAGGTAACCTGTATCGACTGTTCTATAGGGATGGCGATAATACTGAAGAACCACAGGAACTAGAAGAAAATGAGTGACGCAATCAAGTTAAGCTTGGATGGCGTAGAGCAGATGCCATTGCGGCGCTTTACCGAAGAAGCTTATCTGAATTATTCCATGTACGTCATTATGGACCGAGCCTTACCCCATATTGGTGATGGCCTTAAACCCGTACAACGACGGATTATTTATGCTATGAGCGAGCTTGGTTTATCGGCTCAATCAAAGCATAAAAAATCAGCTCGTACAGTGGGTGACGTATTAGGTAAGTACCATCCCCATGGCGATAGTGCCTGCTATGAGGCGATGGTGCTGATGGCGCAGCCATTTTCATATCGTTATCCACTCGTAGATGGTCAAGGAAACTGGGGGGCACCAGACGATCCTAAGTCATTTGCAGCAATGCGTTATACCGAGGCGCGCCTGTCAAAGTTTTCTGAGTTGTTATTATCTGAGCTGGGACAAGGTACGGTTGACTGGGGGGCGAACTTCGATGGCACGTTAAAAGAGCCCAAAGTGCTGCCTGCACGTTTACCTCATATTTTGCTGAACGGCATCACTGGTATTGCGGTGGGCATGGCGACAGATATACCGCCACATAATGCTAGAGAGTTAGTGAATGCCTGCGTTGCGCTTTTGGACGATCCCAAACTCGACCTTGCGCAGTTGATGGCCTATGTGCCAGGGCCTGATTATCCTACAGAAGCTGAGATCATCACCCCGTCTGCCGATATTGCCAAAATCTATGAAACTGGGCGGGGCTCCTTAAAAGCCCGTGCGGTTTATACTGTCGAAGCCGGTGAAATAGTGATCACCGCGCTACCACATCAGGCGGGTAGTGGTAAGATTTTAGAGCAGATTGCTGCTCAAATGCAGGCGAAAAAATTGCCTATGGTTGCTGACTTGCGTGATGAGTCTGACCATGAAAATCCCGTTCGCTTAGTGATTGTACCGCGCTCAAATCGCGTCGATTGCGATCAACTGATGGCGCACTTGTTTGCGACTACCGATCTTGAGAAAAGTTTTAGGGTAAACCTTAACGTACTGGGCCTTGATGGTCGTCCAAGAGTTAAGGGCCTAAAAGACTTACTCACCGAATGGCTTGAGTTTCGTGTCGATACCGTAAGACGTCGCCTAGAATATCGTTTAGATAAAGTGTTGGCGCGTTTACATATCCTTGAAGCGTTAATGATCGCTTTTCTCAATATTGATGAAGTCATTGAGATCATTCGTTTTCATGATGAGCCCAAAGCGGAGTTGATGGCGCGTTTTAACCTGACAGACAAGCAGGCTGAGGCCATCCTCGAGTTAAAATTACGCCATTTAGCTAAGTTAGAAGAATTTAAGATCAAGGCTGAGCAGGACGAACTCGAAGCTGAACGTGAAAAGTTAGAGCAATTATTAGGTTCTGAGCGCCGTTTAAAAACCTTAATTAAGAAAGAATTAATCCAAGATGGTGAGACCTATGGCGATGATCGCCGCTCTCCTATTGTAGAACGCCATGAGTCCCGCGCCTTAACAGAGCAAGAGCTTACCCCGAGTGAACCTGTGACTGTGGTGTTATCAGAAAAAGGTTGGGTGCGTTGTGCTAAGGGCCATGATATTGATGCCGAGTCTTTATCCTATAAGGCGGGCGATCAATATCTCTGTAGTGCCATCGGGCGTAGTAATCAGGTGGCAGTGTTTATTGACTCATCCGGTCGCGCCTTTGCCACCGATAGTCATAGTCTGCCATCGGCTCGTACCCAAGGTGAGCCCATTACTACGCGCTTTAATATGGCATCTGGTGAGACCATGCAGCATGTTATTTTGGGGGAAGACGAGCAATGCTTCCTCTTAGCAACCGATGCAGGTTATGGCTTTATTTGTACTTTCAATGACATGGTGTCTCGTAATAAGGCGGGTAAAGCGCTATTGAGTTTACCGACGAATGCCAAGTCTTTATCACCCAAACCGATTGATCGTAATCGAGAGATGTCTATCCTTGCCATCACCAATGAAGGTCGTATGCTACTGTTTTCATTGGAAGCATTGCCGCAATTATCTAAGGGTAAAGGTAATAAGATTATCGGTATTCCAAGCGAGCGCGCTAAAAACCGTGAAGAGTTAATGACACATTTACAACTTGTGCCAGCAGATACTCCAGTTACCTTGTGGGCGGGTAAGCGCAAACTCACACTTAAACCAAGTGATTTAGAGCATTATCGCGGTGAGCGCGGACGTCGTGGGGCAAAATTACCACGTGGATTACAGCGTGTTGATAGTGTGGAATTAGGCGAAGGTGCTGAGGTCTTGCCTAGCATTTAACTGTTAATTTGAGGCTGCGTAAGAGGTAGCCAGCAGAAGTTATCAAAACCGTTAATCAAAGCCACTCAAGTTTCACTGGAGTGGCTTTTTTATTCTCAGAGTTATGCGCTACAGAGTCACTTTTCTTAAATACAAGGCATAAAAAAACCTACCGCTTGCGGTAGGTTTTTATTAGCGAATATCCGTAAGGATATTAGAAGTCGTAACGTACACCAACAGAGAATACGTTGTCGTCTTGTAGGTCTACTTTGTTACCTGCTACGACATGGTCACCACGGTACATTGCGTATTGACCGTATACCATAGTTGATTTAGAGAAACGGTAGTCAGCACCCACGTTGAAGTTTTGTACGCTGATGTCTGCGCCTTTTAACAGGTTTGTACCAGTGGTAACGTTTTTGTAGTAGTTACCAAAGCCCGTTTCATCAAAGCCGTATTCGGCTTTCAGGTTAACACCGTTTAAAGTGTAAACAACGTTAACAAAGTAAGTGTTACCATCTACTGAGCTATCAGTTACGCTTTCAGAGTTTTGGAATAAACCACCCACTTTGAAATCGCCAAATTTAACTTGTGCTACACCACGGTATGCATCAACACCCGCAATACCTTTGTTATAAGCAACTGCTAAATAGTAGTTTTGATCTTTGAACTTGCTATCACCCAGAGTTGCACTCAGAGCGTATAAGCTTTCGGTGGTTTTTGCAGTAGTGTCGTTATCATCGAACAGGTAAGTGGCGTTTAAGGTCACTAAATCAGCGATTTTTGGTGAGTAGTACCATACACCATCTGCGCTACGAGTTTGTGCGCTGACTAAACGGTCGATATCGGCGTTGGTGTTACCAAATACGTCTACGTTACCTTCTGCTTGCTTAAATACTGTGTCATTACGACCCACTAATACAGTACCTGCATTAGTTTTTAAACCGAGGAAAGTGTTACGAGCTTTGAACACATCACCTGAGCCAGAAGTGTTTTCAACTTGGAATTCCATTTGATAAACAACATCATAGCCATCAGCGATTTTCTCAGTACCTTTAACACCTAACAGTGAGAAGTTGTTTTCTAAATAGGTACCAGCATTGTTTTCATCAGCATAGTTTTTAGTATCAACACCATTGGTGCCTGATTGTAGAGTTGCACCTGTTTCAGTATTAGTTAATGCAAGCTCTAAACGACCATAGAAGCTTGGGCCTTCGGCTAGCGCACCGAATGAAGCCAGCGCTAATACTGATGCAACTGATGCAGAGATGAATGTCTTTTTCATGTTTTGTGCTCCCTCGAACCTAAGTTCTTATCCATTTTTCATGGTTTTTGTGTGGTTTAACACGTTTGTTACAGAAATAAGTAACAAAGTTGCCGCCGATTTTTACAGTTTTATGCCTTGCAGGCTGTGTCATAGATCAAGTTTTTAGCTCTCCTTGTCTGTATTCGGGGTTTTTTAGGACATTTCCCTATCACTTGACCGAAAATCGGCGTGTAAGAGATAAAACTGTATTTTTGGCATACTACTAAAGAGGTATGCGAAGTGCCGTAGCATATACAGACCGGCGGGCCTAACTGTAGCATATACTAATGTTGTCGCAAGTTTGTCATATACGCGTGAGTTGGTGTTATTGGGTACCGAGTACAATAAAAAAAACAAGTAAAGTTACTTTTTAGCAACAAAATGCCTGAGGGGATGTTGTTAAATATGTTTAAAATCAAAAATTTAATTGTTGTTGATGATCTATTATTTAGATATTGTATTAACTCAGCTAGCATAAGCATTAGTTCAATGCGATAGCCATGATCCTAGACCATAGTATTAGGGCGTATTGACGTTTTGAGTGTGAATTTTATTCGTTATGGCAAGCTTGTGCTTGCGAAACGAGGAATGATTATTGACGAGTAAAGCCGTCAATCAACGTGGGTTTAGCGCTTACACTCGCATTCGCGCAAACATGTCTGCTCAGTGCCTTAGGAAAGCCGAGTGGTTTACTTTAAAATCTAGCTGTATCTTTTAGCTCATGGGTTGAGTTTGATTTCGGTTTTTGGCTTAAATCGTTTAGAATCTTCGGCGCATTTTTCATGCATTATGCTGCGTTGGTAAGTGTTTCTCCTCCTTCTCGTTGCGGCCGGGTTCGCTAGATATAAATAAGGTAAGTATTGATGACTGAAGCCTATCAAAATCGCTTTGGTGGCATAGGCCGCTTGTACGGGCAAAAAGCGCTTGCGAAATTTGCAGCATCTCATGTCGTGGTAATTGGTATTGGTGGTGTGGGCACTTGGGCGGCTGAGGCATTGGCAAGGAGTGGTATTGGTCAAATTACCTTAATTGATTTAGATGATATCTGCGTGACCAATACTAACCGTCAAATTCATGCGCTTACCTCAACTATTGGCGATTCTAAGGTTGCAGTTATGGCCAAACGGATCCGCGAGATTAATCCTGATTGCCAAGTCAATGAAGTAGAAGATTTTATTACGGTCGACAATCTGGGTGACTATTTACTAGGTTCTCAGTCAGGCGGCAATATTGATTATGTTGTTGATTGTATTGATGCGGTTAAACAAAAAGCAGCGCTTATTGCTTGGTGCAAACGTCAAAAAATCAAGATAGTGACCGTAGGTGGTGCTGGTGGGCAAGTTGATCCAACACAGATCCAACTGACTGATTTGGCTAAGACCTATCAAGATCCGTTGCTTGCAAAAGTGCGTAATATTCTCCGCCGTGAATATAACTTCTCCAAAAATGTACAACGTCGTTTTGCTGTGGATGCCGTTTTTTCTAGTGAACAGCTCGTTTACCCTCAAGCTGATGGCTCGGTTTGTAGTACTAAAGCCACCGCCGATGGTAGCATGCGGATGGATTGTGCTTCGGGGTTTGGTGCTGTGACTATGGTCACTGGTACTTTTGGATTTGTGGCGGCGAGCCGTGTCCTTTCTCGGTTGGCACAATTAGCTAACGAATAATCCAATTTGTATGTTTTATTGTTCTAAATATTTTCAAATAGTGAACTCGTGGTGAGTGGTTATCTTAGGCGCATCGCATTGGTTAAGAGGAATGCGAATGTTAAATTGCGCGCCGCCAAGTGAAGAGTCTGCTTGATAGCTCATTGAACCTTTTAACAAGGTGACTGCATTAAAGGCAGCGGATAAACCTAATCCCGTGCCGCCTTTACTTCTATTGGTGGTAAAGAAAGGCTCGAACATATGTTCAGCGACTTCGGGGGGGATTGCGACGCCATTATTTTGGATGCTGATATTCACAAAGCCCTGCTCAATACTGGCGGAGATTTGTATCTGATTATCTTCTCGGTCTTGAAATGCATGGGTATAAGCGTTGGACAATATATTACTGACGATTTGGTTTAATAGACTCACATTAGTTTGAATATTTAAGTTGGGATCGACTTGTAGGTCGGTTTTTGCGTTGAGTTTAGGATGCATTATCAAGCTAGACGCTAAAATCTCTTTAAGCTGCCTTTGCAGATTGATGCACTGATGCTCTTCGTGGCTGCGGTCGATAGCAATAGTCTTGAATTTTTGAATTAGGCTGCTGGCTTTGGTGATATTACGAACTATAAGCTCACAGCTTTGTTGATACTCGTCCAAAATCGCATTGATTTCGTCGAGTGTCGCGTGCTCACTATGGATAAGCTCAATGAGTTCTTCTATATGATTTAATTGTGCGTTGGCCGCCGTTAAGCAAATACCAATGGGGGTATTAATTTCGTGCGCCACACCAGACACTAATCCTCCTAAGGCGGCCATTTTTTCCTGTTCAACTAACACCTGCTGTGCGCGCTTTAGAGCGGCTAAGGATTGCTCTAACTCTTGGGTTCGCTCTTTAACTTGTCTTGCTAGTTCTTCCTTATAACTACGTTCGAGTTTCAGTAAACGCTCTCTATCTTCTAATGCTGTTTGTAACTCTGCTTTAGAACTTTTCAGTGCTTCAAATGAGCTGCGAAGTTGCCCTTGCATGCTGTTAATCGCATCAGCAACTTGTTTAAACTCATCGATTTTCTCCTTACGTTCAAATTGAAGGGGTTCGAAGTCCGCGTCTAAGTTAATCCGTTTGCAGTATTTACTGAGTTTATCGAGATGTTTAGTGATGTTGTACCAGACTAAAAATAGAATAAATCCAGCGACTAAGAAGGTTTTTATGCCATTGGAGAGTAAAATAAGGATGGCTTTATCGTAAAGGCGGTCATAAATGGCATCCATGTCTACTTGTACTTCTAAAGTACCAACGTTGATATTGTCGGTCGGTGATTTATACACCAGAGGAAAGATTTTATTTAAAGTATGAGTTGGTTTTGGGGTTCCTCCGTTCCACGATTGACCACTATCATCTTTGATTGAAATGTAGTTAATATCAGGTAGTTGGATGAGACCATTTAGTTGGGTGTTAATCAGTCTTTCATCTATTACCCAAATACTTGCGGCTAATACATCCAGGTTAGCTTTCTCGATATTAGAAAATACCCGATCAATCCGACTAACATCGCCACGATAATCGCTAATGAGTTGGTAGGCTGTCGTCATTAGTGTGATTAAGGAGCTGAATAGCACAATTGACAAGGTGAGGTGCCTACCAATCGGGCTTTTTATAAATTGACTGAAGAATGTCAGCATCTTAAATAATCTTTATCTGATAGCAAGTTGGATGCTTATAAGCATAGACTCAAGCTTAAAAAATTTCGCATGTTATCCCAGTGAAAAATCCCTCAATATTGAATAAAGCAATGGCATCAAACTTGCTTGGTCTTGGCTAAGTTCAATTTTTTGTCACTGGGATAACACTATGATTAAACTCAAATTCGATTCAGTGAAGTTGTTTAACCCTAAGAAGGTAATGTTTCGGGTTATGCTGTGGCTAATGGTGAGTTGTGCAGTTTTATTGGCGATGCCGTCAAATATTCTTACTTTGCTGGCACTGGATAAGTTTGTACCCGAGCACGCACATTTTGTCGGGCTTGGACTTATTATCTCGATCGCGTATTTTTTAACTCAGTTATTGAACTTGGGATTAGATGAGTCGATTCGTCATTTAAGTGATAAGCGCATCACCGAGACCATTGAAGCAAAAGTTAATTTGCTGGATCGTGCAGAGCGAGCATTATTACGAGAATTCTTTTTGCAAGGAGCCACTATTTTGACATTGCCGCAAAACGAACCCGCGGTCAAAAGTTTGCTCAGTGCCTGTATCCTCGAATGTTTAGGTAATGAACGTCATTACGCAATCCAAGGGCCCACAGCAGACTATAAAATTTCGATGAAAGCACGTATCTACTTAAATCGGGGCGTTTTACGTTTACCTGCAGGGGAACCAAGTGAAGAAGAAATGCAACATCTGATTAAAGCGCGCCCGCAGTTTCTCAATGGCTTAGTACAAAACCGTAAACACGCAGCTTAAGTGTAGCGTTGGCTCTAACTCGAAATTACAGGCATAAAAAATGGGGGTTAATGGAACCCCCATAACAACGTGCAATTTTTACAAGCTACAATGAACAGAATAACAATTTGGAAGCAAAAACTACGATTGTTGCGCTGACTTCACGATAAACATCCAAGTGATATAAGAAATTATCCCTATAGTGCTAAAGATAACGATCATTGAAAGTAAACCAATTGGGTTACCGAACATTAAATCTAACCAAAATGCCATGATTGAAATCCTCTTTCTTGTGAAGTCATCCATACACTAGCGCTCTTACTGTCAGCAAATACTGATCCTGATCAATAAAAAATCGACGTCCTAAAACAATCTTGTAACCAAAGATTAACCCTGTGATCTACTTCAAATTTAGCGGGTGATGAAATTTTATCAAACTCAATCTTTTGGGCTTTGTTTCTTACTTCATTCGGGACTAGTCTTAAGAGTAGTAACTATTAAGTGATACCAAGAACAAGGTATTTGCTAATCCGTTTTAGCATTGATTGAAGTTAGACTGCATTTTTGAAGGAGCCAAAAATGGCTAGCACCACTGTTAAAAAGGGCACTATGGGATATGGTATTATTTTCGCTCCTATGGTCTTACTTTTATATCCCCTTTATTGTTTGCTTAGTAGCGCGCATTGGGTTGCAACCTTATGTTTAATCGCACTTGCCCTTATTCTATTTTTTAACATTAACAAACTTATCCGTAATCTGAGGCACCTCGAGCGTGCGGCTCATCACTTGGGTGACGGTGATTTGAGTTACCAGCTTGATGAGAAAGATGCGGGAGTGTTTCACACTGTCGTTCACAGCATCAATCGCATGGGCGAAGATGTGAGTCGTACTATTCTATCTCTAGTTGATACCAGCGAATGGATGAAGAAGGTCGCCACCGACATAAAGACGATTAGTGAGCAGGCAAAACAAGGCGTTTTGGAGCAAGAACGTCAAACCGAGCTTGCGGCAACGGCCATGACCCAGATGGTTTCAACCGTACAAGAAGTGTCACACAATGCGGCTAATACCGCGCAAGCCGCTGATATTGCGCAGACTTCAGCTAAACATGGTGATGAAGTCATGGGCGCTATTGTCAATAAAATCAGCGATATGACTTCGCAAATTCACCAAACAAAAGCAGTGATTGAACACCTTGCCGCCGATACGAATAGCATTAGCAGCATTATTGAGACTATCTCGCAAGTGGCCGAACAAACCAACTTATTGGCTCTTAATGCGGCGATTGAGAGTGCCCGAGCGGGTGAGCATGGCCGTGGATTTGCGGTTGTTGCCGATGAAGTCCGTAATTTGGCAAAACGTACCTCAGAGGCGACCGCCGAAATTCAACAGCAGATAACCGCATTACAAAAGGGCGCTCAACAAGGGGTTGAAGTGATGTTAAAAAACGTCACTATCGCCGATGAAACCGCCTTGATGGTAGAGAAAGCGCATCAATCTTTGGGTGAAATTGTCACTCACGTTGAAAGCATTACGGATATGTCTCATCAAATTGCCACTGCATCGGAAGAGCAGCATGCAGTTGCAGAGGAAATTAACAAAAATATCAACGCGATGACTGAATTAGCGTTGAAAAATGCACATCATACTAATCTAACCAATCTATCTAGTCTTAAGGTTTATAATATGTCTCAGGAGATTGGTTCACTGCTACATCGTTTCCATGTGGATAAGCAGCTATTTACCTCTAATCAAGCCCAAAGCCAACTATTTGTAAAATGGGGGCCAGAACTTGATATCGGTATGCCGGAGATTAACCGCCAGCATCAACGCTTAGTCTCTCTTGTTAACGAATTGCACCGTACCTTAAGCGAAGCCTATGGCCTCGAAGCGATTAAACGGATTGTTCAAGGACTTGTGGATTACACCGCGAATCATTTTTCCTATGAAGAAGAGTTGTTTGCTCGTTTTGGATACCCACAAACTATTGCCCATAAGGAGAAACATGCGCAGCTTGTTGGTCAAGTGCTTGATTTTCAAAAGCGGGTTGGTAGAGGTGAAGATGTGGCTGACGAGTTAATGGCATTCTTAAAATCTTGGTTGGTTAACCATATTCAAAAAAGTGACAAGGAATATACGCAGTTTTTACTTTCCCATGGCGCTGAGTAGATTAAGATGCTGTTTTAAGAGTCATCGAGCAATATGCAAGGTAAAATTAATAGACGCCGGATTTTTGAGCGGTTAAAACTAATTTGCCAACAAGGTCTTTAAAAGGGCTTGCCATTGTCTTTGGCAAAGGTATAATTCCCAGCACTTAAAGCCAGCTAGTTGTTTTTATTAGCTCTAAGTATTGATAATGCCAGAGTGGTGAAATCGGTAGACACAGCGGATTCAAAATCCGCCGCCCTTAAAAGCGTGACGGTTCGAGTCCGTCCTCTGGTACCATCCCTTTCAAAGGGACTCAAACCGACCTAGAGTCGGTTTTTTTGTGTCTTAAATTTGCTCCAAACATGCAACTTAGTGGGACTCGGCAATATCCATTTGTGTCATAGTCACGCCTTTGATTTGGGCATAGATAGCCTTTCCTGGAGCGAGTTGTAACTCGTCACAAGCCCATGGGGTGATGTTGGCCCACAGTTCTTCTTTGCCTAGTGCAATTTTTAGCTGAATTTGCTCGCCATTATCGCTGGGGTAGAGCTCTTTTATGTTTCCTCTTAGTAAGTTACGAATACTCGAGCCTTTAGGTTCTTCAGTGCAAACCGAAACATGGTTCGCTTGAATGCGTACCTTTAACTGTTTATGGGTGGGGGGCAATTGGCCGCTGACCCAGAGCTGATTGCCGTCATCCATCAACAGTCTGGTCATTGGATAATCAGGATGTCTGTCGGCGATTCTGGCGCTCAGCAGCGAACTTAATTCCTGCAATGGTACCCAGGGGCGCATTTGTTCACTATTCCATACCTGTGTTAGCGGTCCTTGGGCGATCATTTTTCCTTGATGTAACACCAACATATGGTCGGCAAGTTGTAGGATTTCATCCAAGCTGTGGCTCACATAGACGATTGGTAGCTTCAATTCCTGCGCTAGGGTTTGTAGGTAAGGCAGCAATTCGCGTTTTCGGGGTAAATCGAGGGAAGCTAAGGGCTCATCCATCAATAGCATTTGCGGCGAGGTGAGTAGGGCTCGGCCAATGGCGACCCGTTGTTTTTCACCGCCAGACAGTGTGCTGGGATAGCGGCTTAAGAGTTTTTCTATACCCAGTAGCGAGACAACTTTATCAAACAATTCAGGTGCTTTATGACGCATCCCATAGGTGAGATTGCCCTTCACACTGTAATGGGGAAATAATCTCGCTTCTTGAAAGACATAGCCAATTCGGCGTTTTTCAGGGGGCAGATTAACGGTTTTATGCTTGAACAATAGTGTATCGCCCAGGCTAATTTCGCCTTTGTCTGGCGTGGTTAATCCGCCGAGTAAATTCACTAAGGAGGTTTTGCCCGCTCCTGATCGGCCGAATACGGCTGTGACGCCCTGTAATGGTAAATGGGTGTACACCTTGAGTTGTAGTTGGCCGAGTTGTTTTTCAATATTGATGTTTAACATACGCTTGCCGTTCTTTTGAGGGCTTTTTTTGTGAGCCATTGGGAGGCGAGTAAGGAGGCCAGCGCTATCACTATCGAGATGATACACAGGCGCATTGCCTGATATTCCGCCCCCGGTGTTTCGATAAAGGAATACATGGCCAGCGGAATGGTGCGAGTTTCGCCGGGAATATTGGAGACGAAGGTAATTGTCGAGCCAAATTCCCCTAGGCTGCGGGCAAAGGCGATGATCATTCCCGACACTATTCCGGGCGAGGTGAGCGGCAGGGTGATGGTCAAAAATACCCGCCAGCGGCTGCTTCCCAAGGTGCGCGCCGCCTGTTCGAGGCGTATATCGACGGTTTCGAAGGATTGACGTATGGCTCTGACCATTAAAGGAAAGGAGACCACAGCGGCGGCGAGTGCCGCGCCGCGCCAGCTAAAGCTAAAACTTACGCCAAACCAGTTATAGAGCCATTGTCCGATTACGCCCTGACGCCCCATGCTGATGAGCAGCAGGTAACCGACCACCACGGGCGGTAACACCAGTGGGAGATGTAGGAGACTGTCGAAGACAGCCTTACCGGGGAACTCTACGCGCGCCAGCAACCAAGCGCATAAAATGCCTAAGGGTAAACTGGCGAGCACGGCAACCGCCGAGACTTTGAGGCTCAGCAGTAGCGCGGCGGTTTCGTATTCGCTGAGCAGTGGCCCGTTAAACAGCGAGCCACTTACTAAAACATCACTCAGCACTAGTTCACTCCAAAGCCATATTTTTCAAATACTGCTTTTGCACTTGAGCTTTGAAGGTATTGATTAAAGTTTTTAGCGCTGGCGGTTGATTCTTGCTTAGTTAAGGCGCTGGGATATTCAATCGGGCTATAGCTGGTGGCGGGGAAGGTTGCCACAATTTTAATCTTTTGTGCCACTTTGGCATCGGTCGAGTACACGATACCGAGCGGGGCTTCGCCCTGTTCCACTAATGCTAAAGCGGCGCGGACATTGTTTGCTCTCGCCAGCAGTGGCTCGGCGGTTTTCCAAAGATTCAGGTTTTCAAGCGCTTGCTTGGCGTATTGTCCGGCTGGGACATGATCAGGGTCGCCCACCGCTAAGCGGCTGCCATTGACCGCGGCCTTAATATCCCAATCGCTGTTTAGGGTGATTTGGTCTACTGGGCTATTCTTTTCGGCAATCAGCACTAAGGTATTTTTTAACAGGGTAATGCGGCTATTGGCATTGACCGCCTTGGCCTCGACGAGGTAATCCATCCATTTTTGGTTGGCGGAGATAAACAGATCGGCGGGCGCACCATTAGCGATTTGTTTGGCGAGTGTTGAGGAGGAGGCGAAGGAGAAAATCACTTTCGTTTGATGTTCCTTTTCGTACTGCTGGCCAATCTCATTAAGCGCATTCGTGAGGGATGCGGCGGCAAAAACCGTCACTTGTTCTTGGTCTGCGGCAAAGCTGATGCTGCAACTGAGGGCTAAGCCAACGACTGAGGCTGTGGTAAAGCGTAAAAAGTGTTTGAGCGAGCTCATGGTGTTCCTCCGTGATAAAAAGTGATCGTTATATACCAATCTATATATCGATCATTCAAGTCCCGATGCGTAAATTAGTGATCTCGGCTCGGTTTATTGGCGAAAACGCTAATACCTCGGCGGAGAATTCCGACCGTACGTATTGGTATCTCAAGATTGATCGGGGACAATAGCATTCACTTAAGCTAAGGCGCGCAGGAACATGGACTTACACGCACTATTGACATTGTCATTGGGGGATAAACCCTTCGCCAATCCTCGGCGGATAGCTTTGCTACGCCAAGTGGCTAATACTGGGTCTATCAGCCAGGGCGCTAAGTTGGCGGGGATCAGCTATAAGGCCGCGTGGGATGCAATAAACGAGATGAACACCACTATGCCCGAGCCCGTCGTCAGCAGTGAAAAGGGTGGTAAGGGCGGTGGTGGCGCCAAACTTACCGAGTTTGGTGAGCGTTTACTTAAGGTGTATTCCATCACCTCGCAGGTGCAGGAAATGGCGCTGTCGGCGTTGCTTGATGATTCGGTCGATATGCACAGTTTGTTAGATGTGATGGCGCATTTCTCCCTTAAAACCAGTGCTCGCAACCAATTAACGGGGCGTATCCACAGCATTGAGCCACTCGGTTTGAATGACAGCCTGAAGGTGACATTGGCGGGGGGGCAACAGATCCAAATCTCAGTGACCCATGCCAGTTTTGAGCGTCTGCAGTTAGCTTTGGACCAATCGATTCTATTGTTGTTTAAGGCACCCGCGGTGACGGCCAATCGTTATGCCTGCCAGAGCGCTGGGCAAAATTGTGTCAGTGGGCACTTACTGAGTGTGACTGAACTGGCCGATAAGGCTGAACTAGCCATAGAAATTGGTGGCAAAGAGATTATCTATTCGGTGATGCCACTGGCCGATATTCAAACGCTCAACGTAGGCGAGCCATGCTTTGCCTGCTTTGATGCCACACAAGTGATTGTTGCCAGTATGAATTAAGGCATTAAGCTAAGATGCTAGGCATCCCGTGGTAAGCCTTTTTGGATGACCCTAACCAGTCGCTCCGTTTTACGGTTATTGGTTTGTGAGCCGCCCGCACGTTGCCGCACTAGGGCCCAATCGATATGTTCTTTCACCATTTCATCGACATCTGCTTGGGCTTTACGTTGTTTAAGGGCGGCGATGATTTGCGGCGAACTCGGCGCATTGCCTAGGGCGACGGCGATATTGCGTAGCCAGCGCTGATGACCAATACGGCGAATGGCGCTGCCTTCGGTCTGTTTAAGAAACTCGGTTTCGCTCCACGCAAACAAGGTGAGCAGTTCAGGCTGCTTGAGTTTAGGTCGAATGTGGAAATCACTCTCCTGAGTCAGCGGCGCCTCGCGATTGACCGGACACACCAACTGACAATCGTCACAACCGTAAATGCGATTTCCCATTAAGGGGCGAAACTCCTCGGGAATGGCACCCTGTAATTCGATTGTGAGATAAGAAATACAGCGCCGTGCATCCACGGTATAAGGCTCGACTATGGCGCCTGTCGGGCAGGAGGTGATGCAGGCCACGCAGGTGTTGCAGTCTTCTTGGATCGGAATGTCTACGGGTAAGGGCAGGTTGATCAGTAATTCCCCGAGGAAGAACCAACTGCCAGCATCGTGATTAAGGATAAGTGAGTGCTTACCTGTCCAACCTATGCCAGCTTTTTCGGCGAGTGGGCGTTCTAGCACTGGGGCCGAATCGACAAAGGGCCTGAAGTCGGCGGCATCAAACCCCAAGGCGACAAGCTCGCTACTGATTTGATCGCCCAGCTTTTTTAAGCGGGCACGGATAAGTTTGTGGTAATCCCTACCGCCTGCGTAACGCGAGATATAGCCCATATTCGGCGAGGCTAAGTTAGTGGCAAACCCCGCCTCTGGCGGCAAATAATCCATCCGAGCAGAAATCACTCGAACTGTGCCAGGGTGCAACTCGTGGGGGCGGGCACGCATCATGCCATGGGTGGCCATGTAGGCCATTTCTCCTTGATATCCTTTATCTAACCACGCTTCCAACTTAGCTTCTTCCGCGGTTAAATCGGTGTCACAAATCCCTATTTGGGCAAAACCGAGCGCCTTTCCCCAGTTTTTAATTTGTAAAGCGAGGCGGGATAGGGTGGCTGCATCGGGAATATTGGCGGGAGAGGTTGCTGTGGTTGACATGGAAGCTGCGTTGAACTTAATAAGATTGCTCTATGATAGCAGTTTTAAGCCGCTACGGACGAGTTTAGTGTTTCGGGGATTTAAGCCAAACAGCAATTGTTACTTTCTTCTGTGCGTAAATTAGATCTATGATTAAGATTAACCTCCCCTTCGGCCTTGCCTATGTTATCCGCCATTTCCAAGTACTGCTATCGATTGTTATTAGGTGTGAGCTTAGGTTATTCAGGGCTAAGCTTTGCGGTAGCCGCTCCAGTGCGTTTAGTCACAGAAGCTTGGCCGCCTATGAGTTTTGAGCAAGATGGTGTACCCACTGGTTTTGGGGTGGAACTGGTGAATATGCTGCAAGCTCGCCTTGGACAGCAAGAAAAGATTGAAGTATTGCCTTGGGCGCGGGCGTATTCGATCGCGAGTACAACGGCAAATGTGCTGCTGTTTGCGACATCTATTAGCGATGAGCGGGAAGCCAATTTTGATTTTATTGGTCCCATCGCGATTAGCAACATTACTCTTTACACCAGAGCGGACGATCCTATCAGCATCAATCACTTGTTGGATGTGAATACGGCGGGAATTGTTGGTGTGTATCGAGAGTCTGTGGGGGCACAACTGTTGCAACAGCAGGGAGTTAATGCCCTCTTAGTGGCAAGTTTTCCACAGCAATCGGCTAAACAGCTGTTGTTTTCGCGGATACGATTCTGGTGTCAGGCTGATCTGGCGGTAAAGCATATACTTGAAGATGTTGGGGCGAAGGAATCGGCTATTAAACCTGTTTATATTATCGCTGAAATCCATCTTTATCTTGCTTTCTCGAAGGGGACACCAGCCGAGACTGTGCAGCGTTGGCAAGTTGAGTTAGAAAAGCTAAAAGAGTCAGGGGAGTTTGCAAAGGTCTATCAAAAATGGTTTGGCGCACTGCAGCCCCCCCTCGAAAATCAGATTTTTTGGCGTAAAAATAATTCAGCTAGCAGGTAAGTTCCGCAGCTTTAACACAGTTTCTTCCGGCATTTTTGGCTTCGTACAGCGCGCTATCTGCCCGTTTCAGTAAACGGGCAAAGCTTTCATCTTGAGGCTTTGTCTCTGGACATAAGGTGGCAACTCCTGCACTGACGGTCAGTTTTAACTCTTCCGGTAAATTAATGGTGCCGTAACGGCTGATTAAGCTTTGTAATTCATGGGCCAGCTCCCAAACGCGTTCAGCGCTGGTATTGGGTAATAAGATCAAAAACTCCTCACCGCCGATCCTGCCGACTTGATTGCGGTCCGCGGCAAATTCTTTGCAGGCCTGGGCTATGGTTAAAAGTGCTTGGTCGCCAATTTCGTGGCCGAAGTTATCGTTGATTTTTTTAAAATGATCGGCATCGAAGATGATGATCGAAAAAGGCATTTGCTGTTTAATCGCTTGCTGAAAATACTGTTCTGCTTGGGCATATATATGCCTGCGATTAGGCAATTGGGTGAGATAATCGGTTAAGGCGATGGTTTGTAGTTGGCGGTTTCTGTGCACTTGCTTATAGGCAAATAGCGACACTATGCCCAAAATACAGCCCGTCAACAGCAGAATGATAAGCTGTAGTGACTTATTTTTTTCGAGCAAGGCTAATTCTTGCTCTTTTAATTTTTGATTATCAATCAATCGCTTGTTTTCAGACTCGATCCTACTGGTATCAAATTTTACTTTTAATTCAGTTGTCTGGTGAGCCGTGGAGTTGTTATCAACTTTCTTTGTTAGATCAACAAATTGCTGCAGAGTATAGTAGGCTTGCTGTAAGTCCCCCATCGCAGCATAGATATCACTCTTGAGTTGTAACAGTTGAATAAGACCACGGTCATTATGCATGGTCCGAAAAGCATTTTCGGCTGAGGCTAGTTCAGTTAGCGCCTCTGGGTAAAGAGCTTGTTGAGAAAGGATTTTTGCCATAAAAAGCTTCATAAAACTATAAGCTCCGGGCTCTTTCTCTGTAATGTCGAGTGCAGCCTCCTTTAAATAGTTTTCCGCTTCCTGTAACCGGTTTAATTGAATAAGACTGTAGGCAATATTCGTTGCATTTATTGCAGCCACAAGCTTGTACTTGTGGTCTTTAAAGTATTGGTAACTAAAGCGAAAGTTCTCTATTGCTTGCTCATGCTCCCCTATTTCATCTAGGGCGAGTCCAATATCTGAAGTTACACCAGCAACTTGATCCATATTGCCATTTTTTAAATATAACTCTTTGAGTTTTTGATAGTATTTTATTGCGCTTTCAGGGTCGCCATAGCGTCTAAAGCTGGTGGCAATATCGGTCAAGTTTATATTGGCCCAGCCTGTGAGATTTAATGATTCATAAAGCCCTTGTGCGGTGACAAGATCGTCTAATGCCTCTGAAAAGTCACCAATATAGGAGTGTAGTGCTCCACGAAGACTGCGGGCATCGGCAATGAGTTTTATATCTTCATGCGCGTATGCGCTTTTCACGCCTTTATTATAACCTTCCATAGCTCCACTAATATCACCACTTAGCTGTAAAAACCAAGCATGGCAAAGGGTTATATCGGTAATAAAATGGGCCGAAGCGGTAGATGGAATATGTGAGAGCATTTGCTCGGCATAATTAAGCGCGTTAGTTATTTGGCCTTCATCATCTGAAGGTTGGCTCCAGCACTTGATTTGGTTCAGTTTTTCAATACGTTCTATATCATCACTTGAGATGTACTGCTCTAGTAAAGCAATATTTTTCTCGATGGCTTCACGGGACATTGTCTCGCCGCTATCAAATAATTTGAATATTTGTTCGACCTGTGGCGGCTCTTCAGCTAAAGCTAGGTATGCTTGCCCGGTGAAGAGGAGTAGTGCTATGGCAAAGAATCGTCGGCAATATCGCAAGAGATAGATTTCCTGTTCACTTTGAAACAGATAGCTAACTATTATCCTAACATAAGTTTTTCACTAATTGTTTACATTGTGTATTGGCAATTTTTGCATTCATTCCGCTATCAAGGTATAAACGTCGCCTTGGATCTCACCCAATAAGGAAAACCCTTGAAAAAATTACTCTGTGCCGCACTGTTACTGTTCTCGGGAGCGAGTTGGGCAAACTCGGATGATATCGAGACCTCGGGCGATGTGGTTCATTTACTCCTGCCGGCGACGGCTTTGGGCGCGACCCTATTCTATGAAGAGGGGAATGAAGGCTCGTGGCAATTACTTAAAGCAGCAGTCTCGAGCCGAGTCATAGTCGAAGGGCTTAAGCTGGGTGTCAATAAGGATAGACCCGATGGCAGTGGTGATGATTCTTTCCCATCCGGGCACACCTCGGATAGTTTTATGGCAGCCACGTTTATTCAGCAGCGTTATGGCTGGCAATATGGTCTGCCTGCGTATCTTGCTGCGACTTATGTGGGTTATACCCGAGTCGAGAGCGATAAGCACTATTTAGAAGATGTCCTCGCCGGCGCTGCCATTGGCGCACTGGCGGGTTGGTATTTTACTGAGCCCTATAAAGGGATCACTGTGACACCTTTAGCCCACAATGGGGTTTATGGTTTGTATATTAGCGGCCAATTTTAAGCCGCTTAAGTTAAGAGAGAAATTATGGCTGAAGTATCAGTTGAGTATCGCGAAACTGCCGAGCGCATTTCTTACAATGTTGCCAATAAAGTGTTACCTATGGCGAAATTGCCCGAGAGCCTATTAGCGGCCTATCAAGGTTTATGTGCCGAGCTGTTAGAAGACAGAGAAACTAAATTTAGCCAAGCGTGGGATGCGTTACCCGCCAGTGCGCGTAATTTAATGCCACAGGCTGAATTCCATGGTTTTTATATCGCTAATGCTTGGTTGCAACTCAGCCGTGTTGCACAGGAGATTTCTGAGCAGGCGGATACGGATGAAGCGATTAACGAGAAGGAATACAACGGGATATTTACCCGTTTGGCCGATGAGTCGCTCAAGGAAAGCCTGCGTAAGTTGAAAAAAGCCCGCACCGATCGTTCTATGCTCAATAGCTTTAAACAGGTGATGGCGCCTTAAGCTGTGAGTTTGACCCAATAAAAAGCCCGTCGATTGACGGGCTTTTTATTGGAATAATGTCTCGTCCTGAAATACGTTGACATAAAGAGGACTTCTTTATGACAACATCAATTAACTCAAGCCGTAAGCGCACACAACGAGATTACACCTTAGCCTTTAAATTAGGCG